>CAYTSI010000021.1:20306-40762 GCA_964440465.1 uncultured Spirochaetales bacterium
TACGATCCGGACTGGACATCCCGGCCCCCTCTGTTTTTTGTAGAATAGCCTATTTTTCCGCCCGGCGCAAGGGTCTTTAGGTCAGATTTTTATCAGGGCAGGTTTTTTCGCTTTTCCGATAAAAGGATAATGTGCCGTTTTTCTTCGTCTACAATTTTCTGTGCCGCTTCTTTCGAGCCTTCAGGGGTCACATTCAGCAGTTCGTAAAAAAACAGGAGCGTATCTTTTTCAAAACTAACGGCAATATCAATCGCTTCTTTAATATCTTTTGCCCCTTCGGCTGTCCGTATCGCCTTCTCTTCCCCGATAAAAAACCTGGAATCGGTGGTTGCTTTTATATATTCGCTTATGTCTTCCCAATCTTCATCCTGAATAATGAGATTTCCGGACATTTCACGTAACTTTTTAAAAAAGTCGTAGTGTCGCTGTTCCTCCCCGGCTAGAAATGAAAACAGCTCCCGGGTTTTCTCGTCCGGGGCCGAGTTTAGAACGGTGTTGTAGAAGGCTTTTCCGCTTTTTTCTATCTCCATGGCCATTGAAAAAATTTCCTGTTCCGACATCAGCATACTCATGACGCAATTCTCCTTTTCGTAAAATATCTATTACAAACTACCGTTTCCATTAGAATAATGGAAAATTTTTACGATGACAACTAATAATGAAAGACTGGATAAGTTTTTACAAAAATTAGTAATAAAAAACAATATTTCTAAAATGGCCTCTGGTACCATTTTTCTACTTTAAAAATGAGAGTTAATAAAAAGAGTTGGTATGAATAATTATGTCGTTATCGGTGCGGGAATAAGCGGCTGTACGGCAGCCAATAGTTTAGCGAATCAAGGCAGCAAAGTAACGTTAATCGAACGGGAAAGCACTGCGGGGGGGAAAGTCCTCGAGTACTGCTGTAAGGCGACCGATTCGTGCAGCAGGTGCGGTGTCTGCGTGGCCCATACGGAACTGTACGAGGCGGTAGGCAATCCGAACGTAACGCTGATAACCGGAGCTGAAGTTACCGGCTATGCCGAAACTCCCGGGGAAACCGCGCTGCATCTTGTCCGGAAAAGCCCCTGGATTGATTACAAAGCTTGTGAATTCTGCGGAGCCTGCGCTGCCGCGTGTCCGGAACAGTGTATCAGCAGGTATCAGCGGGGAGAGTTCGTCCAGTATGTTATCGATTACGCGAAGTGTCGGCTCCATAACGGACAGTCCTGCAATGCCTGTGTCAAGGCCTGTTCCGCAGGTGCAATTCATACGGAAGGCGCTTCGAAGAAGGAAACAGTGAAGGGGAACGGGGTCCTCGTAGCAACGGGGCACACCCCATTTCCGGCGGAACGGAAGCCTAACTATGGGTATGTTCGGAGTGAAAAGATAATAACCGGAGCCGAAGCTGAAGCGAGACTTTCCGCCGATATGGTCTTAGGCGATGCAAAAGACATTGCCTTTATTCAGTGTGTCGGTTCGAGAGACCCTGTTATCCGCCGAAACTACTGTTCCGCGGTCTGCTGTTCCTATGCCCTCCGCTTGGCCCGGATTATCAAATACCGAAACCCGGAAATACAAGTGACCATTTATTATATCGATATTCAAAATTTCGACAAAGAATATAACCTGCTCCGGAAAGAAATTGAAGATTTAGGTGTTCATTTTCAACGCGGTCTGCCCTTCCGGGTGGATGAACTCGCGGACGGAAAGCTCAGGTGTATGGTCGAAAACATGGAAGGTGAAGATTCCATTGTCCGCCACGACCTGGTTGTCCTTTCCGTCGGCATGGGGCCGGACAGCGGGGCCGGCCGTCTCGCGGAGATACTGGAGGTCCGGCAGGACGAGTTTGGATTCTATGAGCCCGGCGGGGCTTCGGTCTTTGTAACCGGAACATGCCGGGAACCGCAGTCGATCCCCGAATCGATGGCTGAAGCAAAAGCCGTGGCGGCGGAAATGTTGGAGGGCCGGCATGGATAAAGAACAGCATACAATCGGTGTTTTCATCAACAACGGGTGCGGGACCTCTCTCAGCGCGGATGACGCGGGGCAGATAGCCGACAGTGTCTTTTTTTCCGGTCTTGTAGAGAAGAAGAATATCCTGTTTCAGAAACAGCTCGGGAAGCGGGGTATTGATTTTATAAAAGAAGAATCGAAGAAGCGGGGATTTACCAAAATCGTTATTGCCGGCTATTCTCCAACCTTTCACGAAAAGAGTCTGGAAGAAGCAGCACGCTCTTCGGGGGTCGGGTACGGGGCCGTCAAAGCGGTCCCCCTCTTTACCGCCTGGGAGCACGCGGATAAAGACGGCTTTGTACGGAAGTCTTCGGAAGACATTATCAGGGCCGTCCGGGCGGTGAACGCGGTCCCGGTTTTTGAAGAAAAAGAAGTCGAACTCACCGGCCGGGTCCTTGTCGTCGGCGGCGGCCCGGCGGGAATCGAAACCGCCTCTGCCTGCTCGAAATTCGGTTATGAAGTTATCGTTATCGAGCAGTCCTCTTCCATTGGGGGTGACATGCGGCCGTGGAGCGATATTCCCGTAACGGTGAAAACGCGGACTTCCCTCATCCGCCTCGCAGGCTCCGTGGGTAATTACACCGCCGTAATCGAGACTGCCGGGGACGGGGAAACGAAACGAGAGGAAATAACAGTCGGCGCCGTTATTGTAACGGCCGGGCTGCAAACCGATATCGATCTCCCTCCAGAGCTGCATGCACTGATGGAGTCTCCCTTCGCGGAACCGATGGACCGTGTCGCGGAGAGGATAAAAAGTCTGACCGTACGGAGAGAAGTCCGGAATGTCGGCCTGCTTCTGGATGTATATGTAGACGAAACAAAGGCGAGCACCGAGATGGCCCTTACCATTGCAAAATCGATCCAGGAGGAGGACCGGTATCAGGTGCACATCTTTTTACGGGACGTCCGGGTCGCGGCAAAGGGGCTGCAGCAGTATTACGACGCGGTGCGGGACAGCGGTGTAAACATCGTAAAGTACGATGCCGTCGAGTTTCTGCCTGATGAGGAAGGGATCCATATTCAGGTGAAGGATTCGGTATTACTGCGGGATGTCGACTTTTTCTGTGATATCGTCGGTATCAGCGGATACGGACTGCCCAGGACGGCGGACCGGGCCCTGCTTGATATTACGGGAATACTGCCCGATAAAACCGGAATGATGCAGGAAAACAACATTCACCTTTTTTCGGTGGAAACGAACCGGCCGGGGATTTTTGTCGCGGGAGCCGCCCGGGGCACCCTCTATGTTCCAAGGGTAATCGAAGAGGCCCGGGCCGCTGCAATGTCGGTGCACGGGCTTTTAGGCCCGAAAACGATGAAGGTAATCTGCAGCGAAGTTCAGGTCGATCCCGACAAGTGCGTGCTCTGTTTAACATGCATTCGGTGCTGTCCCTACAATGCGATGCATATTGACCGTGAGAACAGTGTTGCCGTAAGTTATCCCGAAGAATGTCAAAAATGTGGTATCTGTGCCGGGGAATGCCCGGCAAAAGCAATTACCCTCCCCGAATATTCGGACGAGGTTATTATGCTGCAATTATAAAGAACAGAAAGTGAGTTTGAAAAATGAGCGGGGATAGAAAAGAGAAAATTGTTCTCTATTGTTGTGAAAATTCCAGTTACAAGGCTTTTCAGGCAATAGAAGACAGCAAAGGACTCGATGTCGTCGAGGCGGTTCCGCTGCCGTGTTCCGGGAAAATGGAGATCGGCATTATTTTAAAATCCCTGGAAGAGGGGTACGCGGGAGTGCTTATCTTAGGATGTCCGAAGGACAACTGCAAATTTATCCGGGGAAACTACAGGGCTGAAAAACGGATAGAAATGGCGCGGGATTCTTTAGAGCGGGCCGGCCTTTCTCCCGACCGGGTGCATATCGATTTTCTCTCGTCGGTGGACCATCACAAGTGCCGGCAGATCATCGAAGAGATGGCGGCGCGGCTTTTTAATACGGAAGGAGCAAAAGCGTGATAACAGCGGTACAGAAACCTTTTGACGAAATATACAAAACAATTGAAGGCGCGGAAAAACTTCTCATTCTCGGCTGCGGTACCTGTGTAACCGTCTGCATGGCCGGGGGGGAAAAGGAAGTGGGCGTGCTCGCGTCGCTTATTCGCCTGGCGAACAAAGAGCGGGGTGTATCTATGGAAATTATGGAAGACACTATCGAACGGCAGTGCGATAAAGAGTTTTTTGACGATGTCCGGGACAAAATCGAAGCAGCCGACATGGTCCTGTCCATGGCCTGCGGCGTGGGAGTACAGTATTGCAGCGAGGTTTTTGAAGGAAAGTTCGTGCTGCCGGCGTTAAATACCAAGTTTTACGGAACAAATATCGATGTCGGTGTCTGGTCCGAGAGGTGTGCCGGCTGCGGGGATTGTGTGCTCGAGAAGTTCGGCGGTATTTGCCCGGTTTCGCGCTGTTCAAAGAGTTTATTGAACGGCCCCTGCGGAGGATCGCAGGACGGGATGTGCGAAGTAGATCCCGAAAATATAGAATGCGCCTGGCAATTAATATATGACAGAATGAAGGCCCTCGGCCGGCTTGACCGGCTGGAAGAAAACGAGCCGGTCAAAGACTGGAGTCCCGGCCGCGACGGCGGGCCCGGAAAAATAACACGGGAAGATATGACACTATGAACGGATTAAAATCTGGCAGTAACTTGGAAAAAGTGTTTGCCGCGGGAGAATTTGCAGTAACGTCTGAGCTCGGCCCCCCGAAGAGCGCCGATGTGGAGCTGGTAAAGACAAAAGCCGGATACCTGAAGGGCTATGTTGATGCCGTCAATATAACGGACAATCAGACGGCAATAGCCCGGATGTCCTCCATCGGCGCCGGTCTGTTGGCGCTGCGGGAAGGTCTGGAACCCCTTATCCAGATTACCTGCCGGGACCGGAACAGGATTGCCATTCAGAGCGATATTCTAGGGGCGGCGGCGCTGGGCATTAAAAATATCCTGGCCCTTACCGGAGACCATCAGACATTTGGAAACCACAGCACCTGCAAGAATGTGTGCGACATGGATTCTATCCAGCTCGTCGGACTCATGAAGGGAATGCGGGACGACAAACAGTTTATCAACGGCGAGGAAATCCGCAACACAAAGAAATCGGAAATTGTAGAGCCGAAAATTTTTATCGGCGCCGCGGCGAACCCCTTTGGCGACCCTTTCGAGTTTCGGGTAATCCGGCTGGCGAAAAAGGTCAACGCGGGGGCGGATTTTATTCAAACGCAGTGTATTTACGACATGGAGCGCTTTGAAAAGTGGATGCGGGGGGTCCGGGAGCGGGAGCTGCACAAACGGGTAAAAATTATGGCGGGCGTTACGCCGCTGAAATCGGTGCGAATGGCCGAATATATGCGGGACGGCGTTGCCGGACTAACGGTGCCGGACTATTACATCGAGCGCCTCGCGAAGGTTACCGAAGGGAAAGAAAAAGCGGATGCGTCCAAAGCGGCCGCGGATGAAGGCATTAAAATGTGCGTTGAGCAGATTAAACGGTTCCAGGACATGGAAGGTGTCGCCGGTGTGCACATCATGGCGATAGAATGGGAAAAACGGGTGCCTGAAATTGTGGAAGCCGCGGGATTAGCGGCCCGTCCGAAGGTGTAGGAAGGAAACAATAGATATGGAAAAAATAGTTGTAGATAAAACGTTGGACCCGAATTTTAAATATGAAATTGCCGAGCGTCCGGGTGGTGAAAACATCCGGAAATGTTTCGCCTGCGGTACCTGTACGGCGGGATGCCCTGCTTTTCACGCGGACCATGAATATAACCCCAGGAAAATTATCAGAAAAATTTTGTTAGGGATGCGGGAGGACGTCCTGCAGTCACCGGTCATTTGGCTCTGTCAGCAGTGTTACGCCTGTTCTTCGAATTGCCCTCAGGACGTCGATTTTTCCCATATTATGATGGCTGTTCGGGACATCGCGGTGCGGGAGGGGTATTATCCCGCGGACCGGCTGGAAAAGGTCGAGGACATCGGTATGGCCGCCAACATATTCCGGGGGAATTGTGTGAAATTTCTCATGGGGGACAAAAGTATCGGGAAAGACGAAGTTCTGCAGCATGTGAAGAACGTACTTTCGAAGATCGAAGAGGAGAGATAGACCATGTCTAGCAAGGGTAAAACCGGTTCGGTAATGGTGCTTGGCGCGGGAATTGCCGGCGTGCAGGCGTCCATGGACCTTGCCGACAGCGGGTTTAAAGTGCATCTTATTGAACGGAACCCGTCGATCGGGGGTGCGATGGTGCAGCTGGACAAGACGTTTCCTACCAACGACTGTTCCATGTGTATTGTCTCTCCGAAGCTCGTGGAGGCCAGCCGGCATAACAATATCGAACTGCACACCTATACGGAAATGGAAGAGATTTCCGGTGAAGCAGGCGCGTTTACGGTTAAACTGAGGCACAAAGCCCGCAGTGTCGACGCCGACAAGTGTACCGGCTGCGGAAACTGCATGGCAGCCTGTCCGGTACGCCAGGTTGTCCGGGTACAGCCGAAATATGAGCAGGACGTTACCGAGGAAGTTATAAAAACCGACGAGGTTATCGACCGCCGCGGAGAAGACAGGGAAGCGCTGATTCAGGTGCTGCAGGAAACACACGAGGTATTCAATTATCTTCCGGAAGCCGCGCTGCGGCGGATTTCCCTGCGGCTGCGGATCCCGTTTTCCGAAGTGTTCGGAACGGCAAGTTTTTATAAGGCCTTTTCTCTCGAACCGAAGGGAAAACATATCGTTCAGGTATGTGTGGGGACCGCCTGCCATGTCCGCGGGGCCGGATTGGTGTTGGAGGAACTGGAAAAAGTCCTGAGCATCGAAGCGGGAATGACGACCGAAGACGGGCTGTTCAGTCTGGAAACGGTCAACTGCCTCGGCGCCTGTGCTCTCGGTCCAATTGTCTGTGTAGACGGTGAATATCACGGAAATATGAATATGGGTAAGGTACCGAAAGTAGTCGATACATACGCGAAAAGGGATTAGTGTGATGGATAAATTGAAGGACCCCGCCGCGCTGAAAAAACACCGCGAACAACTGGAACGGAGCGCGGACAAAAGCAAGCGGGAAATAATCATAACGACAAACGCGACCTGCTGTATTCTTCAGGGAAGCAAGGAAGTGACCCGGGCGTTTCAGGAAGAAATTGAAAAGCAGGATTTGGCCGGCAGCATAGAGCTGAAATTGACCGGTTGTCTCGGTTTTTGTGAAATTGAAACAATGGTCCTTATACCGGACCGGGATGTTCTGTATCAGAAAGTAAAGCCGGAGGACGTGCCGGACATTATCTCGAAAACGGTGCAAGAGGGTGAAATTATACCGCGGCTTTTATACAAGGACCCGCAGACGAAGGAAAAACGGAAAAACCGGGACGAAATGGCCTTCTACCGAAAACAGAACCGGCTTATCCTCGGGACGAATGAATTGATAGATCCTGTCAGTATGGACGACTACATCCGGGCCGGAGGATATTCCGCCCTGGCAGAGGTGCTTGCCGGAATGAAGCCGGCGGATGTTATCGAAGGGGTCCGCGTCTCCGGTCTTCGCGGCCGGGGCGGCGGCGGCTTCCCGGTGGCGGTAAAGTGGGAAACCTGCCGGGACGCCGAATCGGAGGACGGAGTTCGCTACATCATGTGCAATGCCGACGAAGGCGACCCCGGGGCTTACATGGACCGGTCGGTACTGGAAGGCAATCCCCACTCGGTAATAGAAGGGATGATTATCGGCTCCTACGCGATCGGCGCCCATCAGGGGTACGTCTATGTCCGGGCCGAATATCCCTTAGCGGTACAGCACCTGCACAGCGCCCTCGAAGCGGCGGAGGAATACGGCTTTTTAGGAGACAACATCCTCGGAACGGGACACTCCTTCAGGATAAAAGTCGTAAAAGGAGCGGGGGCCTTTGTCTGCGGTGAATCTACCGCCCTCATGGCTTCTATCGAGGGAAAAGTCGGACGGCCGAGGGCAAAGTATATACATACCGTTGAAAAAGGGCTCCATGATAAGCCGAGTACCCTGAACAATGTAGAAACATGGGCGAACGTTACGAAAATATTCCGGATGGGTGCCGCTGAGTACGCAAA
Source organism: uncultured Spirochaetales bacterium (assembly GCA_964440465.1). Classification (GTDB taxonomy): domain Bacteria; phylum Spirochaetota; class Spirochaetia; order SPDA01; family CAZSGZ01; genus CAZSGZ01. The sequence continues at coordinate 28,385 of CAYTSI010000021.1, forward strand.
GATCGGGACGAAAGGAAGCACTGGAACGAAAATCTTTTCCTTAGTCGGAAAAATCAACAATACCGGTCTGGTGGAAGTTCCTATGGGAATATCACTGAAGGAAATCATTTTTGAAATCGGCGGAGGTCTGCCGAAAAACAAAAAGTTCAAAGCGGTGCAGACCGGAGGGCCCTCCGGCGGATGTATCCCCGATTCAATGCTTGATCTGCCGGTCGATTATGACGAGCTGAAGAAAGTCGGGTCGATGATGGGTTCCGGCGGCATGATTGTCATGGATGAAGACACCTGTATGGTCGATGTTGCCCGTTATTTTACCGAATTCTTAAAGGGAGAATCCTGCGGAAAATGTGTCGCGTGCAGGGAAGGGGTCATGCGGATGTGGGAGATCCTCGACCGTATCTGTAAGGGAAACGGGAAAGAGGAAGACATCGATACCCTCAAGGAGATGGGCGAATACCTAATGGATTCAGCCCTCTGTGCTCTCGGGCAGACCGCGGCAAATCCGGTATTAACGACACTGCAGTATTTTCAAGACGAGTATCTGCTTCATATCAACGAGAAATACTGCCCCTCCGGGGTTTGTAAAAATCTCTTCCAGTTCGAAATCGATCCTGAAGCATGTACGGGCTGCGGAGCGTGTAAGAAAAAATGTCCTGTGGATGCCATATCCGGGGAATTGAAAAGTGTACACGAAATTGATCAGGCCCTCTGCATTAAATGCGGAGAATGCTACAAGACCTGTAATTTCGATGCCATAGGAAAGGCGAAAGTGAAAGAGGTAGTTTCATGAGCAGTCATGGAAAGGGCAAAGAACAATTTACAATCATACTCGACGGAAAGGAAGTAGAGGCCCATAAGGGTGAAACGATCCTCGCTGCAGCAAAGCGGGAAAACATCGGGATCCCAACCCTCTGCTACAATGATGCCTTAGAACCGCACGGCGGCTGCCGGCTCTGCATTGTTGAAGCAAAAATGGGGAAGCGGACGAAAATGGTAACCTCCTGCAATTACGAAGTGTGGGAAGGTCTCGAAGTCCTGACCAATTCGGAACGGGTCCACCGGAACAGAAAGATGACGGTGGAACTGCTCCTTGCCAAATGTCCCGAAGCGGAAGTCCTGCAGCGCCTTGCCCGGGTGTATAAACTACAGCAGCCGAGGTTCCCGAAGGGGAATGACGACTGCATTCTCTGCGGTTTATGTGTACGCATCTGCCGGGAAAGGATGGGCGCCGCCGTCGCCGATTTTGTCGGCCGGGGTCCGGACATGCGGGTGGATACCCCGTATCACCGGGGAAGTGATGTCTGCCTCTCCTGCGGTGCCTGCGAAACCGTCTGTCCGACAAACTCAATCAGACTGAAAACCGTATATCCAAAACCGCCGGAGCCGAAAGAATCGGAATTCGAAATGGGACTCAAGGCGCGCCCCGCCGTGTACATTCCCTTTACCCAGGCGCTGCCCAATGTGCCGGTAATCGACCGGGACAACTGTGTTCATTTCAACACGGGCGGATGCGGTATCTGTGAAAGTGTCTGTCCGGTAGAGGCAATTGACTATACCCAGGAAGACGAAATGGAGGAAATTACCGCCGGCGCGGTCATCCTGTCGCCGGGGTTCTGCCTCTACGATGCGTCGCAGAAACCGGAGTTCGGCTACGAAACCTATCCGAATGTTGTTTCCAGCCTGCAGTTTGAACGGATCCTGTCCGCGAGCGGGCCGTGTAACGGTAAAGTAATCCGGCCTTCCGACAGCGTTAAGCCCGGGCGGCTTGCTTTCATACAGTGCGTCGGTTCGAGGGACGCGGAAAATAATTTCTGTTCCTCCGTATGCTGTATGTACGCCATTAAAGAAGCCATTATGGCTATTGAACACGAGCCTGACTTAGAATGTGAAGTCTTTTACATGGACATCCGGGCCCACGGCAAGGGATTCGACGAGTATTATGAACGGGCGAAGAGCATGGGTATCAAGTTTACCCGCTGCCGCCCCTCGAAGGTCGAGCAGTTCGATGATACCAGGAACCTGAAAATCGGGTATGTCCGGGAGGACAATCAGCAGTACGAAACAAAAGAATTCGATTTAGTGGTCCTCTCCGCGGGCCTGCAGCCGCCGAAGGACGTTCGTGAAACCGCCGCGAAATTCGGAATAACCTTAAATAAATACGGCTTCGCGGAAACGAAGCCCTTCGATACAGTCTCCACTACCCGCGACGGCGTGTATGTCTGCGGGCCCTTCGCTCAGCCGAAAGACATTCCGGAAACGGTCGTTGAAGCTTCCAGTGCCGCTTCCCGGGCAATGGTGGAATTGGCCGACGTCCGGGGGACCGAGGTGGAGGAATTCGAACTTCCGCCGGAGCGCTCCGTCGCGGGAGAGCCCCCGCGGATCGGGGTGTTTGTCTGTCACTGCGGTCTCAATATCGGCGGAATAGTCGACGTTCCATCCGTTGCCGAATACGCGTCGAAGCTGCCGCATGTGGTCTACTCGGCGGACAACATGTATACCTGCTCTTCCGATACCCAGGAAGTTATCAAAGAACGGATCGAGGAGCACCATCTGAACCGGGTCATCGTTGCCTCCTGTTCGCCCCGTACCCACGAGCCGCTGTTTCAGCAGACTATCCGGGAAGCCGGGTTAAACCCCAACCTTTTCGAGATGGCCAATATCCGGGACCAGTGTTCCTGGGTCCATATGCACGACCACGAAAAGGCAACGGAAAAATCGAAGGACCTTGTTCGAATGGCCGTTGCCAAAGCAAACCTTATCGAACCCTTAGGTTCCATTACGCTGCCGGTAACGCAGAAGGCATTCGTTTTAGGCGGCGGCCTTGCCGGTATGACGGCGGCCCTCGCGATTGCCGACCAGGGTTTTGAGGTATTTCTCGTGGAAAAAACCGGAAAGCTCGGGGGCAACTCCTTGAAAGTCGGCAAGACCTTAGACGGCAGGAATGTTCCGCGGTACTTAGAAGAAGTAATTGACCGGGTCAAATCGCATAACAATATTCAGTTGTTTCTCAATGCCGGGCTTACCAATGTAAACGGCTTTGTGGGCAATTTCGTCTCCACCGTGGAAGCGCGCTATCCCGGCAACGGAAAAGAGCCGGAGACGCATGAAATCGAACACGGTGTGGTTATTGTCGCGAGCGGCGGCGGGGAGAGCAAACCGGAGGAATACCTCTACGGGAAAAGCGAAAAAGTAAAGACCCTTTTAGAGGTGAACGAGGCCATGCTCGCGGAGGAACTGCATGTTCCCGATACGGTGGTAATGATCCAATGTGTCGGTTCGAGGGAGCCGGACCATCAGTACTGCAGCAGGATTTGCTGTGCCGGTGCCGTGAAAAACGCAATTGCCATGAAAGAACAGAAGCCGGAGGCCCAAATATTTATTCTCTACAGAGATATGCGGACCTACGGCTTCCGGGAAGAGTATTACACGAAAGCACGGGAACTGGGAATTATGTTCATTAAGTACGACCTGGAGAGCAAGCCTGTTGTCGAAGAACGGGGAGACGGTTTACATATTTCGGTCTATGATAATATTTTAAACGCCGAACTCGATATTGCCGCCGAACTTCTCGTTTTAAGCGCCCGGATCGACGCAAACGAAGACAATCCGGAGCTTTGCAAGTACTACAAGGTGCCCCTTACGGCGGACAAATTTTTCCTCGAAGCCCATGTAAAACTGCGGCCCGTTGATTTTGCCTCGGAAGGTGTTTTTGTCTGCGGTTTTGCCCATTATCCGAAGGACGTGGACGAATCTATTTCCCAGGCCATGGCCGCGGCGGGAAGGGCGCTGACGGTATTGAGCAAAGATACCGTGGAAGCCGGCGGGAAAACGGCCTACATCAATCCGGTCCGCTGCAATGCCTGCGGCGCCTGTGTAACGGTCTGTCCCTATAACGCGATAGAGATCGATGAGGAAAAGGAAGTAGCGGTCGTTAACGAGGTGCTCTGCAAAGGCTGCGGGGCGTGTGTATCGACATGTAAAGGGTCCGCTCCGAACCTGAAAGGGTTCAAAGATGAACAGATCCTCAATATGATAAATGTAGTATAAAACGGTATTGGATATAAAAATGGAAACAAACGAAAATTGGGAACCGAAAATTGTCGCTTTTCTCTGTAACTGGTGCTCCTACGCGGGGGCCGATTTGGCGGGCGTCAGCAGACTGCAGTACGGACCGAACGTCAGGATTATCAGGGTGCCCTGTTCCGCGCGGATTAATCCCCAGTTTATTATCAAGGCCCTGCAGAACGGCGCCGACGGCGTCCTGGTCTCGGGTTGCCACCCCGGGGACTGTCATTATATCAGCGGAAATCTGGTGGCCAGACGAAAATTTTCTCTGGTAAAAACATTTTTGGAGTATATCGGGATCGAGCCCGAGCGGGTCCAGTTTTCATGGGTTTCCGCGTCGGAGGGCGGACGTTTTGCCGATCTCATGAATACGGTCATTGAAGGGGTAAAGAAAGCAGGTCCCGCGACACGGCTGGTGAAGGAATTGTAGGAACATGGAAGCGGTTAAAAAAGAAATACACAGAATAGCGAAGGAACTGCTGTCGGAAAAAAAAGTCGACATCCTCATTGGGTATGAAAAAGCGACGGTGCCGTTAAAAAGCCGCCCCTATTTCATATATAGCGAAGATGTTACCGATGAAAACATCGATGAGATAGTGGGAAAACTGGAGTGGGACTCTTTCTGCGCTAACAATTTGGCGGCGTTTTTGCAAAAGCATTTTGAAAATGTCCCGAACAGAAGGAAAAAACGGGAAGAACCGTATCCTACAATCGGAGTTGTAACGAAGGGCTGCGACATGCGGTCGATTACCGCGCTCATGAAGGAGCGGCAGGTGGTCCGGGAGAACCTTGTTTTAATCGGTGTTCCCTGCCCGGGAATGATAGACCGGCGGAAGGTGGAAGCGGAAGTAGGGGAAGAGATAGCGGAATACTCCGAAGACGGTAACGGGAATCTGAAGGTGACCGGCAGAAGCGGAAAGGAATTTACCTTTGCAAAGGCCGATGTTATGCAGCCGGCCTGCGCGGAGTGCCGGTTCCCCGTACCGGAAAATACCGATTATATGATAGAGGGGGAAGCGAAGGAACCGGGAGACGGCGGCTATGCCCGTATTGCCGAGTTTGAAAAGCTTTCCAGCGAAGAGCGGTGGAACCATTTCAAAGATGAAATGTCAAAGTGTATCCGCTGTAACGCCTGCCGTCAGGCATGTCCGACCTGCTGGTGCAAAGAATGTTTTGCCGAACATACCGACTTGAAATGGATCGGTGTTGGTAATGAACTGACCGACGCGATGGTCTTTCAGATAATCAGGATTTTTCACCAGGCGGGACGCTGTGTCGAGTGCGATGCCTGCTATAACGCCTGCCCCATGGGGATCGATTTGCGGACCTACACCAAAAAGATGGTAAAGGACGTGGAGGAGATTTTTCATTACCTTCCCAATTTCGATGCCGAAACGCTGCCGCCGCTTGCAACCTTCAGCGAGCAGGACACCGATTTTTTTATAACAGATCCGGAGAAGGAATAAGATGGAGTATGGAATAATAAAAAAAGATGATATACGCAAACTCCTCGACGCGGCATCGAAAGACTACACCGTGTACGCGCCGGCGGCGGGACCGGAGGGGCCGGAGTTTCAGGTAATAACGCCTCAGTCGGAATTGCTTTTCGATTATCGTAATGTGGAACTCTCCCCGAAGGGAATATTTTTCCCCCAAACCGAAACGCTGTGTGATTTCGATTACGACACTATTGAAAATGTCCCCATGCCGGAAGGGAATATTCTGGTGTGGGGTTCCCGACCCTGCGACGCCTTGGCCCTCAGCTACCTTGATGAAATTTTTTCAGCGGAAAACAAGGGATATGAAGATCCGTATTACTTGAACCGGCGGAACGGTTCGGTGATGATAACGCTTGCCTGCAATGAACCCTCCGCGACCTGTTTCTGTACTTCCGTCGAAGGAAGTCCCGCCGGCACGAAGGGCGCGGATGTCCTCGCTGTGGAATTGAATGGAGAATTTCTCCTGCAGGGAGTAAGCGAAGGCGGGAAGGACTTTTTGGAGCAGCATAAAGGGATAGTTACTGAAGCGGGAGAAGGGCAGATACAAGCCGCCGCGGATTCGGCGGAAAAGGCCGAAGCTTCGATGGAAAAAATTGAATTTGATAAGCATGTCGTAAAAAAGAACATGGACGATGCCTTTAACGATAAAATTTGGGAGCGGATGACACAGAACTGCATCGGCTGCGGCGCCTGCACCTATCTCTGTCCCACCTGTTACTGCTTCGACATTGCCGATGAACAGCGGATGTATAAAGGCAGGCGGATTCGGACATGGGATTCCTGCCAATATCCGCAGTTCACCAAACACGCTTCGGGGCATAATCCCAGGACAAACAAAACGCAGCGGCTGCGGCAGCGGTTTATGCATAAGTTTTCCTATACCGTGGAGAATAACGACGAAATATTCTGCGTCGGCTGCGGAAGATGTATTGTCCACTGCCCGGTGAATTTGGATATACGGGAATTTGTTAAAAATTTTGCCAAAAAGTAGAGCTGGAGTGTTCCTATGAAGAATCCTTATATACCGTATCCGGTAACCATAGAAGAAGTTACCATTGAAAACGAAAGTAAAGACTTAAAAACTTTTAAACTGGTATTCGAAAAGGAGGAAGACAAAAAAGCGTTTTCCTACCTGCCGGGGCAATTCGGGGAAGTATCGGTTTTGGGAATGGGAGAATCCCCCTTCGGGATAGCCTCTTCCCCTACGGAAGAAGAGTATCTTCTGTTTACCATAAAAAAGACCGGGACGGTAACAGAAGACCTGCATAATTCCGGGGCGGGACGAAAAATCGGCGTCCGGGGGCCTTTGGGCAACAGCTTTCCATGGGACCGGATGGAAGGCAGGGACATTGTCATTGTTTCCGGAGGTTTTGCCTTTACGACCCTTCGGTCCGCGATTGTGTATATGCTGGACCCGAAAAACCGGTCGAAGTTTGGAAAAATAACGGTTCTCTACGGCGCCCGTTCGCCGGGAGAAATAATGTACAAAAAGGTCCTCGAAGAATGGAAGGGGCGGGATGATATTGACCTTACCCTTACCGTCGACCGGGAACCCGATGAACCCTGGGACGGCAAGGTTGGACTGGTCCCGAATGTATTGAAAGAAATTGCTCCTTCCGCTGATAAGGCGCTGGCCTTAGTCTGCGGACCTCCGATTATGATCCGCTTTACCATTCCCGTTCTGCAGGAACTCAAATTCGACAAGGAAAATATCATTTTGTCCCTGGAAAACAGAATGAAGTGCGGAATCGGAAAATGCGGCCGCTGTAATGTCGGATCGAAATATGTGTGTGTCGACGGGCCGGTGTTTACCTTCGCGGAGCTGGAGGAACTTCCTCCGGAGTATTAAATTACGCCGATTGCGGCGGAGCAGATAGTGGTCCGCGCGTGAATATACATATCAAGAGATAACAGCCGAACAGGAAAAACTTGACAAATCAAGTTTGATATACTAGGCTGGCAAGGAGAGGCGGAAAACAGTGGATAAACTTCAGACCATTATTGAAAAATATCAGCAGAACGAAACATCGTTAATCGGACTCCTTCAGGACATTACTTCGGAATACGGGTATATTCAGGAGGAGAAGCTGGAGGAGGTTTCTAAGAAAACGAGAGTGCCGTTAAGCAGGCTTTACAGCCTCTGTACCTTTTACGCGTCCCTTCGTCTCGAACCGATGGGAGAACATTACTGTTCCGTTTGCGTCGGCACGGCGTGTCATGTGCGGGGCGCGTCTCAGGTCGTAGAGGAACTCGAGCGGAAACTCGGCATAAGCGCGGGTGAAACGACGGAGGACGGCAAGTTTACCTTGGAAACGGTAAACTGTCTCGGCGCTTGCGCCCTCGGACCGCTTGTTGTTATTGACGGGGAATACCACGGCAAAATGGACCCGCGCAAAATATCGAGACTGCTGAAGCAATATAAGGATTAAAATATGGAACGGTCGTTTTCTCTGGAAGAACTGCTCGAAATTCTAGACGCGGAGTTTATCCTTGGAGGCGACTGGATCCACGGGACCGTTCATTCCGTAAGCGCTTCAGACCTGATGAGCGACATTCTTTCCTACAGCAAGCGCAAGGGGCTTCTTTTGACGGGACTGACAAATCCGCAGACGGTACGAACGGCGGAAATGATAGAAACTGTAGCAGTCTGTTTTGTATATGGGAAAAATCCTCACGACCAGACAATGGACCTTGCTGAAAAAAACCATATTCCGCTGCTCAAAACACAGCTTTCCATGTTCGACGCGTGCGGAAGGCTGTATTGCGCGGGTATGAAGGAATGCAGTAACGCGCAATGAGACGCTTGCAGCAAATCCACAAGGTGCAGGAACTGGTATATGAGCTGAAAATTCGGGATGCCGTCGATCAGGAGGTATGTACCATATCCAAGGACACGAAAATGAGTGAGGTCCGTACAATATTACGCGGTAAAAAAATTACCGCCGCCCCTGTTTTAGACGAAAACAATCTAATCGGAATTGTAAGTGTAGAAGATTACATCAACTGGCTCCAGGAGGGTATAAAGGATGTTCCCGTCCCTGACCGGATGTCCAGGGACGTTGTTACCATCTACGATGATGAACCCTTAGTCGACGCGATAAAGAATTTTGAACAGTACCGGTTCTACGAATTCCCCGTTTTGGAACGGAAAACGGGAAACCTGACCGGGGTCATAACCAAGTTCGATGTTATTGTCTGCCTTTTACGGGCCCTGGATATCGATTTCTACCAGAAGGAGGTCGACAATTTCAGTAATTTTCATTTTTTTCAGGATGTGGTTTCGGAGGACACCAAGCTTTCTTTTTCTTTCTCCGTTCCCGGCGGTGAAATAGAGGCGGGAGGAGAGGCTGCAAGTCAGCTCCGGAAAAACCTGACGTATTTGGGGATCCATCCCGACATTATTCTGCGTGCTGCTATTGTCAGCTACGAGGCGGAAATGAACTGTATAATGTACGGCGGCGGCGGGAAAATTAGCGCGGTCATCGATAAAGACAAAATTACTATCACCATTTCCGATGGGGGACCGGGAATCGAGAATATTGATCAAGTGATGCAGCCCGGTTTTTCCACGGCCCCCGACTGGATTCGTGAACTCGGCTTCGGCGCGGGGATGGGGCTTCCGAATATCAAACAGAACTCGGAGACATTCGAGATAGAATCTAAGCCCGGAAAGGGGACGAAGCTTACGAGCACCATCCTTCTGGAGGTTTCATGACGCTGAAAGAGATCGCCGAGAAATACGGTCTGGAAATAGTTTCCGGAGAGGCCGGCTTGGACCGGGAGGTCCGGCACGGCTATGTAAGCGATTTAATGAGTGACGTTATCGCGAATGCCGGAAAAGGGGACATCTGGATTACCCTGCAGGTCCATGTGAATATTGTCGCGGTCGCGGTAATGAAGGAGCTGTCGGGTATTATTCTTATCGGAGGGAGACATCCGGAAGAGGCCGCGCTGGAGAAGGCGAAATCGGAAGATATGCCGATTATGGTCAGCGGCCTCTCCGCGTACGGGATGGCCGGCAGGCTGTATGCTGCCGGAGTAACCGGACATGAGGATGCTTGAAAGGTACGCGATGGACCTGCATATTCATACCTGCCTCTCCCCCTGCGGGGAGTCTTCAAGTGTCCCGACAAAAATCGTCGATGCCGCGGTAAAGAAAGGGATGCGGGCAGTGGCGATATGCGATCATAACGCGGCGGAAAATGTCGCCGCGGTGCGGGATGCCGCGAAGGGAAGCGGGCTAAAAGTTTTGGGCGGAATGGAAATAACAACGAAGTCGGAAATACACGTATTGGGAATTTTTGATGACGATACTTCCCTTGGGAAAATGCAGGAGCTGGTATATGAAAATCTCGCGGGGACGAACGACAGCAATGCTTTCGGCCCCCAGTACATTGTCGATGAGGAGGATTACATAACGGGATACAACGAACATCTTCTCGTCGGAGCATCTGAATTGGAAATAGAGGCGGTCGTTTCCGCTATTCACGAATTCGGCGGAATGGCTGTCGCTTCCCACGTAGACCGCGGGATGTTCAGTATTTTAAGCCAGCTGGGGTTTATTCCCGAAAGTCTGGAACTCGATGCTTTGGAACTGTCGAAAAATTACCGGAACTCTCCCTTTTCCCTGACCGGGCTTAGGTATCCTTTTGTGCGGTTTTCCGACGCGCACCGCCCCGAGGACATCGGGTCGGCCTTTACGGAGTTCCTGCTGGAGGGGCCGACGGTGGAAGAACTCAAGATCGCGGCCGCGAACAAGATGGGGCGGAAGGTCCTTACCGAAATAAAGGTCTGAGCCGGTATGCAGGATATTTCCCTCCATGTGCTGGATATTGTGGATAATTCGATCCGCGCCGGCGCCACGGAGGTCCATATATACATCGAAGAGGACCCGGATAGGGACCTGCTTCGGGTGGAGATAAGCGATAACGGAGAGGGGATGGACGCGGAAATGATGAAAAATGCCGTAGACCCGTTTTTTACTTCAAAAAACGAAAAACGGGTCGGACTCGGACTGCCTCTGCTGGCACAGGCGGCCCGCGAGGGGGGCGGCACATTCGAGCTTGATTCTAATCGGGGGGCGGGAACAAGGTTATCGGCGACGTTTCAGTGGGGCCATCCCGACCGGAAGCCGGTGGGGAACATCGACGGTACGGTAAAGCTGCTGAAATTTTCCCACCCGGAAATTTCGTTTGTATATACGTATACTAAAAAAAAGGAAGAGGAGTGATCAGATGAAGCTAAAACCGGAAGATCTGGACAAGATCAGTCAGAAGATGAAAGCAACCACGCAGCTTCGCGAGGGCGCCGGCCGGGTGAAGATTACCGTGCACATGGGGACCTGCGGTATCGCGTCGGGGGCGCGGGAAATTTTGTCCGAGTTTATGAGCGAGATAGAGAAGGTTGACGCGAAAGATATTATCCTTACAACCTCGGGGTGCGCCGGCTTATGCAGCAGGGAACCCATGGCCACTGTCGAGTGCAAGGATGAAGCTCCGGTCAAATATATCGATTTAAACTCCGACAAAGTAAAGAAAATATTTCAAAACCATGTAATGGGCGGGAATATCGTAGAGGATTTCGCCCTTGCCATTGGAAGCGAGAGGATATCCTAATGCCGCGATACAGAATGAATTTAATGGTCTGCACCGGGACCGGCTGCGTCTCCAACGGAGCGTTTGAGATAAAGAGGGTCCTGGAGGAGGAACTGAAAAAGCAGAAGCTGGATGAGGAGATCCAGGTGGTTACCACGGGGTGCAACGGTTTTTGCGCGAACGGACCGATTCTCGTGGTCCAGCCGGACGGCATTTTCTACCAGCTTCTTACCGAAGAAGTCATACCCTACCTCGTTGAGGAACACTTCTTGAAGGGACGCCCGGTCCCGAAGCTGATGTACACTCCGCCGAAAGAGGAGGCCCCGATACCAAAAATGAGCGATATCGGCTTTTTCGGGAAACAGCGCCTGATTGCCCTCGCGAACAGGGGTGTTATCGATCCTGAAGTTATCGATGAATATATCGGCCGCGACGGCTATAAGGCGATGGCGAAAGCACTGTCTGCAATGTCGCCGGACGATATTATCGATGAAATTCTCGAAGCCGGCCTCCGTGGACGGGGCGGAGCAGGCTTCCCGACGGGGAAGAAGTGGAAAATCTGCAAGGACCAGCCGGGAGATGAAAAATATATCATCTGTAACGCCGATGAGGGGGACCCCGGAGCGTTCATGGACAGGTCCATTGTAGAGTCGGACCCGCATGCCGTTTTGGAGGGGATGATAATCGGGGCCAAGGCAATCGGTGCCCGTGAAGGGTTTATTTACATAAGAAACGAGTACCCCTTGGCGCTGAAACGGCTTCTTCTTGCAATTGACGAGGCACGCGCGTACGGGCTGCTGGGAGAAGATATCCTGGGCAGCGGTTTCAGCTTTGATATTTCCGTGCACCGGGGCGCGGGCGCTTTTGTCTGCGGAGAAGAGACCTCTCTTATCAATTCACTGGAGGGAAAGCTCCCACAGCCGAGAGTAAAACCCCCCTATCCGGCCCAGTCGGGATACAGGGGGAAACCGACCAATATCAACAATGTCGAGACCTTCGCGAATGTACCGCGGATTATTCAGCACGGGGCGAAGTGGTTCAACTCTATCGGTACGGAAACCAGCAAAGGGACGAAAGTGTTCTCGTTGGTGGGAAAGGTCAACAATACCGGACTCGTAGAAGTACCGATGGGTATAACCTTACAAGAGATTATCTACGATATCGGCGGGGGGATACCCAACGATAAGAAATTCAAGGCCGTACAGACCGGCGGACCTTCG
>CAYTSI010000022.1:0-4504 GCA_964440465.1 uncultured Spirochaetales bacterium
AAGGTCACCGGATCGTAAAGCTGCGGCGGTGGATCGGCGAAAGGCCGAATTTTTTGCAGAGGCCGCGGTGCAGTTCGGTGGGGTACCCTTTATGTTTTTCAAACTGATATCTGTTGTCGAGCCAGGAATATCGGACCATCCACCGGTCCCGGGCGGTTTTTGCCAGAATAGATGCGGCCATTATCGCCTTCATTTTTGTATCACCCTTTACAACGGCCGCCGACGGGGCCCTCCAGTCCGGAATATACAGGCCGTCTACGATAATACGGCGGGGGGCGACAGTCAGCGCGGACAGGCTCCTCGTCATGGCAAGAAGTGTCGCGTAGTGAATATTCAGGCTGTCAATCTCCTTAGGCCACGCCCATCCAACGGCGAAATCGACGGCTTCACTTAAAATAATGTTTACAAGGTCTTCCCGCCGGCAGGGGGTGCATTTTTTCGAATCATCGAGGATGCCGTCGGGGAAACCGGGCATAAGAATGACCGCCGCGGCCGTAACGGGACCGGCAATCGGCCCGCGCCCCGCTTCATCGATACCGCAGATCAGTTCAGTCATGGGAAAACAATAGCGAAATAATTATCATCATGCAATATATCATTTTGCTTGACCTTATTTTTTTCATGGTGTTCAATGGGAGCAAGTAGGAAGGTGAAAATTGGTACTGAAAGCAGTTGAACTATTCGGATTCAAATCCTTCGCGGACAGAAGCAAAATAGAGTTTCGGGGCGGTATATCGGCGCTCCTCGGGCCGAACGGATGCGGAAAAAGCAATGTCGTCGACGCCGTTAAATGGGTTTTAGGAGAGCAGTCTTCGAAAAGCTTACGGGCGGAAAAGATGGAAGACGTTATTTTTAACGGAACGGAAAGCCGGAAAATGCTGAACGTTGCCGAAGTTACATTGATACTCTCGAATGAAGAAAGCATCTTCCCCGTCGATTTAGCGGAGGTGTCGATAAAACGACGGATACACCGCTCCGGGGAGTCCCAATATTTTATAAACGACGCGCCGGTACGGCTGAAAGAAGTCCGGGAAATGTTTTTCGATACCGGCGTCGGCAAGTCGGCCTATTCCATCATGGAGCAGGGAAAAATCGACCAGATCCTTTCGAACAAACCGGAGGAACGGAGAAACATTTTCGAAGAAGCAGCGGGGATCACTAAATACAAGATCCGCGGCGCCGAGGCTGAACGGAAACTTGAAAAAACTGAAGACAATATGTCGCAGGTGGAGAACATCCTGAAGGAAGTAAAACGGTCCCACGATTCTCTCAAAATCCAGGCCGAAAAAACCGAAGGATTCCGCGCGTATCAGGAACAAATTTTTCAACTCGAACTCGATATTACGCTTTTGAAAATGAAGGAGTTTTTGGAAAACCAGAACAGAAAAGAAGAACATCTTGAAAAGAAAAAAGCAGAGCGGGATGACATAAGAAAAAAAATTAATGATATCAATTCAATGCTCGAACAAAACCTCGATTTGGTTAACACAATGGAAACGGAACTTGTGGAAAACCAGAAAAGGATATACGGATACGATCTTGAAAAGAGCAGCAAAGAAAACCAAATCCAGCTCCTCGGGGAACGGGAGCGGGAAATAGCCGGCAAAATTGAAACAGACAGAAAACTGGTCGTTGAAATTGATGAAAAAATTCAACAGCTTATACAACAACAGGGGGAAAAACAGGAAACCCTGCTGCGGCTGAACCGTGAGGTACAGGAAAACGAAAATAACATTGCCGGTTTTGAGCAAAACATTACCAATTCGGAACACCGCGTTACCGAAAATGAAAATAAAATCGAGCAGAACGACAGAACAATAGAGGAGTTCGAGGGAAAGCAGGAGGAACTGCAGCAGGACCTGCGGCTCATTACCGATGATATCGTTACCCAGCTCGACGCGAAACTGAAGGAAACCGGATACTCCTACCGGGAACGGAGCAAACTCGAAGAAGAGATCGAGCGTGAGCTTCAGTCCCTCGGTATTTCCATCAGGGGGAAGCTGAACATCCTCGGAGATTTGTCCGCTTTAGAAAGTAAAAACAGAAAAGAGATCGAGCGGGTCCTGCTGCAAAGCAGCGGCGCCTTAGCGGAAAGCATAGAAGCCTTACAGGCCATTCACGACTCATTTCTGAAATACAAGCAGGCGGTCCCGTCATTTCTCGACGAATTCCTCTCTCCCGAGGGAATTATCACAAAAAAGCGGGGTATCGATGCCGAACTCGAGGAAATACGAAAATCTATTGGAACGCGCAGGGAGGAGAACCGGAGCTTCAGCGTCGAAAACAGGGACTTAGGCGTGAAAATACAGGAGTACCGGAAGACCTTAGAAGAACTGCGGATGAACAGCGTTCGAATGAACACACAGAAAAACAATATCGAAGACAATCTGCAGACCCTTGAAGTAGAGTTAGGAGAGCAGAATGTGCGGCTGCAGCGGAATAAAGAAGAAATTGAAAGCGGCGAAGAGCGGCTGAAACAGCTGAAGAAGAAGGTTGAAATATTAGAACAGGAAAAAGCCGGCATCGCCGCGGAAGAGGCAAAATTAAAAACTGAATTAACTCGTCTCGAGGAAAGCATCCACACAAGAAACAAGGATCTCATCGACAAAGAAAAAAAGATGAAAGATCACATGCGAAAGTCCGATGAAATCCAGCAGCACATCGAAAAAATCCAGATGGAATGTGCCACCATCGAAACGGAAATCAGGAACTTGTATGAAAATTTTGAAGACAAATATTCCCGGGACCTTTCCGATTACGAGGAAAAAATCTATGAAATTAAAGCACCGAAAAACAATCTCCGGGATGAACTGAAAACGGCAAAGGAGAAGCAAAAAGCCCTCGGACAGATCAACCTCATGGCTCCTGAGGAGTTCAAGGAGGTAAAAGAGCGGTACGATTTTTTAACCGGACAGTTAAAGGACCTGCGGGACGGGTATACCGACTTGAAAAAGATTACCCGGCAGATCCGTGCAGAGTCGGAAGAACTGTTTATCGATACCTACGAAAAAATAAAGAAGAATTTTCACAGCCTGTTCCGCCGGCTCTTCGGGGGAGGACGCGCGGAACTCTCATTAAGCGACCCTGACAACATTCTTGAATCGGGGATAGAAATTTACGCGCAGCCTCCTGGAAAAAAATTGGAAAATATTGCATTATTATCAGGTGGGGAGCGTTCATTGACCGCGGTAGCATTGTTGTTTTCGATGTATATGGTACGACCGTCGCCGTTTTGCATTTTAGATGAAATCGACGCCGCGCTGGATGAGCACAATGTCGGCAGGTTTGTCCATCTGCTGGAAGAATTCAGCATCAATTCACAGTTTGTCATTATTACCCACAATAAAAAGACGGTGGCCGGGGCCCACACGCTGCTCGGTATTACCATGGCGGAATCGGGGGTCTCGAAAATTGTCAGTATCCGCCTGGACAGAAATCAGGAGGATCTAACAGCCGGATAATATGGCACGGGAAATGGGAAGAGAAGTAAAACTGTTTATCCTCATTGCTGTAGTCGGAGCGTTTATCGGGGCCGGTATCGTTATCGCGGTCAAGCTGCCGAAAAATTTAGCAATACAACGGGAAATTGCCGAACAAAGTGAAGAAATGCGGCTGGATGAACTTGAAATTGATGTAACAGATTTGAAAATACCCGTAGAGTTCGCGGAAATATGGAAAACCCAGTGGTACCCTTACCGGCCGCGAATGCCCCAGTGGACGACGGAACAGGCCCGGAAGTTTCACGTCGATCCCGAAAAAATCGGTTCGACTATTTTAGAACTCCGAAATACCGACCTGATGGAGGAACTGTTTGAAGATGTGCCCTAGGCTGCTCCGGTTTTCCCCGCTGCTGCTCCTTGCTCTCCTGTTTGCCGCCGCCGGCTGCGCGGGGAGCCCCACCCGGGAGACGGACCCCTTGTCCGCGGACAAGGCGCGGGGAGAGGCAGAGAATGAGGTTGCCGAAGCGGAACCACGGCAGCCCGAAGTTATATCCATCGACAGGGAAGAGGAGGGCGGCGGCAGTGAACCGCGGGACCTTGTAAGCCCCGCCGACCCGGAAATGCCTCAATTTTTATCATTCATGGTACCGAACCCCCCGGATCTGCCGGAAAACGATAATTCTGTCGCCTCGCTGCCGCTGCCCGAATATACGCTGGAAATACCGGTCGAGGAACGGCAGAACGGGCCCGAAGAGACTGAACAGGGGGCGAAACCGCGCCTCCCGGGGGGAATGCAACGGCTGCTTCGGGCGGTTTCGATACTTGAAAAGGGGCGAGGGCTCCTGTCGGAACTGATCTTAGGCCGTCAGCAAGAAATCGGAGAAGCGCTGCTTTCACTGGCTATGGTCCGGGAACAGAATGAAAAACTCGCGCGGCAAAACGCCCTGTTAGAGAAGGAACTTGCGCAAGTTCAGGAGGAACTGCTGACGGCAGCGCGGGAAGTTTCAGGCGGCCGGGTTCTGGCGCCCGCCGACACGGGAGCAGCGGAAGCAGTACATGAAGAA
>CAYTSI010000022.1:4604-29913 GCA_964440465.1 uncultured Spirochaetales bacterium
GAAGAATCGCGGCGGCATGTGTACGCCGTCCCTCAGGATGTAATTGCCGTTACCTTAAACGGCAACGGCTGGATATTTACCGGCGAACAGGCCGGCTCCCCGGGAATACAGTTTAAGGCGCGGGAAAACGCCGAAGCATATACCGAATTCGTCTTTCAAACCGGTGAATTAGGGGAGTATGTACTCGAATTCCGGCGGCAGGACCTGTTTACCGGGGAAGACGGCACCGAATTTGTGAGGGTCTCGGTGGTAACGACGGAACAATTTGCCGAAATGCTCAATATTCAGAAAGAGGGCCCCGGGGGGGATGGACCGGGAATCCGTCCGAGCCCGAAGGGATTTATTATTGCCGATACCTACTACAACGAAGAACGGTACGATGATGCCTTAGAAGAATATTTGCAAAACTATGTGGAGGGGAACAGCAAAGTCAACCACCGGATAGCAGAATTGAGCTTTCGTTTCGAGGACTACGACCGGGCCGCCCGTTTCTGGCGCAAAAACGTATACACCGACAACGAAACCTACCGGGAACACGCGGTCTCGGGCCTCCTTCGGACCGCTGTCAGGCTGAATGATGAAGCTGTTTTCGACGAGTTCCTGCCCGACCTGAAAGATCTTAGGAGGACGCCGCTTGTCGGACTGTTAGAGGAGGCCGCTCGGTATCAAATTGAACGGGAAAAACTGCAGTCGGCGGCGGGCCTTTTAGAAGAGTATGTTACCCGGTATTACGGTTCACACGCTTCCGACTGGGCCTATTTTACCCTCGGGACCCTGCACGAACGTCCCGGTACGCTGCGGGACCTGAAAAAAGCGAAATATTATTACCGTGTCGTTCTGCAGGATTTTCCCGCAAGCTCCTACTACGACCAGGCGCGGGAACGGATCCGATATATCGACACTAATTTCCTGCATGTCCAGTAATTGACAAGAGCTGATAAAATTTGTATAAACAAGGTTCTAATGTTAGACGGAATTGCAAAAAAGTTCAGCGATATTTTTCGGCAAATTTCTGGAAAAGCGCACATAAGTGAAAAAAACATCCAGGATGCCGTTGATGAAATAAAAGTAGCCCTCCTCGAAGCGGACGTCAACCTCCGGGTTGTTCGGCGGTTTGTCAACAGGACCATCGAAGACGCGGAAGGGCAGAAGGTATTTACTTCGGTTTCTCCGGGGCAGCAGTTTGTAAAAATTGTCAACGACCGGTTAATAGAATTTTTAGGAGACGAGCGGAAGGAACTGGAGCTGAAAGGCCCCGATACGGTATCGGTCATCCTGTTTTTAGGGCTGCAGGGGTCGGGTAAAACGACAACGGCGGCGAAACTTGCAAAAAAACTGGAAAAAGAGGGGAGGAAGCCCCTCCTTGTCGCCGCGGACCTGATACGTCCCGCGGCGGTGAAGCAGCTCATTGTTTTAGGTGAGCAGACGGGCATTCCCGTTTATTATGAAGATGAAGGAAAGGAGAAAGATCCCAGAAAGGTAGTGAAAAACGCTTTAGCCTACGCGAAAAAAGGGTCTTTCAATACGGTTATTATCGATACAACCGGGCGGCTGCATATCGACGACGATATGATGACAGAACTCGAAGAGATCAGTGCCGCCGCGGCACCGGACGAAAAACTTTTTGTAGCAGATGCAATGACGGGGCAGAACGCCGCGGCAATTGCAAAGGAGTTTAACCAGCGCCTTTCCATAAGCGGTGTTATTTTAAGTAAGTTTGACTCCGATACCCGGGGCGGCGCGGCACTTTCCATCAAGACGGTGACAGGGGCGCCGATTAAGTACATCGGTGTCGGAGAAAAAATTGAGGACATTGAACCTTTTTATCCGGAGCGGATTGCGTCCCGGATCTTAGGCATGGGGGATGTCGTTTCTCTTGTGGAAAAGGCACAGGAAACAATTGAACAGGATGAAGCTGAAAAGCTGCAGCAGAAGATGGTTTCAGCAACATTCACCTTAGAGGATTATCTCGATCAGTTTCAGCGGGTGAAAAAGATGGGAAGCATTGAAAAGGTCATGAAGATGATACCCGGAATGCAGGGACAACTGAAGGAGGGGGACATAAACGAACAGGAGATGAAGCACGAAGAGGCCATTATCCTGTCGATGACCAGGCCGGAACGGCAGAACCATCGGATAATCGGACCTTCGCGCAGGAAACGGATCGCTCGGGGGAGCGGAACGTCGGTGTTTGAAGTAAACAAACTGCTGAAAAAGTTTGAAAAAACACGGCTTATGATGAAAAAAGCCATGAAAAATAAAAAATATCAAGCCCAAATGATGTCACAACTGGGCGGGTAAATACAGTTCGGATTCATAAGGAGGAATCAGTGAGTGTTAAAATACGTCTGAAGAGAATGGGCACGAAGAAGAGACCCTATTACAGAATTGTTGTTATGGACACGAAAAAACCCCGGGACGGACGGGCCATAGAAGAGGTCGGTTTTTATCATCCCATCGAGGTGGAAGACAAGCGGCTGTCAGTCCAGGAAGACAGGGTCAAAGAATGGCTGGACAAAGGAGCAAAGCCGTCGGATACGGTAAGACGACTGTTGAATACAATAAATCTTTCAAGATAAACATACGAAACGACTGAAAAACGCCGCGTTACGACAGATAAGGAGAATACAGTGGAACGGGAAATGGTAGAATTTATTGCAAAGTCTCTTGTGGATGATCCTGATGGTGTTGAAGTCAATGTAATTGAAGGGGAAAAATCGACAATACTTGAATTGAAGGTTTCTCCGGCGGATATCGGTAAGGTCATCGGTAAGCATGGCAGAATTGCAAAGGCGGTACGGACGCTGCTGAACGCGGCGGCATCGAAAACGGGAAAGAGGGTGGTACTGGAAATCCTCGACTGAAGAAGCTGCTGATGGAAAAAAAACTTGCCGTTGGAAAGATAACGGCAACCCACGGACTTCGCGGCGAAGTCAAAGTCATAAGTTTTTCTGGAGAAGTCGCGCATCTAAAGGCGCTCGAATCGCTGGAACTGACGTTCCGCGGGGAACCGGTACGGTACGGCATCGAATATATTAGAGGTTCGGAAAAGAAAATCATCCTGAAACTGGCGGGGATCGACAGTATTGAAGAAGCCGCGGAGCTGACGGGAAGTGAGCTGTGGGTAGACCGAGAGGACGCCGCGAAGCTTGAAGCGGAGGAATACTACTTCGCCGATCTGTGCGGCTGTTCGGTGAACAGTAACGGAAAAGAGTACGGCAGCGTTGTCAGTGTCTGTGAGGGAGCTCATAATGAGCTGTTAGAAGTTGCATTGCACGGCGGAGGCACGGTATACATCCCCTTTCGGGAGGTGTATGTCGGCGTAATTGATATAGAAAAAAAGCGGATAGAAATAATCGAGGATTGGTTTTTCCAGTGAGGTTTACCGTTCTAACGCTTTTTCCGGAAATTATTGAAGGGTATTTCGCTAATTCAATTATGGCGAAGGCAGTGGAAAAAGGCTTAGTAGAATATTGTGCCGTAAATATCCGGAATTACGCCGAAGACAAACATAAAAACTGCGACGACGCGCCCTACGGCGGCGGCGCGGGCATGGTGCTGAAACCTGAACCCCTTGCCTCGGCAATTGAGAGCAATTACGGCGGTGAACGGGTCATTTACATGAGCGCGTCGGGCATTCGGTTTACCCAGGAAACGGCCCTTCGGTTAAGCCGTGAAACGGGGCTGATGCTGATTTGCGGAAGGTATGAAGGTGTTGACCAACGGATTATAGACAGGTATGTTGATATGGAACTGTGTATTGGAGATTTCGTGCTTTCGTCGGGGGAAGTAGCGGCATTAGCATGTATCGATTCCGTCTACAGACTGTGCGAAGGCATTATCAGCAATGAAAGTTTAGATGAAGAGAGTTTTCAAAACGGTCTGTTAGAGTATCCGCATTACACACGGCCTGAAAATTTTCAAGGAATGAAGGTACCGGAAGTGCTGCTTTCGGGACATCACGGGAAGATACAAGAGTGGAGACTGTCGAAGAGTGTAGAAAAAACCATGAAGAACAGACAGGACCTGCTGGAAAAAGCGTGTAATCGGGAAGATATTGCAGAGATATATCAAAAAATAGCGGACGGAAAGGAGAAGGAACATGAATTTAATCAAGGAAATTGAAGCTGAACAGCTGCAGGAAAATAAGGAAAACTTTTCTATCGGAGATACCGTAAAAGTACATTTCAATATTATCGAAGGCACTACCGAACGTATTCAGGTTTTTGAGGGACTCGTTATTGCCAAGAAAAACGACGGAATACGGAAAACATTTACAGTACGGAAAATGTCCTATGGAGTCGGGGTCGAACGGATTTTCCCGCTGCATTCACCGAAAATCCAGAAAATTGAAGTAACCAGACGCGGCCGTGTCCGGAGGGCCAAACTCTATTACATCAGGAAACGGGTCGGGAAAGCCGCGAAGGTCGCGGAACTTATCAAAAAGAAAGTAAAATAATGCCGTATGATATCACCTAGACCGGTAGACGGGGCGGTCGTTCCACAACGCAGTACCAATCTTCGGTCGGGTGATAAAATAACAGTTACAGCTGTACGGCATCTCGAAAAATCGATCTGGCAGGTCTCGCTGAAGGGGAAACTTCTCCCGGTAACATCAGCTATCCGGCTGACCGCGGGAAAGCGGTATACCGGGCGTGTTTTTTGGAAGGGCAGCACGCTTATTTTCAGGCATGAAGGAAAACAAGAAACGGCACAGGATCCGCGGAAACCGGGACTTGACCCGCGGGAACAAAAACTGTTTGCTATACTTCGGCAGCTTCACATGCCGGTGCGGGATGAGATTATCGGGTCTATTCTGAAAAAAGCGGGGGCCGCGAAGGACGACGCGAAAATTCTGCGCCTCATTGCCGCGCTTTACGATAAAAACATCGATGTTGACCCGAGGGATACGCGCATTGATCCTCTGTATGTGTTCAAGCGGGGCGGTGGAGGAGAAGACCCGAATAGAAACGGCAGGCACAAAAATGGGCGGAATAGGAAAGGGAACGCGGAAGCAGTCCGGCGGGAGTATAGCGAAACAGCGGAGACCCTTAAAAACCGCTTCAGGGAAGGGTTGCGGCAAAGCCTGAGGAAAAAAGGTGAGTCGCGGCTGCAGCTTTTCAATCACGTGCTTTCGGAACACGATCACTGGATTATTATCCCCGTCGGTTTTACCGTCGACGGGACCGTTATCGAAGGCTCGCTGCGGTTGAAAATGGACACCCACGCGCAAACCGTCACGGCGATGGCTGTATTAATCGAAGCCGACGGCAGGCGGTACGGCTTTAGTATACCCGGTTACGATACGGGTGCTCCCGTGTGCAGACTCTTCGGCAGCAAGACAGGGAAGACAGATATTTTTTTAGAGATTTTTTCAGAAAAACTGTCGAAACTCGGCATCAAATTGGACGATACTATTAATAACGACGACAGTTTTGACGGTTTTGAAAAAAATGAAAATACCGGTTTTAAAACTGTAGATACGGTTATATAATGGGTACGAAGAAGGCGATAGCAGTAAAGTATAATTCAGACCTTCCCGCGCCCTTTGTCATAGCGAAGGGGAAAGACAGTGCGGCCCGTAAACTGATATCAATTGCTGAAGCTCACAATATACATATTACGAACGAGGAGGATTTGGCAGACAGACTGTTCATGGTGCCGACCGGGGATTTTATCCCTGAAGAAATTTACGAGATTGTTGCCGAAATCCTTGCATACGTGTATATGACACAATCGAAGCTGGAGATAGTATGAAAACGGTAAAAGTTACTGAACTGAAAGACGGTATGATGTTCGACAAACCGGTCTATGTAGATGGTGAAAACCTCCTCGTTCCCCCGAATATTCCAATTAAGCAGAAGGACATCGACCGATTAGTAAAATGGGACATTGAAGAAATTCAAACCGAGGGGAATATAGTCGATACGGGAGAGGCCGGAAAATCCGGCGGGGGTACCTCCGCGGGGGGAAGACGGCGGGGACAAAACAAGCTGATGGAGGTAGTAGATGCCCAGGCAGACAAGGCGCTGCTCGACATGTACTTCAACGCTGTTAGCGCTTTGAATACCGTTTTTACCCAGGTCAAGAACAACGAATATGTAAATACCGATAAAATTGATGAAATTGTCGCGAATCTCATTCCGGCCATTAAAGACCGAAAAGACGAAATGATCAGTTTCCTGATCTTAAGCGGTCACGGTGAATCTCAGCTCGCGGAAAGCTCCGTCAATTCGACAATCCTGTCCGTATTCATTGCGCAGAGCATTAAAATGACCAGCCACCGGATTAACCAGCTCGCGTTTGCTTCGCTGCTGCACGACATCGGAATGATGAAGATCCCGGACCCTGTCCTGCAGAAAAAAGAAAAACTTACCGAAAACGAACTGAAAGTCATTCAGACACATCCCGTGTATTCTTTCAACATTATAACCAAAGTACTGAAATATCCGGTCGAGGTAGGGAGGATCGTCCTGCAGCACCACGAGCGGTGGGACGGAAAAGGCTATCCAAAACAAATCGGCGGAGAAAAAATCGATATTTCAGCCAGAATTCTTTCGGTTACCGATGCGTTTGAAGCTATGGTAAGCGTCCGGCCCTACCGGAATTCGATGATCGGCTACAAGGCGATGCGTCAGCTTTTAAACGACAATTCCCGCCGTTTCGACAGCAAGGTGCTGAAGACCTTTATTAAAATCATGGGTATCTATCCCCTCGGAAGTATAGTACTGTTAAATGACGCGAGTATCGGGAGGGTGGTAAGCACCCACAGCAATGCCCCGCTGCGGCCGGCCATACGGCTGCTGATGGACGCAAACGGAAACAAATACAGTGACCGGGAGGCGTATGTCGATTTAATGCAGGACAAGAGTCTATTTATTGCAAGGGCGATTAATCCGAACGAAATGGAGACTGAAGCGTAACATGAATACGTATCAAGTGGGGATGAAGGGGGAAACAGAAGCGGCCGAATATCTTCAGTTGAAAGGATATTCGATTATTGCCAGGAATTTTAGAGGAAAGCGGGGGGAAATTGACGCCGTCGGGAAAACAGGTCCCGTCCTCGTTTTTTTTGAGATTAAAACCGTCACCAGCATCGATTTTACTACTGTTGAATATCTGTTAGACTCGCGAAAGCGGAAACGGATCATTGCCGTATCGAAGGAATTTCTTTTCTTACATCCCGAACACTCCGACTGTTGTATTCGCTACGATGTTTTGTACATCAACAATGAAAAAAAAGAAATCCGGCACATTGAAAACGCGTTTTTTGAAGGCGGAGTTGTATGATACGTATTGCAAAACCGACAGATCCTGTTAAAATACAGGAGCTGAAGAAAAAAATCGATGACGAAATGTATATGAAAACTGCAATTCATCAATTAGCACAGACTTTGACAAAAAAACTAATTAATATCGACGGAGAGTAATATGAGCAGGAAGGGAAGGGACCGGCGGCAAAAAAGCAGCAAAGAACGCGGGCCGCGTTTGAATAAACCGCAGCGGCCGGAAAACAGCTGGCAGCCCGATTGTCCGCTGTGCGGGAAAGCCGTAAGAAACGTACATATTGCCATTGAAGAAAAAAAGAGTAAGCAGCCGGCCCATTTTGAGTGTATAATGAGGACCTTAGGCGAAGAGATTTCCCTCGGGCCCCGTGAACGGCTGCATTATTTGGGCTCCGGGTGTTTTGGAGTTGTTAAATTGGAAGAAGGAAAAGGGCTGTCATCTTTCTCCATTGTGAAAAGAATACAGTATGAAGATAACGACAATAAAGCAGACTGGAGAAAGAAAATTTTTCAGCATGTAAATACGTAGCGATGTCCCTGCGCTATGCCGTTTTAGGCATTATTCAGAAGAAACCACAGCACGGATATGAAATTAAACAAGCAATAGAAGAATCTTTCGGGGATATGTGGAACGTTTCATACGGACAGCTGTACCCGACGTTAAAAAGTCTTACAGAAAAAGGTTTAGTTACAAAACACAAAGAGCAGGGGCAAAAATCTTTGGAAAAAAATGTGTATCAGATAACGGAGCAGGGCGTGCTGGCACTTGCAAAATGGATGTCCGATATTCCGAAAAAGATACAGATTACCGGGAAGGACGAGTTTTCACTTCTTTTCCTTTTTCTCATGCTCCAGGGGAACCGTGAAAAGCAGCACGAATCTGTGGAACGGCAGAAACGGTTTTTCATGACAATAAAAAACAAATACAACGAACTCTACAGAAAAGCGAAACAGGGAGACCACGTCCGGAAAGTGCTTCTCCGGAGGATTATCCTCCGGGTGGAAGCTGAAATTCTCTGGCTCGATGAAATTAAATCTAGTAGCGCCGCAGGTTATCCATAACCTCTAAGGCTTTTTCACGGACAGCGCGAATATAGTTACCCTGGGAAATCTGGATAAGGGCAAGATACACGGCCGGCTCCTTAATGCCGCCGTTAGCTTCGGCAAGCTTTTCAAAAGCCAGCATAACGGCAAAAGCAAAGTTGTCGTCCGGTGCTACAACGTTCTGATTCATAATTTCATAGGCAATAACCCGGGAAACCTCTTCGTTCTCGTTTAACCCGATTTGTCCGAGGGCATAAACGGCCTCCGATTTGACCATCGGTTCAGTATCGCTTTCAAGCACGTCTAAGAGTGTGTTTTTGGCCGTGTCCCCTCCGATTTGTCCGAGGATATTGGCCGCTTTTTTTCGGACCATGGGGAAATAATTGATCAGCCTGCCGCTCATCCGTACCTGTCTGCCGATACCTTCCATGGCTAGATAGTCGAGAAGATACAGTGCTTCGGCAGAATCCTCACTGATTTTGCCGTCCTCGACCATTTCCTGCAGATTGTCGAGGGCTAACAGTTTCGAGTCACGGTCAAGAGTTACGGCGTGTTCCCGAATAATACCGATTTCAATATTTTCGAGGTACCGTTCTTCTACAGTTATTTCCGAGTCCTTCTCCTGTGATACGAGAACACTCGGGAAGAGAGTCAACACCGATAGAAGCAGTACGGCAGTTCCGGCAATCATTTTCGTTTTCATTTTACACTCCCAAATACTGTGTTTATATTTAAATACCGATTTTCCATTCTTCGTTAACTTTTTCTAATTGATACAATATAACACGCTGATCATCAATAATCATGACGGCTTTTACGCGATTATTGTCCTCAAAAACCAAATCGTCAAGCCTGACATCCGATCTGCTTGGTACAACCACATAGTTAAAATAGTCTTTCAGTGAAGTAAGACGGATGTTGTACTTCTGGAGAATAGGACGCTGTGAGAGTTCTCGCAGGGTTTCTTCATCACTGTAATAATTTATATATTCTTTCGTCAAATATTCGAGCCAACTGTCGTAATTTGATGAACCGATAATTTTGTTCAGCTTTTTAATGAGCTCTTCGATATCGCTGAATGTCCTGGAAAACACCTCTTCCGATACAATAAAACCCTCTTCTCCGGCTTCTTCCCGGTCAGGCTCCTCTATCGGTATTTCCTCCGGTTCTGGTTCGGGTTCGGGTGCACGTTCCTCTTTTTCCTGCTCCCAGGCGGTATTGCCGTGCTCCGCGGGTTCTTCAGGCGCGGAAGCACAGCCGAACATGCCGAAAAAAAGGAGACAAAAAATCATTACTGCCGCGAATATCCCGATTTTCATAGTATACAGTGTATATAGATCGTCTCTCTTTGTCAAAACTATTTTTTATTGACCGTCGGCCTGATATGGTATAGCATGCGAGCATGTTAAAGGCAGTGTATCCCGGTTCCTTCGATCCCCCGACATACGGACACGTCAACATCATTCAGCGGGCGTCCCGGCTGTTTGACGAGCTGCACGTAGTAATCGCTGAAAATATTCAGAAAAAATATCTTTTTTCGGCTAAGGAGCGCTACGCGTTAATGAAGCAAATCGTCGCGGAATATGAAAATACCTCCGTCCACATTTGGGACAGGCTTATTGTCGATTTTACAAAAAAAATCAATGCCACCCTCCTTCTTCGCGGTGTGCGGGCAATCGCCGACTTCGGACATGAATTTGAACTGTCCATGGTAAACAGAGGGCTGGACGCGGAGCTCGAAACTCTCTTTATGCCCACCGATCCGAAGTACTTCGTGCTTCGGTCGTCTATGATAAAAGAACTTGTTTTACTAGACGGCGATATATCGAGTATGGTACCCGTACATGTGGAAAAAGCGCTGAAAGAGAAATTACTGACATAAAAGGATAGACTTGACATTCATGCTTCTATCATGTAGGTTCTTTGAAACATCAATATTTGAAGAGGTTTTACAGATGGCTGTACCTAAATATAAAACGTCAAAAGCACGGTGTCGGCGCCGCAAGTCGGTGAACATGAAGCTTACCGCGCCGAACCTAATTGAGTGCTCAACATGCGGGAACAAAGTTCTTCCCCATCGTGTATGCCCGAAATGCGGGTTTTACAAGGGAAGGCAAATTTTAGAGCTTGAAGATTTTTCTTAAATTTGACAGGAGGAAAACATGGAACAAGAAGAACTTTTTGAAAAAATGAAGAAGCTCATTGCGGAGAAGCTTGAGATTGAAGAGGAAAAAATTACTTTAGACGCCTCGTTTCGACAGGATCTCGGAGCTGACAGTCTCGATACATACGAGCTTGTCTACGCAATTGAAGAAGAAATGGGAATCAATATCCCCGATGAAAAGGCAAATGAGTTTGAAACTGTCGGGGATGCTGTAGAATATATTAAAACCCAACTCTAACGTGTAAACGTGTTTTCGTTTCAAAAACAGCTTGAGTTGAGAACACCGTCGGTATCAACGGAACGAAAAAAAGAACTGCAATTATTTGAAAAACACGCAAACATAAGGTTCAGAAACCAAGAGTTTCTGAACCTTGCGTTTTGTCACCGCTCCTACTCAAACGAAAATTCAGATGACATCGATAATAACGAAAAACTCGAATTTTTAGGCGACAGCGTCCTCGGTCTGGTGGTAAGCGACCATCTTTTCCGAATCCTTCCGGATAAACTTGAAGGTGATCTCGCGCGGGTAAAGTCGTTCGTAGTAAGCGAAGACAGTCTTGAAGGAATCGCGAAGGCGTTAAAAATCGACAATTACATTCTTATCGGAAAAGGCGAAGAATATTCAGGCGGAAGAAGCAAAAAAGCCCTCCTCGCGGATGCTTTAGAGGCAATTATCGGATCGTACTATCTCGACAGCGGTTTTAATAAAGCAAAAGACTTTGTGCTGAGTCAATTCGTGCCGGAGATAAATAAAGTACTGGAAAACAGGCACAAGAAAGACTATAAGACACTGCTGCAGGAATATGTTCAGAAAAAATTTAAATCCTACCCGAAATACACCTTGGCAAAAAAAACGGGGCCGGACCACAACCGGATATTCTGGATCGAAGTACAGGTAAAGGGAAAAACATACGGCCCCGCGGAGGGAAAAAACAAAAAGGAAGCGGAACAAAACGCCGCCGCGATAGCCTTCAAAACAATAGCTAAAAAGAATTAAGCACCGGATAAATATTCGCCGTAGTAATTCCTGGCAAGTTCTACAAGACGGTCTTTCGTATTCATTTCTGGATCATCAATAACCGCCTCGAGAAGAAAGGAAAGCACCTTCCCCATGGCCGGTCCTTTCGGAATTCCCGCCTCTTCCGAGAGAATATGTCCGTCGACACGCAGGCCGCCGACGGTCAGGGCGGTTTCCGCGCGCAGAAGGGAATTAATTTTATTTTCGAGTTCCGAAAGCTTCGGACAAGCATACCGTTTACCGATAATTCCGCAGCTGTCCGCCCGGCGGAGTAAAAACAAATCCACAAGCGCGTCGCGGCCTACCCGGGAAATAAATCTGCGGACAGCCGAATCGGTTTGCAGATTGTCGTAGGAAAACATATGGTTTCGTACGAGGGCGCATACCGTTTTTTCAACCGCTTTCGGGAATTTCATCCGCCTGAGGATAGAACGGCTCTTTTCTTCGGACACCGTTTCATGGTTGTGAAACATGGGCTGACCGTGTTCGTTGTAGGAAAGGGTATCCGGTTTACCGATATCGTGGAGCAGGGCGGCTAAACGGATGTGGAGTTTGTTTTCAGCAAATTCCATCGACATGAGGGAATGGTGGAAAACATCGAACTTGTGCATCCCTTTTTGCGGAACATTTTTGCATGCCGAAAGCTCGGGAATTACCATTTTCAAAAGGCCTGTTTTGTCCATCAACAGGAAGCCGCGGCGGGGGTCGGGGGAGGTGACAATTTTTATCAGTTCGTCCCGGACCCGTTCGCTGCTGACGTTTATAATCAGTGAGCAGCACCGTACAATGCCTTGCAGGGTAGCATCTTCTACGGAAAATTCAAGCTGCGCGGAGAACCGGCATGCCCGGAGCATGCGAAGCGGGTCCTCCGAAAACCTGTCCGCGGGGCTGCCGATTGCTTGGATGATTTTTTTTTGAATGTCTTCTTTTCCAAGGTGCGGATCAATCAATTCGCCGCTGGAAAGGTCATACGCAATTGCGTTTATTGTAAAATCCCGGCGCTTCAGGTCCTCGTAAATTGAAGGGATAAATTCGACACTGTCTGGCCGGCGTGAATCGCTGTACGTTCCTTCAACTCTGAATGTAGTGACCTCGAGATGATGTCCCCGGTAGAGGACCGTCACCGTCCCGTGGAGAATGCCGGTGGGAATTACTTTGCTGAAAAGACGGCGCACGGCCTCAGGCTCGGCGTCCGTTGCAAAATCAAAGTCGGTGGCCGGGAGTCCCGCGATCATATTACGGACAGCACCGCCGACTAAATAACACTGATATCCGGCTTCGTGAAATGTGTGTCCAAACTGCCGTAAAAATTTAGGTATTTTCACCGGGAAAAGTAAAACGGTATCAACAGGAAATGTCAATAATAAAAAGGCCGTCCATGGCAGTGGACGGCCTTTTTATCGGAAGTTTCAGCTTTTTACTGGAAAAGCTGCATAACCGACTGTGTTTTCTGGTTTGCCTGGGCGAGCATTGCCGTGGAACTCTGTGTAAGGATCTGGTTCTTCACGTACAGGAGCATTTCCTTGGCCATGTCGGTGTCCCGAATGCGGGATTCCGCCGCCTGCAGGTTTTCCGCTCCTACAGCGAGGCCTGACATCGCGTGCTCGAGTCGGTTCTGATACGCGCCGAGGTCCGCCCGCTGTTTACTGATTTTTTTCAACGCTTCGTCGAGTACCGAAATCGCGATGTTCGACTTGTCGGGGGTTGAGAGGGAAATAAAGGTAGCGCTGGAAGGTGTTCCGGCTGCTCCCTGAATTCCGAGACCCTGGGCGGTCATCGTTCCGATATGGACCCGCTCGCGCTGGTCCATATTCGCGCCGATATGCAGCCACATCGAAGCGGTTACCGAGTTTTCGCCGGTTTCATAGGCAAACCGCCCGGTGAGCAGATTAAGGCCGTTAAACTGCGCGTGAGAAGCGATCCTGTTGATTTCGTCAACAAGCTGAGATACCTCAACCTGGATCTGCATCCTGTCTTCATCCGTATAAATTCCATTTGAAGCCTGAATGGCAAGTTCCCGCAGCCGCTGGAGAATGTCCTGGGATTCCTGCAGGTATCCTTCGGTCGTCTGAATAAAGGATATACCGTCTTCAGCGTTCCGTTCGGCCCGCAGCAGTCCGCGGATTTGTGACCTCATTTTCTCAGAAACTGCCAACCCGGAAGCATCGTCTCCCGCCCTGTTAATACTCATTCCCGAAGAGAGTTTCTCCATGTTTTTATCGACGGCAATATTGTTAAATTTCAGCTGCCGATGTGCAAAAAGAGCGCTCATGTTGTGATTGATTATCATACAATCCTCCTTGATTTGTGTGTAAGAGACTTCCCTGTCTCTCTTTTCTATTTTCGGTTAATTATTAATTGAGTTAAATCTTTTTCCAGTATAAACTGTCAGGTGTTATGAAAAAAAAATGGGCGGTTATTATTACGGGAGGGTACGCTCCCGGAGAAGCAGCAATTCGTGCCTACACCAGCCGGGCCGATTACATCATCGCGGCCGATTCGGGCTTTGATATTGCCTTGGAATATCAAATTAATGTAGATTTTGTGGTAGGGGACATGGATTCCATTCAAAACAAAGACGGACTGGCAGCGGTGCCGCGGGAAAACAAAAAAATTGTTTCCCATGAAAAAGACGAAACGGACACCGAACTCGCGCTCGATACGGTGTGGAACGCAGGCTACAGGAACATTGTCCTTATCGGCGGCGGGGGAGGGCGGCTGGACCACATCATCGGCATTTTATGTCTGTTTGAGCGGGAAAAAAGCCCGAAAATTTGGGTCACCGACAGCGAAACGGTATATGCTGTCGAAGGGGATTTCAGGTTTAACACCGAACGGGGCGAAAAAATTTCACTGTTTCCCATAAGCGGCAAGTTGAAAAAATTATATTCAGAAGGGCTTAAGTGGAATTTGACAGGGCTTTCCTGGAAGCGCGGTGATATGGGCATCAGCAATGAAGCGACGGGAACGTCGGTACGGATAACGGCGGAAGGGGGAAAACTGCTGATGATACGGAACAACAGTCCGGGAGCGGCCTATGTCTGACCATTCAATTATGCCTGACTTAGCGAGGACCCTTTCGGAGCAGGAACGGAGAAAGCTGCTTCGGAAACTTGAAGGCAGTATTAACATTCAAACCGGCGAAGAAGAGAGCATTTACAAGAAGCAGGTTGAAAAGGATGAGCGGGAAATCCTTGTAGAAAACGATATTAAACGGGCCGGACTTTTTACCAGGTTCCGGCTGTGGCTGAGAAGCATATTTTCCGGCAGAGACACAAAGGAAACGTTCATCGGAATTCGTCTGTCCCAGCTGAAAAGCGCAATTAAACAGAACGCCCACGGCATAGCGGGTTTCGATACCCGCAGCCTTCAGCCTGAATGCGGGGAAATTGTTTTTGAAGTCTATACCACGGTTTTTCCTTTGATAAAACTCTACGGAAACCTCTGGTCGAGCTCGAAACGGTTTGAAAATTCAATTATCAACCTTATGGAAAAGAAGAGTACCGGCACAAAGCGAACGGTCCACGACTTCATGAGTTTTGAAGAGATGGAAAAAATCTATACGCGGACAAGTTTGAAAGCCGAGCTACGGGACAGGTTTGTTGAAAAACTCGAAGCATACGTCAAGAACATCCCGGAAAACCTCTTTACTCAGGTTGAAATCACCATTTTGCCGATTTATTATTTGAAGGACATTGTTCTTTTCCCTTACACGGAGTTTTTCAAACTATTTCATTACGTCTACAGCAAAAAAGAGGAAAAACCAGTCTTCAAAACCGCCTCCGCTGTAGTCGCCCTCGATTATCTCGAACGTCTGTATTACGCGGTCTACCTGGTATCGAAAATCGATACAGAGATCAAGCTGGACCCGGAATTCGCGGAAGATCTCTGCGGCCGGATGGAAGATGACGATCAGGATTACTGCGAAGATCTCAAAGGCAGGTCCATAGAAAAAGTCCTCTCGGATGTGATACTTGCCGCCGGAAAATTGGGAAAAAAAATACCCTTTGTGGAACTGATACGGTATTTCCGGGAGGACCCGTATTATCAGCTTATTTTCTACATTCCAAAACTTCATTTGTCCGAGTTTTATCTGTCGAAGCTGAAACTCGAGCTGCTGCCGCGGCTCGATGAGCTCTTCCCCCGGGTGCGGAAAGCTGTTATCGATAAACGGACCCAGGAATTGTTTCCGGATAAACGCCTCGAACCGCTCTTGTATTACCGCAACTACAGCAGCCTCGATTACCAGAAACTGGGGCTGCCGACCTTTTCCCACTCCAAGTCGATAAATCTTTTGTATAATTTTATCATTACCTATTACCGCAAACAGATGCAGCAGATTATTCAGATCCTCGGTCAGTCGCTGCTCAAGCAGAACAGAATTACTCTCAACCGGCTTATGCTCAATTCCGCGGCAATAGAGGACTTGGAAGAGAAGATCAAGGCTTTCGACAACAGTTTGTCTCCGGAAGAGGAGGACGGGAAACTGTTTCAGAGGATTCGGCACAGTATCGGCAGCGATTCCAGCCACCAGCGATTATACCGGAGCCTGCTGCAGCAAAAGGACAATGAAGTGAAGGGACTGCTGGAAAAAGGAAAGGAGAGTTTTTTAGGTATTAAAAAGATCTTCGATGAGTTTATCGAATCCCCGGTGGAGGCGGTCAAACAAAAACTGAATACCCACTATTTTATCGACGGTGACTCCAAATCCCTGCATTCGGTACTGAAGGAACGGTCGGAAAAGATAGATAAATTCCGAAACCTCCTCTACGAAACGAACAAAATTGAAAGAAACGCGTAAGCTATTCCGCTGAAGAAATACCTTCAAACGAACCCTTCAGTTCGAGGTATTCCATCAAAATCGGATATTCCGAAAGGACCTTGCCGTATTCCTTTACAAGGGAGAGGGCACTGCTTTTTTCGGCCTCCCGCGCCGCTGCCGAGATCATTTCCTCTTCCCGCGTCTGCTGTTCAAGCTCGGTTGTCTGTTGATAATTTTTCTTTCCCATTCGATACAAATCGATATCGGGCAGGTCCGTTGAACTCACATGGACATCGATAAATTCAATAGTCGGAAAAGACCCGGCAAGCGCGCTGGTTAATGTTTCTTCGAGTCGGGTAAAATCAGCCGAAAACGTGCCGGATGACGCGGCGGTTTCGAAGTAATTGAGAACGCGGGGATACACGTATGATTCCGTTTTTTCATACACCGAGTCGTAAAGGGTGTCGAGGCCGTCCGGAGTGATATGTTCATCCCGGACGAGAGCAGGCAGAGCGTCGGGCCGTATGGTGAAACGGGTAAAAATTTTCACCTCCCATGAAAAATCGGGAGCACTTTGCAGATATTCAGCGTACAGCTGACCGGAGGGGAGTTCTCCCTCGACCGTAACGGTATGCTCCCGGATTTTTGGCTGAAAGGTATGCAGCGTTACATTTGTCGGAATAAGGCGCTGCCACCGCCAAACAAATTCTCCCGGCCGAATAACCTCCTCGTCGTATCCTTGGGTTTTTGAGAAAAAAACGGCATACCCTTCGGAAGGGATTTGGATCTGTATCCACCCGAAATAAAAAACAACGCCCCCCGCGATAATGAGGATGAGGATTGTAATAAAAAACTTTTTCATAGGTCCTTCCTAAAATAAACTATATACCTGGTCTAACGATACAACAATAGCATCTGCAACCAGATTTTTGCAACAGGGATGATCTTCCCGGAGGCGCAGAGACCGTTTGTCGCCGGCGAACAGAGCAGTTGAACATCCCGCCTGCCGGGCGGTCCAGATGTCGTTTTGCATATCGTTGCCGATATACAGTGTTTCCCGGGGTCCGATGCCGTATTTCTCCCGCAGCACGGAACAAAGCGGCGGAAAAAGCTCTGCCGACGGCTTTGCCCTGGAGGTACGGTAAGAATAGGTGCAAATATCTTCTCTGAATCCAAGTTCGGCGGCGGTTTTTCCTACCAGTGCCGGAAAGAGGAGGGGAGTGTAGAACTGGGCGTTTGAAATAATTCCCGGTATAATATTCTTCCGCCGGAGCTGCTCTACAAGGCCTTCAATATCGCCCATCGGCCAAACCGGATTAGCCCGTGTTTCATATTCGACGGCGAGAAAATATAAATTTTTTTCGGAATACTCCCCTGTAATATACCCGTTATCCGCGGCTGCGCCGCATACATCTCTCCAAATACGCAGAATGTCCACCTCGGGGCAGTCGATACCCCGGGCGCGTAACTTCTCGTGCCGCTGTCGAATACGGGTATAGAACTCTTTTTCAGCGTAAGTCCCAAGGTCCGGTCCGCGGACCGAAAAACCGGCGGATTGAAACGACGTACGGAAGAGGTCCGCCTTTGCCGCCATTTCAGTTGTTCCGATATCGCCGGAACCCGAGATAAACAGCGTACCGTACACGTCGAAAATAGATGCCCGCGGAGGCCGGTCGATGGTATTTACAAAAGAGAGCCCCGTAGGCTTCGGCCGAAGTGGAGAGCTGTTGTTACGAATAATATCGATGCATCCCTTGTAAACGGCAGGTTCCATAGGCCTATTCTACGGTATGTGTATTCCCAATGCAAGGATTTCGTTGTATAGTAAGCGCAGATGTTTTTTGTTCGGAAAAAAGTCTGGCTGCCGGCGGCAATTCAGCGAATTTTTGCTTTTTTGCTGAGCTTTCAGCTCATGACATTTACTTTTTTTGTAATCGGGAATGTTCAGAGTTTCCTCGATACTACCCAGTTTCTCTTACTGCGAATTCAAAAAGTATCGGGAATTCTCTTCCTTTTTTTCGGGATGTATACCGTAATCGCGCAATTTTTCAGCTGGTATTATGAAAAAAAGGTGCTGCTCCTCCGGTTTGTTCTTGTTCTTATCGGATTTGCAGCGGGCATTATTCCGATAATTGTTGTATATTTCTTTTCCATGTGGACATATCCGGTATAAAATAAGGGGGACCTGCAGCTATGATACAAGCGGCCCGCGGCGCGATTCAGTGCGGGGAAGATTCGCGGACTGAAATTGCCCGGCAGACGCACAAACTCGTTACGTCCATAATTGAAGAAAACAACATTTCCTTAGAAGATATTGTCAGCATTCAGTTTACCCAGACAACGGACCTGGTTGAACTGAATTGCGCCGCGGGTCTTCGGCGGTACGGTTTTAGTGATGTTCCGCTGTTCTGCGCCCAGGAGCCTGAAACCAGAGGCAGCATGCCCAGGGTCATCCGTGTGCTGCTGACGTGTATACGTGACAGCGGTGAAGCGTGTAGACATATGTACCTTGGCGGAGCTGAAAAGCTGCGTCCCGATATTGTCTCGTAACGGCATGAGCGACGAGGTACGCCTGAAAACATCCATCGACGTGGCCCATATCCGCGGCGTTTCCCGTATCCTCCGGGACTATTTTCAGGATTTGTCCGGAATAATTCGGCCGGGGCTGCCTATCGCCGCGGTGGTTGATACGTTCGTTACAACCTTACAAAAACACGGGGCCCGGTCCGCTGTCCAGGGATTCAACAAGTTCCCGGCCGCGGTTTGTATTTCCATAAACCATGTCGCTGCACACGGTATTCCCGGCGGGCAGGTGCTCATAGACGGAGATATCGTTTCCGTGGATACCGCGGTTGTGAAGGACGGCTGGTACAGCGATGCCGCGTGGACCTATATTGCCGGAGAGGGTGACGCCACAAAAAAACGGCTTCTCAAAGCGGCTTGGCAGGCCGCGCGGGAAGGTGTCGTACAGGCAGCGGCATTAAACCGGATTGGTGATATCGGGGCTGCCGCGGAGGAACGGGCCGCCGCGTACGGCTGCTCCGTTTTGGAGGGTTTTACCGGGCATGGGACGGGATTTGCATTGCATGAAGCGCCGAATGTACCGTTTTTCGGAGAAAAGGGAACGGGGCAGCCGATTGTTCCGGGGATGGTGCTTACCGTGGAGCCGATTGTCGCGCTGGGAAAGGGGAAGGTAAAAACCCTTCGGGACAACTGGACAATAGTAACGGCCGGGGGTGAATTAACGGCACATTTCGAACATACCATAGCGGTTTTCGGAACACACACCGAAGTTTTGACACTCGAGCCGGAACTCCTTCGCCGGTATCCCGAATATCCTCCCTACTGAGAAAGATCTTGACGAAGAAACGGAAAACCTGTATTGTGTTTCTCACTGAAAGAGACCGCCATCTTAGCTCAGCTGGCCAGAGCACGTGACTTGTAATCTCGGGGTCGTCGGTTCGAATCCGACAGATGGCTGCTACACCAGGGGAGGTTCCCGAGTGGTCAAAGGGGGCAGACTGTAAATCTGTTGGCTCAGCCTTCGAAGGTTCAAATCCTTCTCTCCCCAGAGGCACTTTCAGTACCGCCGCTTGCCGCGGCGGTACTGAAAGGAAGCGACCGGCCGGAAAAATTATTTGAAAACGGATACTATACCTTTTTACAAAAACGGGCTCCGATTTACCTGCACGCGGTGTTCAAACTGCTGCAGGCACGATGCGGGTTATGTTTTCCTTTCACAACATGATGTTGACAGACTCGCGGGATATTTCCGGATGACCGGTAAAGATTTCATCAGCACCTACTGCCGCCGGGTTGATTTCAATACAATTACCAGGACAAGTCTTATTGAAAAAACAAACTTCGACTGTATTTTTTGGTCGGACGGAACGTGCATGGTATACAAATATAGGCCGCTGCAGTGTAGAATGTACCCTTTCTGGCAGCATAACTTGGTAAACAGGGCCGTTTGGGACAGTGTTGGAGAGGATTGTCCGGGCATCAACCACGGAAAAAACCACACATATCGGAAAATACAAAAAATTCTTCGTCGGCGCGAATTTGAACCGTTTTTATCTTGAAAATCTGTATGAATAGACTACAATAGGTACTATGCATATAACATTCTGGGGCGTTCGGGGTTCGGTCCCCACGCCGATCAGCTCGGACCACATACAGAGCAGGATCGCGGCGGCCATACAGCGGGTAACAGCGAAAGACCTGGTTGACGAAAATTCGCGGGAGGCCTTTTTAGCGAAACTTCCCCCTTACATTATGAAGACGGTGGGGGGCAATACAACCTGTATTGAGGTCGTACTGAATGACGGAACATGTATTATTTTTGACTGCGGCACGGGCATACGTGAATTGGCCGCCCGGCGCGCGAAACGGAACGACTTCATACGGGACTATTACATTTTCTTTACCCACTTCCACTGGGACCATCTGCAGGGACTGCCGTTTTTTACCCCCCCCGCCTACCATCCGGACTGCGGCCTGTTCTTTCACAGCCCTGTACAAGGGTTCGAGCGGTATTTGTGGGACCAGATGCGCTTACCATATTTCCCCGTTACGATGGAAGCAATGAGCGCGAGCAAGAAATTCATCGTACTCGATAAACAGCCCCTCACGTTTGGAGACGCTGAGATTACCTGGCGGAAAATGAAACATCCCGGCGGCTGTTACGCCTATAAAATAAAAGACCGGGGGGGGCAATTTATTTTTTCAACCGATACGGAACTTACGGAAGACGACTTTATCAGAAACAGTGAAAATAAACGATTTTTTGAAAATGTTGACGCCCTTGTTCTGGACAGTCAATACACGCTGGACGAGGCCTTAGAAAAGTACGACTGGGGACACTCCTCCTACAGTCTCGCCGTCGATTTTGCCGCGGAATGGGGAATCAGGAAACTGTTTCTGTTTCATCACGAACCGCTGTATGACGATAAAAAAATATTCAGTATTTTAAAATCGGCCGGATGGTATCTCAAGCATCTCGAAAGGAAGGGTGTGGAAATCCATCTTGCCCTTGAAGGCTACGAACTTACCATATAACCTATGGAACTGACAAACAGGGAAATAATCGGTTTATACTTACTGCTGACGGAAAACACCGAAAAACTCGACATTGTTATGATGAAGCTCGAAAACAAACTCGGCAAATATCTGTACGATAAAATTTCAATACACGAACTGGAAAAACTGCAGTATTTTTACAAGCAGGGAATTGATGTTTTAGAATAAGAGCGTTATCTTTTAGCCTAAGGAATAGCTATGAAAAGAATATTTTTCGTATTGATAATTGTGTCGCTTCCGGCGGCCCTGTTCGGGCAGTATACGCCTGTAAACGGCGGAGAAGATGTCGCGGACTTCTTAAGCCCCTCTTTTCTTGCTGAAGGGGCTTCCGTAACCTCCATGGAGTCTCCCTCCGGGGACCTGCTCAACCCGGCCGTTTCCGGGCTGAAGCAGCGGACGGTACTTGATGTAAGTTACCTCGCACTCCTGAATTTTGATTCATCGTCTCCAAGTTACGGATACAGGGGCCACGCTGCCAATCTGGGGGCCACTATACCCTCAAAATACGGAGTATTTAATCTTTCCGGACATTTCCTTCACGCACCCTACGAAAACGTCAATTTGGGGACCCTCGGGGGTGTTGATTTTTCCTTTGCAAAAGACCTGTTTCCGAATTTCCTCATCGGTGCCGGAGTCCACACCGTTTTCGGTTACAACACGGCCTTTGACTGGGGGCTTTCACTTAACCTGGGATTTCTGCATCTTCCCGGAGATATAGGTTTTATGAAAGATTTTGTCTGGGGTTTCGCCGTGCAGGGGATGGGCAAGTGGTTTGCCCCGATAGACGGATATTCCGGATATCCCGCCCCTTTTACGCCGGTCTTCGGCGCCCGTTTTTCTCTTCTGAAAGCCAAGAATATTATCTGGGGATGGAACCTCGATGTCGGCTTCCCCTCGTTTCAGAATATTGACATTACCGTTGGTACATCGGTACGGATTGCTGAAACAATTACACTTTCTCTCACGGGACATTACGATATTGTCGAACTGACGGACCCGTCCGTTTCGGCCCGAAGTTTTATTCCCGGTTTCGGAATCGCCGTACACTTTACCACGAATATCAAAGAGGAAGCCGATTTTTTCAGCAGCCGCGGCTGGAACAAAAACGATGTAAAAATCCAAGCAGCGGCAGCTCCTCTGCAGGGGGAGGTATGGGCCGTCGGTGCGGGTGTAAATATTCCTTTCGGCTTAGTTGACGCGGAAGGGCCGGTAATAACGGTGGAATATCCCGAAAAACAATACATTTCCCCGAACCACGACGGCAAAGAGGACACACTGCTGCTGCCTATTTCAATGGAAGAGAAAAGATACGTTAAAGGATATTCTGTTCAGATATACAACGAAAACGACGAATTGGTACGGGAAATTAAAAACAAAGAGAAGCGCCCTGAAAATATCGATTTTAAAAACATTATCGACAGATTGACCTATGTAAAAAGCGGTATTGAAGTGCCCGAGGAAATTCCGTGGGACGGCAAAACGGAATCCGGTTCTATGGCCCCGGACGGAGAATACTATTTTGCAGTTGAAGCATGGGACGATAATGACAATGTAACCCGTACCGCCCCGCGGGAGTTCGTTGTCGATGCAACACAGCCTGAAATTGAACTAGAGGTCGAAAATGAGAGCAAAATCTTCTCCCCGAACGGGGACGGACTGAAAGATACGATAACACTTGCCCAAAGCGGCTCCCCGGAAGACAAATGGGAAGCAGCTGTCCGGACGGTAAGCGGAGAAACGGTAAAAACGTTTCAGTGGGAAGGCAGCCCCGAGTCCGAACTTGTCTGGGACGGACGGAATGACGAGGGGACCCTGGTACCGGACGGAGTGTATGTGTACACAATTTCCAGCACCGACCGGGCCGGGAACAGCGGCAGCGGGACAATAGAAAACATTATTATCAACACGCAATCAACTCCCATCTCCCTCACCATCGATAAGAACGTTTTTGCTCCGGGAGTTTTGAACACCAGGGAAGACGGCGATGTCCTCTATCTTACCCCCAACATACCGATACAACAGGGCATTCTTTCGTGGAAAATGGAAATACGGAATACTTCAGGCGCCCCGCAGCGTTCATTTTCAGGAGAGGGGGAAGTACCTGCCGTAATTGAATTCGACGGACAAAAAAACGCGGGGGGATACATATCCGAGGGAAGCTATTACGGACATCTTCAGGTGAGGTATGAAAACGGCAATTTACCGGACAGTAAATCTCCCGTTTTTTCGGTTGACGTTACACAGCCTTTCGCTTCGGTAACGGCGGCTTACCGGATTTTTTCTCCCAACGGCGATGGAAATAAAGACCAAATTTCTTTTATACAGGACACAAGCAGAGAAAAAATTTGGACAGGAACCGTATACAGTGAAGAGGGTGAGAAGGTCAAAACCTTTACCTGGGTGGACAGGGCCGACACGAAAATAAGCTGGGACGGATACACCTCCGAGGGAACATTGGCCCCCGACGGAACATATCTCTACATGCTCGAAGCAGTTGATGAAGCCGGCAACAAAGGCGGTTCCGAACCTCTTGAAATTACATTGGACACCGAAGATACCCCTGTCCTGCTAACGGCATCGGAAGAGGCGTTTTCACCGAACGGTGACGGCATAAAAGACCGTCTCGAACTGGTCCCGAAAATACAAGAGCGGGAAGGTATACAAAACTACCGTGTGGAAATTCTCGATGAAAAAGAGGCGGCCGTTAAGACCTTTGCCGGCCTCGGTGTCATACCGGGTTCCATCGGCTGGGACGGCTTCGGCGATGACGGGTCCCCCGTTGACGACGGTAACTATTACGCGAAATTCCGGGTAGAATACGCGAAAGGGAACGTAGCGGAAGCACAAACCCGCGGTTTTACGGTAGACACCCAATTTCCGGACATTGACGCGGCGGCGGACTACCTGTTGTTTTCGCCCG
Organism: uncultured Spirochaetales bacterium; assembly: GCA_964440465.1. Classification (GTDB taxonomy): domain Bacteria; phylum Spirochaetota; class Spirochaetia; order SPDA01; family CAZSGZ01; genus CAZSGZ01. The sequence goes on from CAYTSI010000022.1 coordinate 28,878, forward strand.
ACGGTGACGGGCTGAAAGACGCCGTTACAATCGAGCATCAGGGGAGTTACGAAGAGTTTTGGGACGCGCGAATACTCAACAGCGAAGAAGAAACGGTCCTTGAAAAACGCTGGCATGGAACACCGGAAACCCTGGTCTGGGAAGGGACCGATGAAGCGGGAAATATTGTCCCCGACGGAGAATATACCTACCGTATATGGTCTGAAGACAGGGCCGGCAACAAAAGCGAGTTTGAGATTGCGGATATCAGTATCGATACACGGCAGACGGGAATTTTCCTTACCGCCGACAAGAACGGTTTTTCCCCGAACGGCGACGGAATTGTCGACACAATTACATTTGCCACCATTGTCAACCTGACGGAGGGTATCGAGAAATGGGACCTTGAACTGATACATGAAAGCGGTACGGCTGAAAAGGTATTTACCGGCGGTGCCTCACCGCCGTCGTCAATTGAGTGGGACGGGAAAGGAGACAGCGGTGAAATTCGGGAAGGAAAATATACCGCTCAATTTACCGTAATCTACAAGAAAGGCAACGCGCCGAGTGTTGAAATATCGGAATATCTCCTCGATATCTCTCCGCCCGAAACTGCTATTGCGCTTAGGCCGCGGCCGTTTTCTCCCGATAACGACGGTATAGACGATGAACTGTATATTTCCATGGACATAACCGACGTAAGCGGCATCGATACCTGGTCGTTTATTATACGGGACCCGAAGAACAGGTGGTTCTATGAATTCTCGGGAGAAGGGAAACCTGCTGAACGTCTCGTGTGGGACGGAAAATCGGAAGATGGGGAACTGGTACTCTCGGCGGAGGATTATCCCTGGGAGTTCACCATATCTGATACACTGGGGAACGAAACTGAACGTTCCGGAATTCTGCCGGTGGACATTCTTGTCATCCGTGAAGGGGACCGACTGAAAATACGTATTTCGAATATCAACTTTGAGCCGAACAGCCCCGAGTTGACCCTTGATGAAAGCGAAACGGGAGAAAAAAATCAGCAGGTCCTCAAACGGCTTGCCGAAAT
>CAYTSI010000022.1:30013-40281 GCA_964440465.1 uncultured Spirochaetales bacterium
GAAGGATTACGACAAAGGGCCTCGGCGGATCGGAGCCGATTGTCCCTCACGGTGATGTAGATAACCGGTGGAAAAACAGAAGGGTGGAATTCATACTGTTGAAATGAAAAAAATATTAGCTGTTCTTCTAGGTCTCATGATTATCGCGGGAGTTTTGTTCGCGGGCGCGGCGGGGGCATACGGCGTGCTCAACAAAGCTCCCGTCGGTACAACATCCGGTGGCGTACGTTTCACGATAGAAAAGGGGCTGCCATTGAAGGAAATCGCTTTCAATCTGCGGCAGGCTGATCTAATAAAATCATCCCATTTTTTCCGCCTTCTGGCAAAGCTTAAAAAAGTTGAAGGCGCTGTAAAATCAGGGGTTTACGACATCCCCGAAGGCACCTCTACGCTCTCTATATTGGAACTGCTGGTGGAAGGACGTCAGCAGCTGACAAAAGTAACCATACCGGAAGGAAAGACCCTGCGGAAAACAGCGGAGATCCTGGAAAAACACAACATTCTTTCTGCCGACACCTTTATCGAAACAGCGGCCCGGAGGGACATTATAGAAGCGTACGATATCCCGGGAGAGAGTCTGGAAGGTTTTTTATTTCCGGATACCTATTTTTTTCCGGAAGAGTATGAAGCGGAACGGGTAGTAGAAATATTTTTACAAAATTTTTATACGAACCTTGACAAGATTTATCCTTCTTGGGAGGAACTTGCGCCGGACGAATTGGAACAAAAAATAACCATGGCGTCGATAATCGAACGTGAATACCGGGTTGCCGCGGAAGCACCGCTGATTGCGTCTGTTTTTTATAACCGATTGTCAAAAAACATCGGCCTGAATTCCTGTGCAACGATCGAATATATCATTACGGAAATTCAGGGCGGGGAACACCCGGAATATCTTACATACCGCGATTTGGAAATCGACTCGGCCTTCAATACGTACAAGTGGGCCGGCCTCACGCCGCACCCGATCTGCAGTCCGGGGCCTGTAGCTCTGCGGGCATCCTTTCATCCGGCAGACACCGATTATTATTATTTTGTATTAAAGGACCCGGCGTCGGGATCTCACCACTTTTCTAAAACAAACGATGAACATATAGAGGCAAAGAGACTCTATGTAAAAGAGTAGTATCCGCGATATATGAAACTGCCGGACCATACAATTGAAGAAATTAAAAACGCGGTGCCGATTGAAGATATTATCGGTGAGTATGTTCAATTGTCTCGGAAGGGGGACCGGTTCTGGGGGAGATGTCCCTTTCATCAGGAAAAAACGCCCTCTTTTACCGTAACTCCAGACAAAGGGCTCTTTTACTGTTTCGGCTGTCAGAAGGGAGGTACCGTATTTACATTTCTGCAGGAAATTGAAAACTGGACATTCATGGAAAGCGTAGAGTTCTTGGCCCGAAAAGGGGGAATAGAACTTCAGGTTACCGATGAAAAAGACAATTCCCAAAGAAAAAAACGTATTGAGCTGAACACGAAAGTCTCGAAAAGTTTTCACTACATTCTTACGGAAAAAACGGAAGCGGAACATGCCAGAAGTTATTTATCGGAACGGGGCATCGGCAGGGAAATGATCGACAGGTTCAACATTGGATGGGCCCCGGCAGACAGCGCCTGGCTGTGGAAATTCCTTCGGTCGAAACATTATTCCGATGATTTCCTGGAAACCTCCGGACTTTTCTCAAAAAACAATCGATATCCTCTGTTTACGGGAAGAATCATGTTTCCCATCCATTCACCCCGGGGTGAAGTCATCGGATTCGGAGGAAGGACACTGCGGACGGGGAAAACGCCTAAATATATCAATTCGCCCGAGTCGGACATGTTCCAGAAGGGAAAAAACCTCTTCGGATTGAATCTTGCCGTCGAAACAATCCGCAAAGAGAAACGCTGTCTTCTCGTTGAAGGTTATACCGATGTAATCGCCCTTCACCAGGCCGGTTTTACCGGTGCCGTCGCGCCCCTCGGGACGGCATTGACGGAACAACAAGCGAAACTGCTGAACAGATACGCTGATACCGTTTACCTCATGTTTGACGGAGATGAAGCTGGAATAAACGCTACAATAAAAGGTGTTTCCCTGTTTGAGCGTTTGGGAACGGACACTTTTATTGTACAATTAGAAAAAAACCAAGATCCTGCCGATATTTTACAACAAAATGGTGTTCAAGCATTGAAAAATTTATTAGATTATCCTATAAACTCCTTTGAATATATAATGGATGTTTCGTTTTCAAAACGGCCCACGAACACTCCCTCTGGGAAGAAAGCTGCTTGCTGGGATGTTTTTGCATATATAGAGAATTCTACAAGTGAAATCAAGCAGGAGGAATACCTGAAAAAACTTGCGGAAAAATCTCAAATTGACATACAATCTGTTTGGAACGATTACAAACACAAAAAAAAGGGTGTGCAGCGTAGGAAAAATGAGAATACCGTCGGTAACATGCAGCGAATACTGCCGACGGACCTGTATTTAATGATTACCGCTTCAATCAATGTTGGTTATTTCCCCGGTATACGGAATCACATTGAAGCAAAGGAATTAGAAAATAGAGAAGCGAAGGAGCTTTTTATCGCCTTAGAGGAACATTTTCGCCGGGGTACACTTCGTACACAAACTGTTATTGACGGACTCGAAAACGAGTATATTCGAAAACTGATTATCGAAGGCGGATCGAAGGGAGAGTTTTCAGAAAATATAGAATCTGTGATAAAAGACAGTATCCGGCAAATAAAAAGAAGGGGCCTTGTTAAAAGGCAAAAAGATATTTTTGAGCAAATCCGGAAAGCCGAGCAAAAGGAAGACCGGAACGCGCTGCAGGAACTGCTTGAAGAGAAAATATTTATAGACGACGAAATAAAGAAGTCGAGGGTGGATGAGAATGTCGAATCTGCGGACTGATCCGGCTGTTGTTAAACTGCTGGAATTTGCAAAAAATAAAAAAAGTATAACCTACGACGACGTTAATGATTTTCTTCCGGACGAAATCGTAAAAACGGACAAGATAGACGAAGTTTTTATCATTTTAGAACAAAACAGCATACAAATCGAGGATGAGGACGTTTCTCTTCCGATTATCGATGACGACAAAGACGATGACGACAAAGGCGAGGACGTTGAAAAAGAGGAAGTAAAAGAGAAGAAAAAGAAAAAAGTGATGTATACCGACAAGGAAACGTCAATTGACGATCCGATACGGCTCTATTTACGAGAAATCGGCCGGGAAAATCTTCTAACGGCTGAGCAGGAAGTACATCTTTCGAAACGGATGGAAGAAGGTGAAAACATCATAAAACATGTCATTAAGGATTCGGGAATGATTATACCCGAATTGTATGAACTTCTTAAAAAAACGTTTTCAAAACTCGATCCTAGAGATTTAGATATAACGAAGAAAGAAATATCCGAACTTTTAGCTGAAAAAAGAAGGCTGAACCAGTTTTACCGTGAACCGCTAAAAAAAATCAGTCCGAACCTGAAACAGTACATGGACCTGAAAAGTAATATTATTGAGCGGGGCGGGACTGTTTTGAATGACGACGAACTCCTGAAGAAGCGGAAGCCGCTTCTCCGTTCAATTGAAGAAATCGACATCCACCAGGAAGAAATTGTCCACTTTTCAGAAAGATTTACAAACATAACTCGGAAAATAAAAAAATACCGGAGTGAGCAATCTAAAATCGAGAGGCGTCTGAATGTCTCAAACATGAGGGAACTGAGAAATCTCGGCCGGGGTCTGGCATCTCCGCCGTCACGGAAAAAAATCGAGGAAGAGCTTAATTTAAAGGCGGATGATATAAAAGAGAAAATTCGTCATATACAAATCAATGAAAAAAAATTGAAGAATATCGAGCTCGAATTTGAAAATTCTATCGACGACATCCTCGTTATTTCGAAAGAAATTGCCAGGGGCAAAAAGATGATGAAAGGCGCGAAAGACAGGCTGATTAAGGCAAACTTGCGTCTTGTTGTAAGCATAGCAAAAAAATATACAAACCGGGGACTTCATTTTTTCGACCTCGTGCAGGAAGGTAATATCGGACTCATCAAGGCCGTTGAAAAATTTGAATACAGGAAAGGGTATAAATTTTCGACCTACGCCACATGGTGGATCAGGCAGGCCATTACCCGTTCTATTTCGGACCAGGCGCGTACTATCCGCGTACCGGTGCATATGATAGAACAGATCAATAAAGTCGTACGGGAATCGCGGCAGTTGATGCAGCTGCTCGGCAGAGAACCGTCAGACGAAGAGATTTCAGAACGCTTAGGCTGGTCCGTCGGGCGGGTGAAAGCGGTAAAAAACGTTGCCAGGGAACCGATATCCCTTGAAACACCGATTGGCGAAGAGGAAGATTCGCTGTTAGGAGATTTTATCGAGGACAAGGACGTCGAAAATCCCGCGAGTCAAACGGCATTTACCATTTTACAGGAGCAGCTCGAAGATGTCCTGGAAACACTTCCGCCGAGGGAGCAGGAAGTATTGAAAATGCGTTTCGGACTGGAGGACGGATATTCACTAACCCTGGAGGAAGTAGGGCTCTATTTCAACGTAACGAGGGAACGAATCCGGCAAATTGAAGCGAAAGCACTTCGGCGGCTGCGGCATCCGAAGCGGAGCCGGAGATTAAAGGATTATATAGATAATTAAACGGGCAAGGAGATTCTATTATGATGCATGAAGTGTTCGATAAACTGAAAATATTACAGGACATTCTGTCAAAAAAATTTGGAATTGAAAATGAAATTCATGAGATACCGAAAGCTTTATCGACAAAGACGGAACTGTTAAACCGGCTGAAAAAGACATATATCGAAAAAAACCATCAGCTCGAAGACGCGAAACAGCGGATAACCACTCTCAAACACAGGCTGACGGAAGCCGAAATGCAGCGTGAAACGTACGAAAAGCAAATGGACCTTATTAAAACGCAGCGCGAGTACGAGGCTTTGGACAAGGAAATTAAAGACGCCGTCGACAAGGAACAGCAGTATCGGAAGGACATTTTACGGGAAGAAAAAGAGGTTGAAGACCTTACCTCCGCCCTTGAACGGGAAGAAGAAATGATCAAGCAGCAGGAGGAAGACCTCAAAAATGAGCAGGACCGTATCAAACGGGAAAGTAAAGAAAAAGAAAACGAGCTCTCTGAATTAGAAAAGGAAGAGAACGAAATTATCCCGGGCCTGGATGAAGGAATTCTGTTTAAATTCGAAAGAATTATCAAGAGTAAAGAAGGGCTCGGAATTGTACCGGTAAAAGGAAGTGTCTGTACCGGATGCCACATGATTCTTCCCGCCCAGTTCGTCAACGATGTCCGCAAGGGAGAGAAAATACTGTTCTGTCCCTACTGCAGCCGGATCCTCTTTTTTCAGGAAGAAACTTCGGATGAAGACTTCTATCAGGAGGACGATGCCGGAAGTCTTGCCGACCTTGTTGCGCGGGAAGAGGATTAATAGTAAACTTCTATTCGGCAGGTCGGATTACCGCCGCTTTTTTAAAAGCGGAGGAAAGTCCGGGCTTCACAGAGCATGATGCCGGCTAACCACCGGGGTTTTCTCCGTTTTGAAACGGGGAAAATACAGATAGTGCCGCAGAAAATAAACCGCTGACTCCGCAGCGCCGTTGGCAGCGCGGAAAGTAAGGGTGAAAAGGCGGGGTAAGGGCCCACCGGTTTTCCGGTAACGGGAAACGCAGGGTAAACCTCATCAGAAGCAAGGTCAAATAGGCAGACGGGCTGCTCGTCCAATGTCTGCGGGTAGGCCGCTTGAAAAAGTCTGCAAGGGCTTTTGAAGATAGATGGTAATCATAACAGGACCCGGCTTACAGACCTGCCGATTTTATGTATATCAGATACTATGAAAAGGTGCCGTTTCATGGCATACTTGGGCAATGAAATTACCGGAAAACAGATACAGCTTTTCTGCAAAAAATTACAAACAGCCCTCGAGTCCCGGTAAGAAAATACTCGTCATTCTTGCCGCCGCGGCGGTAATCGGCGGGGTCCTGCTCTATTTTTTCCTTCCAAAAGGCAAAACAACCGCCCAAACCACGAATATGTCGGAAATTGAAGCAATGTATGAATACTGGAAGGTAAAAAAATACGATAATGTAATAGAGGCGGGGAACGCGTTGCTGGATGCAAACCCCCTTCAGCGTCAGGCCCTCGCTTTAGTTGGATTCTCGTATTTTTATACGGCCCTCGGCGAATATTCCATGGAAAACAAACTCGAACTTTTCGATAATGCAGTTATTTATCTGCGGAAACTGAGAGTAAGCGGCGGTAACCCTTACGAGGCGGAAACCGAGTATATACTCGGAAAGGCCTATTTTCATAAGGGAACATACTATATCGACCTTTCCATCGAACATATGCAAAAAGCCATTGAACTGGGGTATTCCGCGGAGGATATGTACGAGTATCTCGGTTTGGCATATTCCGAAATTGACCGGCACGAAGAAGCAATAGAATATTTTCAAAAAGCATCTGAAAATAAAGATTCTCCTCTGCTGTTTTTGACTATTGCGCAAACCTATTATAAACTGAATAATCGAAAATTAGCGGAGGAATACCTGCTGCGGACAATTAACAGCACGAAAGACCTCGCGCTGGAAGAGAAAAGCAGATTTTTACTCGCGCGGATATATGGTGACGCGGAAGAGAATATGAAGGCGATAGAACAGTATAACAGCATATTGGAAAATAACCCGCGGGCCGCGGACGCGCATTATCAATTAGGGATACTATATAATGCAATGAATGATACGATTAAAGCCCGGGCGGAATGGCGAAAGACCTTACAGTTAGATCCTTCCCACTACGGCGCTCGATACCATTATTATGATTAGACACAGGAGGAATATATGGGAAAGCTGGTTGATGCGTTTTCTTCGGACATTGGAATAGATTTAGGAACATGCAATACCCTGATATACGTTCGGGGGAAGGGAATTGTTATCAGTGAACCCTCTGTAGTTGCCGTAGAGAGGGGAACGAAAAAGGTCGTTGCCGTAGGCGCGGAGGCAAAGCGGATGCTGTGGAAAACCCCGGGAGACATTATTGCCATTCGGCCGCTTCGGGACGGTGTTATTGCCGATTTAGAAACAACCGAAAAAATGATTCGGTTTTTTATTCAGAAGGTACTTCCAAGGCGCTGGTTTGTTAAACCGAGGATGGTTATCGGTGTTCCAACCTGCATAACGGAAGTTGAGCGCCGGGCGGTGGAAGAAACGGCTTACAAAGCCGGCGCGAGGGAAGTAAAAGTCATTGAAGAATCCCTGGCAGCCGCTATCGGAGCTGAAATACCGATCAACGAACCCGCCGGTCATATGGTTTGTGATATCGGAGGCGGAACAACTGAAATTTCGGTCATTTCCCTCGGGGGAATGGTTGTTACAAATGCTACCCGCTTAGGCGGTGACGAGTTTGACGAAGCAATTATTAAACATGTGCGGAGCGTGCATAATCTGATTATCGGAGAACAAACATCTGAAAATCTGAAAATAACCATCGGAAACGCGTATCCGGACAAAAAAATCGAACGCTTAGAGATAAAAGGGACGGACGCCATTACTGGTCTTCCACGGCGGCTCGAGATAGATTCCGTTGAGGTCCGGGAATCTCTACAGGAACCGATTAACGCGGTAATTGAAGAAATAAAACGGACCCTCGGCGAAACTCCTCCGGAACTCGCGGCGGATATTGTCGAGCGGGGAATTGTTATGACGGGAGGCGGCTCACTGTTAAAAGGACTGCCGAAACTGATTTCCAAAGAGACAGGCGTACCGGTCATTTTGGCCGAAAACGCGCTTCTCTGTGTGGCCATGGGGGCGGGGATGTACTACGATCATACCAAAAAGAGTAATCAAGCGGGAAAATCGATTTATAATACGATAAATTAATACGAACCCTCTATGTTCAAATCCCGCCGATTTTCTGCAAAACAAAGGACCGGTATTTTACTGGGAGCATTTTTATTTGTTTCCATCCTTCTTCTTTCGTTTTCCGGCAGAAAAATATCATTTAAGCCGAAAGAAGTCGGACTTTCCTTTGTTTCGGTTTTTCAAAATGCCTTTGCAGAGGCAGGTGATTTTTTTGCCCGTACTGTCCGTTCCGTAAATGAACTGAACAAACTTCAGAGTGAATATGAAAATCTTCTAGAACAGCTAAAAACATACAAAACTCTTGAGCGGGACCTGGTGGAATTGAGAGAGGAAAACAACAGACTTCGGGAACAGCTTCATTTTTCATCCCGCCTTGCTATTCGACACGAACCTGCTGAAATTATCGCGAAAGATCCGAGCAATCTGTTCAACACCATTGTTATCAATAAAGGTTCTAAACACGGAATTAAAAGAGATATGCCGGTAATTGCCTATCAGGACGGGTTCCACGGCTTAATGGGAAAAATTGTCAATGTGGGGATCCTGTCGTCGGAAGTACTCCCGTTGTACGATCGTTCCTGCAGTGTTGCCGCACGGCTGCAGGAGTCCCGTTACGAAGGGCTTATTACCGGGCAGGGTAATAATTCCGCCTATATTCAAATGAGGTACGTGAAAAAACGCGCGAGGTCGGAAATAAAATACGGCGATCTAATAATTACCTCCGGCTTGAGCAGAATATATCCGCAGGGGATATATATAGGCCGGGTACGAAGTATCGCGGCGAAGGAGTATGAATCAACTCTTACCATCGATATTGAACCAATAATTGATTTTACAAAAATCGAGAATGTGTTTGTTTTAAAGAGTGGTGGTTAAATGAAGACCGTGAAAATATGGCTTCCGACACTCATTATCATCTTCGCAGTTATCCTGCAGTCCACATTGCTGAGCAGAATAGCCGTTTGGGGGGTTACCCCTGATATCGCCCTCATCCTGATTGTATTTTTTTCAAACCGGTTCGGAAGTACGCGGGGAGAGATAAGCGGGTTTGCCTCGGGTCTTATTGAGGATTTTATCAGCCTGTCTCCCCTCGGATTTCACGCGTTTATTAAAACGCTGAGCGGTTTTCTTTTCGGGTTAACGAGGGGAAACATTTTTCTCGATCCAGTATTTATGCCACTGATATTGACCGCCGGTGCCACACTGTTGAAACATTTAACGGCAGGACTCTTAGGCGCCGTTTTTGTCGCGCCCGACCTTCTCGAACCTGTCTTTACAGCAAAATTAGGAATTGAGATCGGTCTGAACGCGGTAATCAGCCCTTTTTTATTTGGTATTTTAAAATTATTCAAAAATTTTCGGCGGGTAAAAAAAGATGAATTATCATAATTCGGAAAAAAACCGCATTGGGGAACTTCGGGGAAGGTTCCTTTTTTTTCTTTTTCTCATTACAGCTGTTTTTATTTTTTTTAGTATGTATGTTTTTTCCCTCCAAGTGGTGAAAGGACCGATGTACAAGAAACGGGCCGAAGAGGTTGCGAGGAGAATTCTTTCCATCGAGCCGCAGCGGGGTGAGATTTTTGACCGCAACTATGATGTTCCCCTTGTGCTGAACATCGACAGTTATGCCGTGAATATCATTCCCGGAGAACTGCGGGAAGAGGACATAATTCCTCTTGCCGACAGGCTTGCCGGTGTTCTTTCCCTTGAACGGGAGGATATTTTACAGAAGATCCCGGTAAATTATAAAAATATTTTTACCCCGATAGAAATAAAAGAGGGTGTTCCGTACCAAACCATTGTAACCATCGCGGAACAGATCCAGGATTTTCCGGGGGTACAGTGGCACAAAAAGCAGCTTCGCAGTTACGTCGAGACCGGCTCAATTTCCCATGTTCTCGGATATGTCGGAACAATTAACCGTGAAGAATTACAGATTATGTACAACAGAGGCTACAATCAGAATTCAGTCATCGGGAAGAACGGTATTGAGCGCTATTACGATGATGTCCTGCGGGGTGAACCGGGTAAAATATTCACCACCGTTGATGTAGAGGGAAGAAGCATTGGAAACGAAGAGAAAACGGAAGTCCCCCCGGTCCCGGGTAATAATATCGTTCTTACCATTGACCGTACGATTCAAAAGATTTGTGAAAAAGCCTTAGGAGAAAGGAACGGATCAATCGTTGTGCTTCGCCCGTCCAGCGGGGAAATTCTTGCTTTAGTTTCTTATCCGTGGTTCAATCCGAACCTTTTCTACACCGACAATGCCGAAGAGGAGTTTAATAAGCTTTCCCTCGACCCGAACTATCCCTTTTTAAACAGGGCAATCCAATCGAGTTATTCTCCGGCATCGATGTTCAAAGTTGTCATGACAAC
>CAYTSI010000023.1:0-38536 GCA_964440465.1 uncultured Spirochaetales bacterium
ATCAGTCCCGACACCAGGTGGGCGCCGATTAAAACCATGGGCATGCCGATGCCGGGCTGGGTGTAGCTGCCGGCAAAGTAGAGGTTTTTCGCCCGCCTGCTCTTGTGGGAGGGGCGGAGGAAGGCGGTCTGCGGCAGGGTGTGCGCGAGGCCTAAGGCGGTGCCCTGGTAGAGGTTGCCGGTACCGCTGAAGTCACGATGGCTGTAGGTGTACATCACTTCGACGGAGTCGCGGATAGATGTGCCGATTACACCTTCTATATGCCGGAGGATTTTGTCCGCAAACGTCTTCCGTACGGTGTCGGTGTCGTCTAAGCCGGGGGCGAGGGGGACTAGGACAAACAGGGCCTCCTTTCCCGCCGGGGCGGCGGCCGGATCGGTTTTCGACGGGCAGCACAAGTAGTAACAGGGGTTTTCGGGCCATTTTTTACTGTGAAAGATGGTATCGAAATGCTCCCGCCAATTGTCGGCCAGGTAAAAGGTGTGATGGACGATATTCGGGAGCTTTTTATTCAGGCCCAAATAAAGGAGAAATGAGGAGGGCCCCATAACCCGGGTCTTCCAGTAGGTGTTTGAATAGTTGCGGTGCTTCAGGTCGAGAAGTTCGGTGTCGGTAAAGTGGTAATCCGCCGAGGAGAGGACAATGTCCGCGCCGATAAAACCTTTTTCAGTTTTGACTCCTACGGCCCGCCGTTTTTCAAAGAGAATCTTTTCTGCCTTTGTTCCAAACTCGAACCGTACTCCCTGCTCTTTTGCAAGCCGGTAAAGCGCCTTTGGAAGTTCGAAAATTCCGCCTTCCGGATAGTACACTCCTAACTGCAGGTCCACGTAACTCATCAGCGAATACAGCGCCGGTACGGAATAGGGGCTGCTTCCGAGGAACACGGTGTTGAACTCGACAATCTTCCGGGACCGGTGGTCTTTCAGGAATTTCTTCGCGTATGTGTCGAGGCTTGTAAACATATTCAGCTTTAGGCCGCAGCGGAGAATTTCGGTCCGGAGAAAATCAAAAACGGAAAAGAAATTTTTATACAGGATTTTGTTTACCGCGATCTCGTACTTCTGTTTCGATTCGTCTAAGTACCTGACGAGTTTTTCGCCGCCGTTTTTTTCAAGGGTGTCGAAAAGCCGTTTGTTTGCCTCTATGTCCTTGCTGATGGAGACGACGCGGTCGTTTTCGAAGTATATTTTGTACGAAGGGTCGAGTTCGACAAGCTTGTAGTAGTCCGACGGCTTTTTTCCGAAATACGCGAAATAGGTCTCGAAAATTTCAGGCATGAGATACCAGGACGGTCCCATGTCGAAATGGAAGCCCCGGTCTTTCATGCAGCGGGCAACCCCGCCGGGCATCGGCTGCTGTTCCACCACGGTAACATCGAAACCGTTTTTTGCAAGCATGGCCGCGTTTGCCAAGCCCGAGAGTCCCGCTCCTAGTACAACAATTTTCCTTCCTTTCATCCGTTACCTCAGTATCAATTAACCCAATATCAGCGCGAGAGCGAGCCCTGCCGTTACAAGCGCCTCAAACAAACCGGTGGCTCCTAATACCTTGTTCAGCCACCTCCCGGGCGGCTGCTTCCGCAGTTTTCGGAGGACCGGTATCGAAGCGCCTGCCAGCAGTGGAATAAAACAGACGGCAGCCCCAATCCGTTCGGAAAAAACAAGCAGGCAGGGAACAAGAAAACCGCTTATCAGTGTTGCCGTATAGAGGGTCCGCGCGAAAACGGCGCCGTAGCGGACTACAAGTGTCCGTTTCCCCGCCCGCCGGTCCTCCTCTCTGTCACGGTAATTGTTGACCGTCAGCAGGGCCAGGGCGAACAGCCCCGGGGAGATGCTTACAAGCAGCGCCTCTCGGCTTACCATTCCCGTCTGCAGATAGTAGGTCCCGGTTACCGCGACGGGACCGAAAAACAGAAAAGCCGCGGCCTCGCCTAAGCCGATGTAGGCGAGCTTCACCGGGCCGGCGGTGTAAAATACCGCCATTACCATGGAGGTAATGCCGATAAAAAAGATAATCCTGCCGCCGATGACCGTCAGGTACGCGCCCGACATCAGTGCTGCTGAAAAAACGACGGCCATCCCGTGTACCAGCTGCCGTTTGCTGATCAGCCCGTTCGGCAGCGCCCGCCGCGGGCCGATCCGGTCGGCGGTATCGGCGCCGTTTATAAAATCGAAGTAGTCGTTTGCAAAATTCGCCCCAATCTGCAGCATGAGGGCGCAGAACAGGGTGACCGCCGCCGCAGCGGGCTGAAAACTCCCGTCATGGAAGGCAAGGGCACAGCCGAGGATAACCGGTGACGCGCCCGCGATGAGGGTCTTCGGCCGTATTGTCTCCCACCAAATCCGCGTCACCTTGTTATATACTCCGTTAGTTTCGCGTTCCGCCGTAACGGCACCACGTGGTGCCTGAGTCCAAGCTTTTTTACTGGAATACCGAAGGCAATACCTATGAGCTGTTCGAAATGCAGGGCCGGCAGCGACACCGGTCCGTCTATCACGGGCAGTTTTACGTTGAACGCGTTCGGCCACGCTTTGAACAGCGGAAGCCCCGGGCCCTTCGCGACCCGGGTAAAGGCTTCGGCCTGCATACTGTCCAGGTTGGTATGGCAGAGAGGGCAGGGGGTAATAATACAGTCGGCCCCGGCTTCGTATGCCTGCCGCAGCACTTTGCCGGTCATTTTCTCCGCGGTGTCCTGTGCATGCAGGGAAATGTGAAAGCCGCAGCACGAGGCGGCGCTTTCGTAGTAGACCGGTTCACCTCCCAAGGCCTCCACCAGCCTGTCCAGGGACTTAGGGTCCCAGGGCGATTCATTCCTGTTCACGTCCCCCTGCAGGGCCGCCGGCCGGATGTTGTGGCATCCGTAAAAGCTTGCCACCTTCAGGCCCGTCAGCGGACGCGTGACCCTCTCCTTCAAACCGTTATAACCGAACTCGTCCAGCAGCAGGTAGAAAAAATGGCGTACCTTCGCCGACCCGGTAAACGTTAGATTGTACTTTGCAAGCCTCCCGTTTACCCGCTCCCGGAGGACCGCGTCCCGCAGCAGCCGGCCCCGGGCATCGGCAAGCATCAGCTGGCAGGTATTGCAGATGGTTACCAGGTCGAGGCCCTCGGTGTCGGCATAGGCGAGGTTTCTGCCGTTTAAGAGCAGAGAGGAAAAATCGTCGATGTCCTGAATGTGGGAGCCGCCGCAGCAGGAGAACTCCCGCTTTTGAAGCAGGTCGATGCCGAGGTATTCCGCCGCGGCGAGGGTGGATTTCAGCAGCTCCGGCTCCGCAATCCGGGGCGTACAGCCGGTGTAGAGGGAATAGATACGGTTCACCGGCGGCCTCCTTTATGCTTCCGGAGAATGTCCCGCAGTTCGTAGCGTTTAACGCTCCGTGGAAAGAGAAAATTAAACCGCATCTTTCCCTTACAAACGAGGAGCACCCCCCGCAAAACCATTTTCCGCATGCCGAATCTGAGAGTGTTCAACGCAAGGAAAAATTCGTTAATGTAACCGGTCCGCCGCACCTGCCGGTTAAAAACACGCGCGTGCCGGTAATGTTCGCTCTCGACGTTGATGCCGCGGTCCGTCCCCATTTCGTGCAGGGCTGTTATCTTCCCGAAGGGGTTGATGTCCTTCGGACAGGCTTCCACGCAGAGGAGACACTTCGCGCAGTCCCATACCCCCGAATACTGTTCCTGCACGATCGTAAGCCGTTTCGACGAAAAGTCTCTCGCGTCGGCGGCAAAGCGGTAGGCCTTCGTTAAGGCGGCGGGGCCGAGGAACTTTCCGTTTACCCGAACCACCGGGCAGACGTAGTAGCAGGCGCCGCACTGAATGCAGTAATCGGCATTGTTTACCATATCCATTGTGTCCGGAAAAATCCGCCGGTCCTGTGCCCGCGGCGGAGCACCCGCTCCCTCCGCGGCCGGTCCTGTTTTCCCGCCGATACCTTCGAGATATGGCCGGACGGACCGGTATTTTTCCCAGAAGCCGTCCATATTGATCACCAGGTCCCGCTCCACCCGGGAGTAATCGAGAGGGTCGACGGTGAGTTCGTTTCCGTAGATAGTTATCAGTTCCCGCGCGTTCGATTTGCAGGCGAGGACCGGCACGCTGTTTACCTTTACCGCGCAGGACCCGCATATACTGTGGCGGCAGGATTTCCGGTAGCTTACGGTGCTGTCTGTTTGATGCCGTATTCTTTCAAGCAGGTCGAGGAGCTGGTCGTCGGCTGTAATCCCCTTTAGTACGAACCGGTCGTACCGCGGCGGTTTTGTCGTGTCCGGATTAAAGCGGTAGATAAGCAATGTTACCGTGTTGTTCTGTTCCGCCATATCAGTATTTCCGCCTTTCCACCGGAAAAAATCCGGTCCTAACCGGTTTGTAGTAATGTTCGACAACGGCCCTGTCGTCCGCCGCGGAAGCCTCTTTCCCGTCCGCGCCTTCGGCATCGGGAAAACGCGAGAGGGAGTGGACCAGCCAGCTGTTGTCGTCCCGTTTTGGAAAGTCGGTCCGGTAATGGGCGCCTCTGCTTTCCTCCCGCCGGAGGGCCGCGGAGACAATTACCAGGGAATAATCAAGCATGTGCCCCAGTTCAAGTGCGTCCTGCAGTTCGGTATTGAAGCGTTTCGACCGGTCCCGAACTCGAACCAGAGTATAATTCCGCCGCAGCTCCATAATACAGTCGAGCAGCACGGCGAGTTCGGTCCCCGCGCGGAACAGTCCGGCCCCGGCGCTCATCTCCCGCTGCAGTTTTTTCCTGATTCTATATTGGTCCTTTTTCCCGGGACCTGAAAAAAGCCGCTCCAGGTTGTCTTCCGCCGCCCCGGCCCTGTTCGTTGCTGCCGGTGTTGCCCCGGTGCCGGCGGCTATATCTTCGGCTGCCGCGGCCCCTGCCAGGGTGCCGAATACCGCCGCCTCCAGCAGGGAGTTGCCGCCTAAGCGGTTTGCCCCGTGGACGCTTACGCAGGCGCATTCGCCCGCCGCGTAGAGACCGGTACAGATGCCGCTGTCTGCCGGCGCGGAAATGCCGTCGAAGAGAACGCGTCCCGAAAGGTCGGTGGGAATTCCCCCCATGGAGTAATGGGCGGTCGGCGCGATCCGTACCGGCCCCTTCGTCAGGTCCGTTCCCTGGAATGACAGGGCGAGGTCGTACAGTTCCGGCAGCCGGGAATGGATAATATCAGCGCCTAAGTGGGATACATCGAGGCAGACCGCGTCTTTTTTCCGCCCGACTCCCCGGCCTTCTCTAATCTCCGCCTCCACGGCCCGGCTTACCACGTCCCGGGGAGCGAGCTCCATCCGTTCCGGGGCATACCGCCGCATAAACCGTTCCTTTTCCGAATTAAGAAGATAGCCCCCTTCCCCCCGGGCGGCTTCGGAAATAAGAATCCCCGAATCCGCTAAGCCCGTGGGGTGGAATTGGACAAACTCCATGTCCTGCAGAGGCAGACCCGCCCGGAGCACCATGGAGAGCGCGTCGCCGGTGTTCGCATGGGCGTTTGAGTTCCGTTCGAAGGCCCGCGCGTAGCCGCCGCTTGCAAGTATGACCGCCTTCGCCGTGAAAACCCGCGGTTTTGTATTTTTCAGGTCGTAGGCAATTATTCCGAACGCACGCTGTTCTTCACGGTCGCAGAGAATATCGGTAACGTACCACTCCGGATAAAATCCCGCGCCCCCGCCGGATGCGGTCTCGTAGGCCGTCTGCAGAAGGGTAAGGCCGGTCCTGTCTTTCGCGTAGCATGCCCGGCGGGGCTGCTGCCCGCCGAAGGGGCGCTGCGCGATTAACCCCGTTTCGGTCCGTGAAAAGACCGCGCCCAATGCTTCGAGGCGGCGTACTGCCGCTGGCGCCTGTTCACAAAGGAGCCGGACCGCATCCTGGTCGGCAAGATAGTCACTTCCCTTGATTGTATCGAATTGATGTTTTGTCGTGTCCCCTTCATACAGTGCGGCGTTTATACCCCCCTGGGCGGCGCCGGAGTGGCTTCGGAGGGGATGGAGCTTGGTAAACACGGCGGTTTTCATGTTCCGTTCCGCCGCGGCGGCGGCGGCCGAACAGCCTGCCAGTCCCGCGCCGACGATAATAATATCGAAAGAGGGGGCCGTTTCCGTCATTTCAGCTTCCCCTTTCGGACAAACAGGTCTTCTTCGAAGTTCCTCGCCAGGACCATCCCTTCGAGTTCAAGCACTTCGTTGTTGCACAGTTTTTCATACCCTTTGAAATGGTTTCGGACCTTCTCCGCCGGCACCGCCGGTCCGAACCTGCACCACAGTTCCGGATGCCGCTCGTTGTACGGTTTTACCAGAAAGGTAACGGGCATGCAATGGACGGGCGCGGTAACTTTCGTAAGCGAAAAAAGAAGCCCCTCCCTGAACTCCAGCGGGGCCGATCGCTGCGGGACGATCTCGCCCTGGGGGTAAACCACGGCGAAAGAATCATTTTGCTGTAAAATTTCGGCGGTATACTCCAGGGACTCGATAACGCTCTTCCTGTGTCCCGGGTCGATGGAGTAGGCGCCTAAAAAACGGAAGAAGGCGAACCGGGCAAGCTGTTCTTTTAACATCATCAAATAGATCCGCCGCTTCGTCATCCGGCGCATCAAATAAACGATAAAAAACCCGTCCCACCAGCTGATATGGTTGGGAGTTAGTAACAGGCCGCTGTCCTTCGGTATTTCCGGCAGCGTGTTGGTAACGTAAAAATGGGAGTAATCCTTCCGAAAAATGCGGTCCAGGTAGGGGTAAAAGAGCCGGCCCGCCCACCATTTGTGTTCAGCTCTGATAATCATGCCGCGTTCATGCCTCCGTCCCCCCTTCGAAGCGCCGGATGAGTTCGGCCGTCATTTTGCCCGAAAGCATTGCCAGGGGGATGCCGCCTCCGGGGGCCGCGCTCCCGCCGCAAAAGTAGAGCCCTCTGAACTGTTTCGACCGGTTCCGCTGACGGAGAAAAGCAGCGATGGTATTGTTCGATGAAATGCCGTAAATGCTGCCGGCCCTGCTGTCGGTCCTCCGTTCGATATCGGGCGGCGTCAACACCTCTTCGTACCGTATGCTATCTTCAATGTCGATGTCCAGATAGCGGTGTATTTTTTCCAATACCGCCCTTCTGCTCCGGTTAATTTCGTCCTCCCAGTTCTGATTGACCCGGTAGGGGGCGTTGATCATAACGTACCAGTTTTCCGAACCCTTCGGCGCGTCACCCGGATTGAACTTCGAGGATATGTAGATGTAGACCGTCGGGTCCTCCGGACAGATTTCCCGCCGCAGGAGGTCCCGGAATTCTTTCCGGTACACGTCTGAAAAGAGGATGTTGTGGGTCGCGAGCCGCGGGTAGCTTCCTTGTACCCCCCAGTAAAAAACGAGGGCGGATGTTGAGGGTTTCAGCATTCGGTATTTGAGGGCCGGGAACATGTTCCGCTGCCGCAGCAGGGAGATGTAGGTGTTTGTAACATCGGAGTTTGAAACCACGATATCGAAGGCGTACTCCCTGCCGTTTACGGTAATACCGGTAACTCCGGACCCGTTATAATTGATGGCATCTACCGGCGTATTCAGGCGGATGGCCGCGCCTTCTTCCGCGGCGGCTTCCGCTAAGGCTTCGGGAATACGGTAAATTCCCCGTTTCGGAACATAGGCGCCCATATGCTCCACGTGGGCGATAATGTTCAGTGTTGCCGGGACACGGTAGGGGCTTGAACCGTTGAAAGTCGCGAATCGGTCCATCAGCTGCAGGAGTTTCGGGTCCTTGAAAAACCACTTGTTTGCCCGGTGCATCGAACGGAAGGGGTCCATCTTGTACATTTCGAATACCCGGGCCCACTTTTCCCGGTCGGTAACCATGTCGATCCATTCATGGAACGGGGCGAACATGAAAATATCGCCGGTAAGGTCGTAAATCGTTTTGCAGTAGGAAAAATAGCGGGAAAGGCGCTGAAGCGGATCGGAAAACGCCTGTTTCGCCGCCGCGTAATACCGCTTCATGTCGCTGTAGGCCCGAAACTCCGTCCCGTCGGCATAAAAATACCTTGTCGTTTCCTCGAGGAGCTGCAGTTCTACATACTCTTTTATGTCCCTGCCGGTCGCGGCGAATATCTCTTCTAAAACGAAGGGCATGGTAAAGAGGGTCGGCCCCATGTCGAAGCGGAACCCCTCGGCGGAGGTGCTGACGGCCTTTCCGCCGACCCGCGGCTGCTGTTCGAATACCTCCACCCGGTATCCGTAATGGGCCAGCAGAAGAGCGGCCGAAAGCCCCCCGATGCCTCCGCCGACGACAGCGCACGATTTCATCGGCGCGCTTACCGGACCGTTATCGAGTTCCGGATTATCCGCGTAATGATCCGGAGTTTCGACGGCTTTACCTTCTTTTCGTACACGATGAAGGGGTCTTCCGCTATTTTGTCGGCGGTCCATAAATACATGTCTTCAGCCGTTTTAATGGGGATTAGATATCTTCGGGGGATATATGTATAGCCCTGTTCAGCTTCAGCATGCCACTTTTTGTACAAATCAATCTGCATCCGGTGGAACCGGATGAATTCGTCCGGGTTTTCCGCCGTTTCCTCTCTTTTCAGGGAGGTCAGTGTACTGCCGGTCAGGGGGATGTAGCGCCTGCCCAGTTCCAGGTCCTCCCCTATGTCCCGGATAAAATTGATGAACTGCATCGACCTTCCGAGCATCCGGGCGGCGTGAAAGGACTCCTCGGGAAGCTTTAGGATCGATGCCATAAACAGGCCGATTACCTCGGCGGAGCCGTATATGTATTCGAGGGTTTCATCTAACGTATCGTACTCCGATTTCCCGAGGTCCATCTCCATGGAACGGAGAAAGGCGTCCACCCAGCCGGGTTTGAAATTCTTCCGCTTCATCAGGCCGACAAAGTCGTCGACAATAACGTCACCGGTGTGCTCCCCCGCGAGGGCCCTGCGGTACTTGTCCCGGAAGGCGTAAAAACTCTCCGCGTCCGGGGGCACCGCGTCCACGAAGTTGTCCGCCACCCGTACGAACCCGTACAGGATAAAAACCTCCTTCCGTACTTCCGGAGGGAAAAAAATGCTGGAGTTGAAATAGGTCTTGCTTCCCTTTTTAAAGGTTTCGTAGTGAACATTGTCAATTTTCATAGGCTGATGTCCCTTCCCCTCCAGCGCACCTTTTTTACAAAACGGGTCTTTACAATACTATACAGGAACAGAAGAATAAAAAAGAGGAGATAGACCGGAAACAGCAGACATACGAGGGGAAAAAAGTTGCCGATACGCCGAAGGTGCAGATAGAGCTGCAGGCCGTACAGGAGATAGACCGCGGCGGAACCGGCAAGAAACAGCGGCCGGCCGGTAACGGCAGCCTGTCCTATCGACAGAAAGAGGTTCGTTACACCCGCAATCCATATAAATAGAAGGATGTTTGTTACCGGAGAGGAAAATTTGGCCCCGGTGGCCATGTTTTTCGTCCATCCTTCCGTCAAGTCACGCATACCTTCCGGATACATCCGGAAATTAATACACCCTCTTCCGCCGAAGCAGTGTACCGGCAGGCCGCGGTCAACAAAGAGCCTGGCCAGGGCAATGTCGTCCACCAGCTCTGTTTCTATCGCACCGTGCCCCCCGGCGGAAAAGTAGTCTTCCTTCGAACAAAGGAGACAGGGGCCGAAACACCCCTTCGGTTTCCCCTCTTTCGAAAACGGCGTAAAGGCGTTTACACCCGACATAACGATGATGTTGAAATAGGCGGAAAATGATTCATACAAACGTTGTGTTACATGATAGGGCTGAATGGAAACGAGCCCCGGCTGCCGCAGTTCCAGCACCCGTGCAAGCCCTCCGGGAACAAACCAGGTGTCCGCGTCAAGAAACAGCAGTACATCTCCCCCGGCCGCTTCCGCGCCTTTCCCGCACGCGCGGGACTTTCCCGCCCGTCCCGCGGGCGGTTCCGTCAGCTTCACCACCCGTACGCCTGCCTGCTCCGCGATTCGCGCGGTCGCGTCTTCGGAACGGTCGTCTGCCACCAGTATTTCCAGTTGTATTTCCTTCGGCAGAAACTTCATCTCCTCCCGCAGGCTGTCGAGGAGGCGGGGAAGCCGCTTTTCTTCGTTCCGGGCGGGAATAATGACCGAAACAAGTTTGTTTTTCATGTTTTTGCTATCCCCGCCATCTGCCGGGGCGGGCGTATTCCCTTTAGAGGTTTTTGTACCGCAGGACGGTATCTTCCAGAGCAGGAGACTTCCCGCGGCACCGTAGGCTATCGATGCGGCTGTAAAGAGGTGCCAAACATGAAACATATCGTTTTCGTCACTCTTCCGTTAAAAAATTCATCGACTGTTCGTATATCGGGTAGGGAACGGGGCGGTTTTTCCTGTCGTAGGTAGCGGCGTAAAAATAAGGGACACCGTTTTCCCGGTACGTATCCAGTACAAAATTGAGGTCCTTCGTTCCCAGGTCAACCGCCTCTTCTTTCATTTTCCGGAAAAACAGCGCCGGCAGGTTCCGCCCGACCTGGATGAGGGTGGAGCCCCTGAGGAACCGGACAAACCAGTCGTTGTAATTTTCCGGAATGAGCTGCAGATATTCTTCCATCTCCTTCAGGTTGCCGACACCGAATATCGTTTTCTCCTTTGCCATGAGAGAATTTGCCGCCCCTTTGTAGGCGAAAATAAAGGGAGCGTCGTCAAATGGGGGTTTCAAACTGTCAAGATTATCAAAAGCCGCGTAGGCATATTCCGAGACCGTATCGTTGCGTAAGTATTTGTATACATTGAGAATTCCCACAGCCAGGGCACGTTCCTTCGGATCGGGAATTTGCGCGGAGACTTCAGCCATGGCGCGGTCGAGGTCGGCCTCATCGTCTAAAAGGAGGTATTCCAAGGCCCAGTTTTGGTCTATCTCGTACGCTTCTGCAGAGAGTGCCGTTCCGGCACCGAGGATGATGATTAAGAAAAGAGAAGGAAGGAACGGTAAAAAACTTTTATGTTTTCGTAAAATCACATAAAATAAGGTAGGCTTTGCAACCTCTTTTGTCAAGATAATAATTTTGTAATATTTAAATTGATCTCTTTTCCGAAATTGATTATTATTATGCCGCTTGTGGCTGGAAACGTAGTACATTTCATCAAATATACCCTCTTTAAAACGGAAAAGAGAAAGGCACTCGGTATAGCCTATTTCTACCTTATGGGAATTATTTTCCACGCCGTCCCGTATACCCGTCCGATTATGATGCGGGTCACTCCGTACGTACTTCTGATTGTCGGGGCCTTTATCTTTTACTTTGTCGCCAGGGAGAAAAACCGGAACGTGCTCATTTGGTCTGCCGGGACCTACCTCGTTACATTTGCCGTGGAGGCTGTCGGGGTGAAAACGGGTGTTATTTTCGGTCCCTACTTTTACGGATCTGTTTTAGGGCCGAAACTGCTGGAAGTCCCCGTCATAATAGGGTTTAACTGGCTGCTGGTGATTATCGGGCTGGCTGTTGTAAGCGGGAAAATTACCAAGTCCCCTTTTGTAGCGGCGGGAATTGTCGGCGCCGGCGCGTTTCTTTTCGATTTTATGTTAGAACCGACAGCAATCCGCCTTTCCTACTGGACATGGGCGGAAACCGCGGTCCCTGTCAGGAATTATATTGCCTGGTTTTTAATCGCCTACTGCGCCGCTTTGGTATATCATCTGTTGAAAATGAAAATACAAACAATGATGCCGGTCTATTACCTCGGCATTCAAGCCGGCTTTTTTATCATATTGCGGTTTGTCCTATGAAAGCGGCCGGGGGAAACGGAGGAGGAAGCTGCCTGTGACGGAAATGAAGGAGTATTTTGCCGCGAAAAAGGAAGAAATAGCCCGCTTCCTTGATCATTTTGCATCTGAAAACAGCTCCGACTACGGAAAAATCAGCTTTTTAGGAAAGGATGCCCTGAAGCGGCTGGTCGACTTTTCGAAACAGGGCAAAATGCTCAGAGGCGGGATGGTAAGTCTTGCCTATGAGCTTTTCGGAAGCAGGGCGGGTGAAGACTGTTCCTCCTTAGGTGCCGCCTTAGAGCTTTTTCAGTCGGCCCTCCTCATTCATGACGATATTATGGACCGGGACATTGTCCGCCGGGGCAGTCCGTCGGTTTATCATCAGTATGTGCTGGAATCGGAAAAATGGGGACTGTACGAACCGGTCCATACCGGGGAAGCCCTGGGCATCTGCGCCGGGGACATTGCCTTTTTTACCGCCTTTGAATTGATTGGTACTGCCGGTTTACCGGACCCGGTCAAAGCGGAACTGTTCCGCCTTTGCTCCCGGGAGCTTTCCTACGTCGGGATCGCGCAGATGGTGGATGTCTACTACGGAGCTGACAGTAAAACGCCGGACCCCGACGATGTGCTTCATCTCTATACCTATAAAACCGGCCGGTATACCTTTTCCCTCCCCCTGATGGCCGGCGGTCTAGCCGCCGGACAAAGCCTGGAGGCAATATCGGTCCTCGAGGAGATTGGTGTCGCGTTAGGGACCATTTTCCAGCTGAAAGACGATGAACTCGGGATATTCGGGGACGAAGAGAAGCTTGGAAAGCCCGTCGGTTCGGACATAAAAGAAGGAAAAAAGACACTGTTCTATATATTTCTCTTCGAGCAGGCAGCCTCCGCGGAACGGAACGCATTGTCCTCTATTTTCGGTAATCAGCAGGCTTCCGCGGGAGATATTGCCTATGTCCGGGACCTGATGACGGCCTACGGCCTGCAGGAAAAGGTTGCCGGCGTAACTTCCCGTTTTGTCGACCGGGCCTGGGAGGGTGTGAAAAAACTATCCGGCGCGGACGGAACGGCAAGGAATGTGCTGGAAGGGCTGATCGAGTACAGTACCCGGCGTGTGAATTAGCGTATGGATACTATGATGGATATGAGGTATGTTTTAATTATTATTGAGAGGAAGCTGCGGAATGAATAAGAAAAAAGTAATTATTTTAGGCGGTACCGGATCTATCGGGCAAAGTGCCCTCGCGGTAATACGGAAAGAATCTACAAAACTTGAATTGACGGGTATATCGGCGCATACCAATGAAGAGCAGCTTTTGGAGCTGCAGTCCGAATTCAATACGCCGGTACTGGCCCTCTCCGGCAGAAAACCGATATCGGACAAAATCCGTTACTGGGGCAGTGAAGGACTTACTGAAATGCTTCATACCGTAGATGCCGATATTGTCATTAACGGTATTGCCGGTTCCTCCGGCCTGCTCCCTTCAATTGCCGTTTTGGAATCGGGGAAAGACTTGGCCCTCGCGAATAAGGAAACGATCGTTATGGCCGGGGAATTAATCAAAGGCATAGCGGAAAAACACGGCAAAGCCGTTATTCCCGTAGATTCGGAACATTCCGCTATATTTCATCTTTTACAGAAAGTTCCACGGGAAAACTTAGCGGAAATTATCCTGACTGCCTCCGGCGGGGCCTTTCGGAATTACGCGAAGGAGGAGCTGCCGTACGTTACCATGAAGCAGGCCTTAGTCCATCCCACCTGGAGCATGGGGACAAAAATTACCATCGACTGCGCGACCATGGCGAATAAGGGACTGGAACTGATTGAAACGCATCATCTCTTTAACGCGGCACCGGATATCATCAAGGTGGTTATTCATCCCCAGAGCTACGTCCACTCCATGATCCGGACAAAAGAAGGTTCCATCTACGCGCAGATCAGCAAGCCCGATATGCGGGTCCCCATTCAAAATGCTTTCAGCTATCCCGAACTGTACAGTAATGTTGAACCCTTCGATTTAATCGGTAAAAAACTTGAATTTTTCGCCCCCGATTTTGACCGCTACAAGATGCTCGAGATAGCTTACACCGTAATGCAAATGGGTAAATCGTATCCTATTGTGTATAACGCGGCAAACGAAATAGCGGTGGAAGCCTTTACAAAAGAAAAAATCAGCTTTCCCCTTATTCCAAGTATTGTATCGGAGGCGCTGCAGGACGACTGGTCCGCCGTCGCGGGTTCCACCGAGGAAGTGATGGAAGTACATGCTCTTGCCGTCCATAAGGCGGACATCATTCTGAAAAAATTTAATTTGAAAGAAAATTTCGTGAATTAGAAAAGATCCCAGACAAATACACCTGTTGTTCCCTCCCCGCCTGCCGCAGTAATGCGTGAAAAAGGCCCAATTAGTTAGTGTAACCTATGAATGTTAGAAGCAGCTTTTTATAAAAATAATTTTTTTTGATATATAAAAAAACTTGACAGCTCGCCGTATGTACGTTAAGATGAATATCATCTTTGAACAAACGTGTAACGCAATCAATTTTGTGAAAAAAGGGGGAATGATTCAATACATGCTTAGAGAAGGGTAGAAGGGAAGGAAATGTTTTTTAAGACTAATAACAGGAGGAGATTTGTGAAAAAGATAGTATTGGTAGTATTTGTGCTCTGCCTATTGATGGGCGGATTGACGGCGGTCTTTGCCGGGGGACAATCGGAAAAAAAGGAAGAGACAATAAAAATCGCGTTTTTCGTTTCCGACTTGAGCAATGTGTTCCATCAGGCCCAGTTTGCCGCGGCAAAGAAATACGCCATGGAAGAATACGGGGCCGAAGTATACGCTTTCGACGGAAAGTCGGACAGCGCCGTTATGACCGAAAATATCGACCAGATCGTAGCCCAGGGTATGGATATGGCTACCATGCAGATCTGGGACGCGGAAGCGGCAAAACCGGGTGTTCTTGATGCGCTCGATCAGGGCGTCATTATGGCTTCTTTCTTCAGCCCCTTAGCCGACACCGGTATCCCCGTTGTACGAAACGATGAAGCGGGAATTTCTTTTGAAATGGGTGCCGAAATGGCTAAACAGTGGAAGAAGGCGAATCCCGATAAACCAATCGTTATGGTACAGCTCGGGTGGCCGAACCATACCGAAGTAAAATCGGGCCGGACCGATCCCTTTGTAGAGGGCGTGCTTTCCGTTGCTCCGAATGCGGAAAACCTCGGATGTCTCGACGCGAGCAAAGGGCCGGATGCGGCAAAGCAGATCATTGTAGACTTAGTAACCCAGCGGCCGGAAGTGAACCTGATCTATTCGGAAGCATCTAACCTGACCGTGGGAACCATGGCGGGACTGAAGCAATCAGGGCGGGGGACGATGAACAACGGCGTTCCCACCACCGAGATTGTCTGCTCCGTAGACTTCGACGAAGTTGAATACAAAGAAATTTACGACCCGAACAGCTCTCTGAAGCTTTCCATGGGACTTCCCCCGGTTGAAACTGGTCAGGGGAGGATCGATAATCTTTTTGACATCAAGAACGGTAAAATCGATCAGATTTCCAGGCCTGCCGAGGAAGATTTCAAGAAAGCGTATAACATTTCTTACTACACAATGGACCAGGATGACGCGGCGGAATGGCTGAACAATCAGTTCGGTACGAATATCAAATAATCTGATACAAGCTGCTTTTACCGGATTTACGGGGGAGAAAACTTCTTGTTTTCTCCCCCGTGCTATAATAAGCTGTAGTAAAAAACCAGGGACGAAAAAATGACTGAAAGCGTTTTAGTAATCAGGAATCTGATTAAAGATTTTCCGAGCGTCCGGGCCGTGAACGACGTTAGTTTCGACATTAAGCGGGAGACCATCCACTGTCTAGTGGGAGAAAACGGGGCGGGAAAATCGACGCTTATTAAAATACTTACCGGCGCGCACCAGCGGACAAGCGGTACTATCTTACTGAACAATAAGGAATACAATGCCCATAACCCGAAGGAAGCGAAAAACTCAGGCATCAGTACTCTTTTTCAGGAACTGAATGTTGTGGACCAGCTTACCGTGGAAGAAAACCTTACTCTGGGGATGGAGGACACAACATTCGGTTTCTTACAAAAGACCGACAAAATCAGGAAAATGGTCGAGGTTTTGCATAACCTCGAACCGGGCATTAACCCCGGACAACTCGTTGCACGTCTAAGTGTTGCCCAGAAGCAGATTGTCGAGATCGCAAAGGCGGTAGCCAGCGATTCGGACATCATTATCATGGATGAGCCGACTGCGGCCCTCACCGAAGGAGAAATCGAGCGGCTCTTTACTATCGTTAAGAATCTTCGGGATAGTAACGTAACGGTCATTTACATATCCCATCGCTTAGATGAGATATTCGAGATAGGCGATTACGTAACGGTAATGCGGGACGGAAAACATATCGACACGAAACCGGTTTCAGAGGTAGAGAATCGGGCTGAGCTTATTAAAATGATGATAGGAAAAACCGTATTTGAAGTCTATGCTCCCCGGGAGGATCGGCCGAAAGAGACGGTTTTAGAGGTTAAAAAACTTACGAATCATAAACTGAAAAATCTTTCCTTTGAAGTTAAAAAAGGGGAAATCGTCGGCTTTTACGGACTCATGGGGGCCGGAAAAACCGAGCTTGCCCGGGCCATTTACGGGGTGGATGAATACGAGGGAGAAATATTGTTTAAGGGAAGGCTTTTAGAGCAGTCGCCCCACGACGCCATCAATGCCGGTATCGCCCTTGTTCCGGAAGAGCGGAGGACCCAGGGGCTGTTTACGATCTTAACCATCCGGGGAAACATCCCTGTCATGAATATGGGGGAAATTTCCAGGAGGGGATTTGTCAGTGCCGCGAAAGAGCGGCAGGTAACCCAGGAATATATAAAGAAATTGAATATTGCAACGAGCAGTTCGGAGAAGGAAGTTTCCAAGCTGTCGGGAGGGAACCAGCAGAAGGTCGTGTTCGCGAAATGCCTCTTTGCCGAAGCCGACCTGCTGATGCTGGACGAGCCGACCCGGGGGATCGATGTCGGGGCAAAGAGCGAAATATATCATATTATCCGACAGCTTTCGGAGGAGGGAAAATCGATTATGATTTTTTCTTCCGAGCTCCCGGAGGTCCTCAATATCTGCGACACCCTATACCTCCTTTATGAAGGGGATATGAAGGCCCGCATGGAGAACGGCGATGACATTGACAGTGAACGAATTCTGCATTTAGTAACCGGCGGAGAACGATAATGGAAGCAGTAGACAATAACACGAAACAAATAAAGACGCCGCGGCTGGCGATCAGCAACGAACTGTTTATCAGTCTGTTTATGATCGGAATTCTTGTGGTTGTATTCGGCATTGCCTGTATTTTCGTGCCGAATTTTTATCGGCCTAAAAATATTCTGAATCTGATATTAAATAACTGGTATCTTATAATTCTCGGCATGGGCGTTACTTTTCTCATGACCACCGGGAACTTCGACATGTCTGTCGGAGGCGTAATCGCCATGACCGGGGTGCTTTTCGTATTCTTCGCGCAGGCGCGGAATGTTTCTCAGAACCAGCTGGCCAACGGACTGGGGCTTCCCTTTGGTATTGCCCTTCTCCTTGCCTTAGTCTGCGCGGTCGCCATGGGGGGAGTGAATTCCTTTTTCATCGCCCGTTTAAAAGTACCTTCCATTATAGTCACTTTGGGCACCATGATGGCTGCCCGGGGAATTGCCCAGGTCGTTACCTTCGGGGCCCAGCGGAACACGAGTCTGCCCGATGTCTTCGGTTTTATCGGTAACGCGTCTTTAGGCGGTACCGCCGTTAAAATTTCGGTACTGATTATGATTTTTATCGTCATCGTCGCGGTGATAATCGAAAAAACCACCGTATTCGGCAAGCGGACCTACCTGATCGGTGCAAACTCATTTGCCGCCCGGCTTTCCGGAGTCAGGGTTGGCCGCCATTTGATGCTGCTCTATTTATTCAGTGCATTATTGGCGGGCATTACGGGTATTCTTCTTGCCTCGGAGTATAAGGCCGGTGTTTCAAGCAGGGCCACGGGATACGAGTTCGATGCTCTGGTAATTACACTCTTAGGCGGTACGAGTATTAACGGCGGGTTCGGTTCGGTCCTCGGTACTGTGGTCGGAGCGCTGATTTTAGCGGTTGTAACTTCAGCCGCTACGGGGCTGCTCCTCTCACCGGACTGGCAGTATTTTCTGAAAGGTGTCGTTACCTTTTTGGCAATTTTAGCGCAGCGTTTTGCACTTGACAGAAGGAAGGCCTAGAACAATGGCTAGAACAATGAAAGAAAATAACAATGCGGCGGCGGGCATCAGTCATGATTGGAAAGCTACGGTTAAAAATATTTATATTTATGTCGTTTTACTGCTGATCGTCATCATTTTCAGTGTCGTAAAACTGGACCAGGTATCTTTTTTCGGAAGGGGCCATTTTTTAGCACCCTTCAGCATTATCAATCTGCTGCGTAGCGCGATCCCGATTATGACCTTAAGCGGGGCGTTTACTCTGCTGATGATATCGGGAAATATCGATCTCTCGGTTGGAAGCGCCATGAGCTTAAGCGCGGTGGTTTTTTCTCTCATGATTTTAAACGGATTTCCCTTTGTTGTTGCTCTGCCGATAACGCTGATATTGGGGATTGCATGCGGGGCCTTGAACGGGCTGCTTGTCATGAAGCTCCGTATTACACCGGTTATCGCCACGCTTGTTACGTTAAACTTGTTCAAAGGCATCGCCCTGCTGATCGTCCCCGACGGTTTGTCCGCGATTAAGGGAAACGCGGATATGCCAATGCCTGCCTGGATTAACGACTACGCCCGTAAAAAGGTACTCCTCGGGCTGCCCTGGGCCTTTTACGTCGCCATTTTCATTATCGTCATTCTAGTAATTCTGCAGCGGAAAACCCTTTTAGGTAAATACGCCGCTGCAATCGGCGGCAACCGGACGGCGGCGGAACTTTCGGGTATTAACGTCCTCCGGATGGGATGGATTCTCTATATAATCGTGGGACTTTTCGCGGCCCTCGCCGGTATTGCCCGGGCGAGTTATATGTCCTTAGGGGATCCGTTATCCGGGGACGGCATGGAGCTGGACTGTATTATAGCCGTTCTTTTAGGAGGGACCGCTTTTACCGGCGGTGAAGGATCGGTGGTGAAAACAATCATGGGAGCGCTCATTATCATGTGCATTACCACGGGACTGATGACGGTCGTCCCGCCATACTGGCAGTCAGTTGCAAAGGGCGGTGTACTGATATTTGCGGTCGCAATAAACTTGGTACTCGTGCGGGAGAAAGAGCGGGCGTAAAGGAGCCACTCTATTCCTTACACACCTGCAGACCGATGGCGGCATTCATAATTTCTTCCTGACAGGTTTCCGATTTCCGGAAATCCCCGGTAATCTTACCGCCACACATCACGAGGATACGGTCTGAAAGATGAAGGACTTCCGGCAGTTCCGATGAAATTACTAGAATTGAAACACCCTGATCGGCAAGTTCCGCGATAATCCGGTGTACTTCCGCCTTCGCTCCTACATCAATCCCCCGGGTCGGTTCGTCGAGTATGAGAAATCGGGGAAGGATAGCCAGGGATTTCGCAATAACAACCTTCTGCTGGTTGCCGCCGGAGAGGGTTTCCACTACCTGTTCCCTGGAGGACACTTTTATCCGCAGGTCTTTAACGTATTTGTCCACGATGTCCCGTTCGATGCGGCCCTTTATCAGCCGCATCATCGACAGAAGTTTCGGATGGATGCTCATTGTAATATTTTCACGTGTGGTCATGGGGAGAACGAGAGCCAGATTTTTCCGGTCTTCAGGCAGGTATGCGATAGCGGCTTTTACCGCTTCTTCCGGGCTCCTAACATTAACGAGCCGGCCTTCCATATAGGTATTTCCGGAAATCTTTTTTTCAGCTCCGATAATCAGTTTCGCGAGTTCCGTCCGGCCGGCGCCGATAAGTCCGGCAAGTCCGACGATTTCTCCCTTCCGTATCTCGAATGTTGTTTCCGCGAAGTGGGGAGGTCCCGAAAGCCTTTCCGCACTGAATACAATTTCTTCAGAGGGTTTTGTTTTTCGGTCCGAATAGAACTGTTCGAGCTCTCGTCCTACCATCATTGAAATAAGTGTGTGCCTATTGGATTCCGCGGTTTTTGTTTCCCCGATATTCCGGCCGTCCCGAAGTACAACAATCCGGTCGGTAATTTCAAGCACTTCTTCAAGTTTGTGTGAAATGAACACAATCGAAATTCCCCGCTCCTTTAAATTGTGCATGATTTCAAACAGGTTTTTGATTTCCTTGTCTGCAAGGGCAGAGGTCGGTTCATCCATGATCAAAACTTTGGTCTCGTATGTCAGGGCTTTTGCAATTTCCACCATCTGCTGCTGCGCAACACCTAATTTTTCGACGGGTATGTCTGGATCGATATCGATACGGAGACGCTGGAAAAACTCCCGGGCTTTTTTCCTGGTTTCTCTGTAGGAGAAAAATCCGCCACTGCTCCTGTTTTCATTTCCTAGAAATACGTTTTCCATTGCTGACATATTTGGGCAGAGATTGAATTCCTGGAAAATGATGTTGATTCCCTGTTCGTATGCATCCCGTGTCGAATTAAGCAGCAATTCTTTGCCCTGAAAGCTGATTCCGCCGGTGTCCGGTTTGTAAACACCGGTAAGAATTTTCATCAGCGTAGATTTTCCTGCTCCGTTTTCCCCGAGCAGACAGAGTATTTCTCCGTCCTGTATTGAGAAATCGACATTTTGGAGCGCCTTCACGCCGGGAAAGGTCTTTGTGATATTGCGCATCTCCACCAGATTCGGCATAGCGGCTTACCTGTTTTTTACCCGGTCGATGACCGAGGCTATAACGATTATCAGACCCATGATGGCGGTTTGCCAGTACGCTGAGACACGCATCAGGACCAGTCCGTTTCGTATCACACCCATAATCGCCGCCCCGATGAGAACTCCGAAAACGCTTCCGGAACCGCCCATAAGGGAGGTCCCGCCGATTACTGCAGCAGCGATGGCATCAAGTTCCCAGCCTTCACCGCTGGAAGTCTGGGCTGAGTTAAATCTTGCTACGAGAATAATTCCGGTAATTGCGGAGAGAAGTCCGGAAATCCCGTACACGAAAAATTTAATTCTTCTTACATTGATTCCGGATAGCCGTGTCGCTTCTTCGTTTCCGCCGATGGCAAAAATTCTCCTTCCGAAAATTGTATATCGTAAAAAAACATGAACTATTACAGCTACAACGGCCATAATCCACACCGGTATTGGAAGCCGTAAAAAGGCACCCTGGCCGATTCCCATGAATGCCTCTGGGATCTCCTCGATCGGCCAGCCTTTGGTAATGACCCAAATAGTTCCCCGTGCCATGCTGAGCATTCCCAACGTTACGATAAAAGGGGTAATGCCGACGTAGGATACCAACGCCCCGTTTATAAGACCAACGAAAAAACCGGCCCCCATGCCGATTATTACAGAGAAAACCGGGTTTATCCCGATTGAAAGGGCGAGTCCGCAGATGACACCGCTGAACCCGACGATCGATCCCACTGAAAGATCTATTCCGGCGGTCAGGATGACAACAAACACTCCAAGCGCAACGATCGCGACAAATGAAATCTGGCGTGCGACTCTGTACAGATTCCCGCCGGTGGCAAACTTCGGAGCTATTATTGTTATTACGATCATAATACCGATAAGTGCGAGCAGAATAGCGGATTCTTTTTTCCGGATAAGGGATTTAAAGAAATGTCCGATGCTTGAAGGCTGTGGTTTCCCGTTCCTTTCTGCCGATAAATTGTCCGCCGGCGCTGTTGCGTGTTTCTCATTTTTTTCCGTATGTGTATTCATATCCGACATTAACTCAACCTCCAAAAATAGAACGGGCGGTTACCCGCCCGTTATCATGAATGTACCGGACTCCTACTGAACTTCCGCTTTTACTTGAGCCATGTACGAATCAACGTTGTCCTTCGTTACGATGATAATCCCCGTGTCGATAACCTCCGGTACGCTTTTTCCGGCTTGAAGGTCTAACAGTTTTTCAATGGAAAGCCATCCCATCTTGTATGCTTTCTGTACAAGACAAAACTGGACCGAGCCGTCTTTAATACCCGTTATTGTTTCCGGAAGGTCGTCAAAACCGCCGACGATTATTTCCCCCTCTCTTCCCTGTTCCCTTAAGACTGTCGCAGGTGCTACAGGCCCGTAGGCGGAAACACCAAAAATTGCATCGAGGTCAGGGTATGCTTCCAGCAGTGCCTCGGTTTTGTTGACGCCCATGGCAAGGTCGGCCTGAAAATCTTCAAATGCGACAATCTCGACGTTGGTTTTCGCCGCGGCTTTTCGAAATCCTTCCTGCCGCTGATTCAGATTCGGAGCAAGCCCTCCCTGCAGGATGGCAACATTGCCCTTGCCGCCTAAAAGATCAAACATGTATTCTCCCGCGGCATATCCGGCAGCCTCGTTAACCGTACCGATGTAGCAAGCCCGGTTTACATCGGGTGCGTCCGCGTCGAAACAGATTACTGTAATGCCCGCGTCGACAGCTTCCTGGACAACTCCTACAAGCCCTTTATTGTCAACAGCGGAAATCGCAATCCCGTCGACGCCCCGTGCGATCAAATCCTCAATGACCTTTACCTGCAGCGAAATATCGAATTTCGGCGGACTTTCAACTTCGGTCTTTACGCCGTATTTCGCACCGGCGTCGTGAAAGCCTTCGATACACGGTTCATAAAAGGGATGGACAAGTTTCGGCACCATGACGAATACGGGCTGATCTTCTCCCGCTTCCTGTCCTCCTCCCGCAAAGATCATCGCGGCTGCAGAACCGAGCATGAACAGAACCAATAACATTTTTCCTGCTTTTTTCATTGAATCCTCCTACTGTGTTTTATGTAGTGTTACATTGCATGAATTGTGCCAACTGCTGCGCATTTTTTACATAAAAATAATCCTATATCATGTAACGAGTTACGAGTGCTGCGTCTACAACCATTTGGATTTCATTTTCAGCAGGGTCCCGATGTTACCCGAATTGGGAAATAATGGGAAACCCGGGAGTACGATTACTCAATCAGGTATTTTTTCATTTTGTTATAGAGGGTTTTGCGTGAGATCTTCAATTCCTTTGCCGCGAGGGTTCTGCTGAACTGGTTTTTTTCAAGAACTTTGATAATGGTATCCCGTTCTTTTTTTTCCAGAATCGGATTGGGCGCCCCTTCCGTTTCGAGCCTGAAATGCTGGGGTAAAAGAACCGTACCGTTGTCATTCAGGATAACCGCGGATTCAACCGAATTTTTTAATTCCCGTATGTTTCCGGGCCAGCTGTACTCTTTGAGCTTTCTAACTGCCTCCGCCGAAACCGTAATATTTTGTTTTGCATATGACTTCGAAAATATGGTGATAAAGTGATTGATGAGAGGTCCGATTTCGTCTTTTCGTTCCCGAAGCGGAGGAATTGTTAATTCGATTCCCTTTAATCTGAAATAGAGGTCGGAACGGAATTTTTTCTCTTCGATGAATTCCTGCAGGTTGCGGTTAGTTGAAGCTACGATTCTGGCTTTGAAACTCAGTGGAGTTACACTGCCGATCCTTTCAAAATTTTTTTCTTCTAGTACACGCAGCAGTTTCGTCTGAAGGTTAACGTCCATGTCGCCGATTTCATCCAGAAAGAGGGTGCCTTCCCCTGCCGCCTCGAATTTGCCCGGCTTTGCCGATACCGCATCGGAAAACGCTCCCTTTTCGTGACCGAAAAGTTCGGATTCCATCAGCTGCGGAGGGATTGCACTGCAGTTGATTCCTACGAAAGGATGTTCTGCCGTGCTACACGATTCGTGTATGAGTTTTGCAAGAATCTCTTTCCCGGTACCGCTTTCACCTAATAAAAGGATCGGTATTTTGCAATTTTTGACTTTCTCGATTGTTGAAGCCAGTTCTTTCATTTTTTTATTGATGAACAGGTACGTATTTTGATAGACGGCATCTGCCTCCTGCTCAGTATCGGAAAAATGTTTCTTCTGAAAGAAACGGTCGGCGATTGATATAATATCTTCATTGTCGAAGGGTTTCTTAATATAATCCGCAACACCGAGTTTCATCGCATTCACGGCGGTATCAACCGTTGCATAGGCCGTCATGATGACGATAACTGTTTCAGCTGTTCCTCCCGTAAATATCCGTTTTGCCACTTCGCATCCGTCGATATCAGGCATTTTTAAATCGATAAAACCAAGATCAATCCCTCCCTGTTCGATTCTTTCTGAAGCAGACAGTCCGTTGACGGCGGTTTCTACCCTGTAGCCTTCCAGACTCAGCGTAGTTTCAAGCCCTTCCCGCATTCCCGGTTCATCATCCGCTATCAGGATAGTGTAATCACCTTTTTTCAATTATTCCTCCTCCGATGGAATTCTAACCGTAAACTCCGATCCTCTTTTCGGTGTACTTGTGACGATAATATCTCCGCCCATCTGCTTTACAAGCGTCTGACACAGGGAGAGCCCCAGGCCCGTTCCCGATTCCTTTCTCAACGAATAGAAGGGGTCGAAAATACCCTCCAGATGCTCCTCTTCAATGCCGGTTCCATTGTCCTTTATTTTGATATCGGTCACCGCCGGTGTTGATTCAATGTTGATTTGGATCATACCGAAGTCATGGTTTATCGACTGGAGGGCATTCTTAAGAATATTGAACAGCACCTGCTTCAGAGAATCTGTGCTGCTTCTCACCGGGTATTCATGTGCAGATTTGGAGAGGCAGACCCTGATTTTTTTTCCTTCGAACTCTACTTCCCATCGTCCCACTTGAAAGGCGTTTTCCCGCACACTGCAGCGGGAACCCGAATCCATATTTTCCGACCGTACAGGAGCGAAGAGATTAAGGAGTTCGATAATTACGGGGAGAGGAAGGATCGATTCCTGATGAGCAGCATCCTCTCTCGAAAACTCCAGCAGCCGCTCGATTAATCCCGATACCCGTTTTATTTCCGACGATATCCGGTTCATAAATCTGTTTTCATCTTCTTCACTCAGCTGCTTACTCTGAATCAGCTGAATATGATTCAGTATGACGCTCATAGGATTGTTGATTTCATGCGCAATTCCCGCGGCAAGCTGGCCGATGGCCGCCCGCTTTTCTGAATAAATGAGGGCCCGTTCCATTTTGATTTTTTCTGTTATATTCAGAAGCACCATCACTATTGTGTTTACTGATCCGCCGCTGTTTTTAATCGGATATAAATCAATTTCGTAGTTACCGGTCTCAAATATCACCGCCGGGAGCCTAAGAAAATCTCCCTTTTCCTTCACTGCGGAAAGCTGGGTTAGGAAGTACTGCTTCTGCGGGATAAATGCCGGAAGGTCGAAAAGATACCGCCCCGCGGAATCTGCAGGTAGTTCCAGCCTGCTTTTTGCGTTTTGAGAAAAAACCTGAACAATAAATTTTTCATCCAGCACGATGATATTTATCAGCAGACTTTGAAAGACCGCGTCAATATATGAATTTTTTAAAAGCAGTTCGGCATTTCGCCGTTCAAGGATGTTCCTGTTTTTTTTCAGGGCCACTATCATGTCGTTAAAATTGTGACGGAGTTTCCCGAATTCATCCTCCCTGCCAATTTCCATTTGATATTCAAGGTCGCCCCTTGCCACCTTTGTCGTTGCTTTTAGCAATGAGCGAATATTATTCACAATTCTTGATCCCCAGAACAGGAAGGTTGCGACGGGAATCAGAATACATCCGAGGGTGATAATCAGAATGTTTCTGATTATCGAAACTCTGCTGCTGTGAATATCTTCACCGCCGGTATAGAGGAAAATTGTTCCGTTTACATTATTGCCTAACGTAAACCCAGATGTATGTCCGTAATAGGTGACGGAGTCGTGTTCCAGTTTAAACCGGGACTGTTGTTCATCTATCATTACGTTCCGTAACTGGTCATTTATGGCCGGAATGGAATTGTGCAGGAAGACACCTTTTGAAAAAAGTGCAATGTTGATGTTGAATCTGGCGGCGAACCCGGAAAAATAATTTGCCGTATATCCTTTCTGCAGGAGTACGGCTCCTACCGGCTTCCCCTCGTCGTACACAACCCGGATTATCTGCATATAAATTCCATCAGCATAGCGGAAGTAATTCGGTCTGTTGAAATCCTGGTTCTGCATTTTTTCAAATATTTTTTCCGGTATATATTGTGAATCGCCGAAGGAAAGAATCTGAATATAGCTGTCTGCCGTTTTTCTGTACACTGCGAGGTTTTCTATCGCAGGATTTAAGCTGATCTGTTTCAGTAAATCCGCCAAGGGAATCAAATCGAAATTGCGGGTAGCAGGCGTAAGCTGGTCCCAGTATTTGTTATACACATAGAGTTTGTCGATTATATATTCAATCTCGGCAATATTTTTTGATTCCTGTATGTATTCCCGCTCAGATTCTCCGATTCGCTGTTCAAGCTGCGTCTGGATGGTTTCGAGATACTTCCACTGTGTTATCTCCGTATTGATACGCACAAGCCAGACTGAATAGAGGGCAATAATCGAGATTGGAATAATTAAGGCGAGTATGATAAAAATCCAAAACTTGCGAGAGAGCTGCACCTTGGTGTCTCCTGATCTTTCAGAATCAGAATATCATGAAAATGGAAATATTCCCAATAAATACTAGGCCGCCGGAAGGCGGCCCGATACTGTTTATCCCAGCGATGAAATCAGCTTTTCCATTTCCGTGTCGTCAATTTGATACGTATGTTCCGCCGCGGGGAAAACGCCGGATTCCACCTCCTGTCTGAACTTGGTCAACGCGGAGATGCAATTGTTCGCGATGTCTGCATAAATTTTTAGAAATTTCGGCGCCATCTCTTTGAAAATCCCAAGCATGTCTTCGGTAACCAGTGCCTGTCCGTCGCAGCCGCTTCCGGACCCGATGCTTATAGTGGGTATGTCCAGGGCCCGGGTAATGATCGTTCCGATACGGTCGGGGAGGCATTCTAAAATCAGTCCGAAGGCCCCCTTCCGTTCCATCTCGAGTGCGTCGTCCAGCAGAGCTTGTGCCGAAGCCGCGGTTTTCCCCGGCAGCCTGATTGTGCCGTCCCGGGATATGTTCTGCTTCGTAACTCCGATGTGCCCTAAAACCGGGATACCGCTGTAGACAATTTCTTCAATAATTTCTCCGTCTTTCCGGGTCCCTTCCAGGTGCACAGCCTGCGCGCCGCCCTCTTTTACCAGCCGGGTCGCGTTTTTTACCGCCTCCTCCTTCGTACTGTACGAACCGAAAGGGAGGGTTGTAATAACGAGGCACGCTCCCGCGCCGTTGGCCGCCGCCCGGGTATGATACACCATTTCATCGACGGTTACCGAAAATGCTTCCGCCTTCCCGTTGCCGATTGTTCCCACGGCATCGCTTACCAGTACGGCATCGACCCCCGCGGCCGCGATAAACGAGGCCATGGGGCTGTCATACGCGGTAAGCAGGGTTATCTTCTGTCCTCTCCGTTTCTTTCTCTGTATTGATGATATTGTTGCCATCCTAATCCATCCTTTCCATGAAAAATCCGGCGGCATGTCCTGCCGGCTGCCGCCCTGTCCTCGGGTTTTTAGCTGCTTCTCTACACTTCTATTTGTTTCGGAAGTACCGGTTCTATTTCCATATGCGGACTAGGAAGGACACGGACCGAGATAACGTCGCCTACCCGGCGTGCTGCCTTTCCCCCTGCTTCGAGGGCGGTCCGGACGGCGCCTACGTCGCCTCGTACCATTACCGTCATGTAGCCGCCGCCTATCGCGCGTCGTTCTAAAAGTGAGACATTTGCCGATTTCACCATGGCGTCCGCCGCTTCAATACAGGCAACAAGTCCCTTTGTTTCAATCATCCCCAATGCCCGCAGCGCGGGATCTTTTTCTTTAGCCATTATATATTCCTCCGTAATTAACATTTCTGAAAGGTGTTTTCCCCGCCGTAATGGAGGGAATCCAATATTCCGACAACCGCGGCGTCCGCCGCGGACCCGTCGTTTCCGGCCGCCGCCCGGGCTGTTGAACCTTGAGCGATAAATACCAGCTCTCCCTCTCCGGCGCCTACCAAGTCTGCTGCCAGAATTGGCTGTCCGGTTTCCTTTCCCGCCGGATCGGCCGGGGTAACAAGCAGCAGCCTCTGGTTTGCGAGAGAATCATGTTTTACCGTTGAGACGGCCGTCCCGGTTACTTTTGCGATCAGCATGTGCCCTCCTATTTCCGCTTTTTCAGGGCGTCCACCGCCCGGTCTACGAATGAATCCGCCGCGGACGATGTTCCCGCCGGTCCCTCGGTTTGGCCCCCGGGGC
The DNA here is from genome assembly GCA_964440465.1 of uncultured Spirochaetales bacterium. GTDB lineage: Bacteria > Spirochaetota > Spirochaetia > SPDA01 > CAZSGZ01 > CAZSGZ01. The sequence goes on from CAYTSI010000023.1 coordinate 28,067, forward strand.
CGGCTGTAGATCGGCCCGCTCCGGGTCTGCCCCAGATCGACCAAATTGTGTCGCGCATTTTCTTCGCCGCTTCCCGGGGGTCTTTCGCCTGATGTATCCCCCGTCCGCAGATGAATACCGATACGTCGAGTCCCGCGAAGAAGGGGAGGAGTTCGGGGGTCAATCCGCCGGTTACCGTTACGTTGTATCCCATGTTGATAATTTCCTGAATTTGACGGCGGTCCTCTTCTTCCCATTCGCGCCCCGCTGCTTGAGCGTCCCATTCCCGGTGATATACGAGACGGGTTACGCCGATCTCTTTCCATTCCCGGGCCATGCCGAGAATATCGCGTACCCCCGTGCATTCCATGACGATCTCTTTCCCGGGCCGCCCGTTTGCAACTTTCAGTGCTTCTTTCACGGTCGCGATAGTTGCTCCCCCGATAATGGAAACAAAGTCCGCGCCCGCGTCGAACGCAAGCTGTGCTTCGAGCCCGCCGACATCCGGTGTTTTGAAATCGGCTAAAATGTATTTTTCGGGGCATACTTCCCGCATGGCCTTGACTCCTTCTACCCCGGCGACCTTAATGAGAGGAGTGCCGATTTCGATAATATCGACAAATTCCTGCACCTGTACCGCCATTGCGACTGCCGAAGGGACCGAGATGTAGTCTAGTGCCAGCTGCAGCATTGGTACTCTGCCGCTTCGGGATACCGGGGTATCCGGCGCCGGTGCCTGCCGGACCGGTGCTGAAACCTGTGAGGAATTAGGCCCCCCCCGTTCCTGCTCATTGATTACAGGTATATTGTGCTGCCGCAGGAGGTCCCTCGCCGGTCCGGTAATGGTCGTATTGTCGTCAATTATCAGCCGGGTAATACCTTGGGAGATAAAATCCTCTATATCCTGTAAAGAATAAAATGTTCTCATATATCCGGCCCTCCTTAATTCGAGCGGCCTTGAAGACTTTCTATCGCTGTTACAACGGCCTCCCTGGCAACTTTTATATTTGATTCGGTCCCGGAGAGGAGAAGTCTTCCGTATCTGCCCGACGGCGTATAATCAACAATAGTGATGTCGGCTGCTTTTTCCGCTTCGTTAGCGGCCAGCATGACGTAGGCCGAAGGCGTTACTTCCACGACGCACAATGTCTGCCCCTTTAAGAGAAGTCCGCCCTTGGAACTGTTGTTGATAAGCTGTACTTCATAGGGGTTTAGATTAGTTACGGTTTTTACTTCCACTACCGAAGGTTTCATTCTGTCGGTTTCCGCCATGCCGAACCTTGCAAGGGCTTCTTTGCCGGCGGTAATAACATCTTCCTGAACTTCCCCGTGGATCTCGAAAGTACCGAATTCCCGTTCCACCCGGAGCAGACCCGGACGCACCTCCGTGGTTTTCAGCGCCGCATCGAGTACCTCATAAACATCGCTCGCGGGAGCAAGTTCGATTACGAGTTCCGCGTTTCCCTCTACCGGAACATCTCCGGTCATCAGCGTACCCGTTAACGCGGCGAACTGCGGCTGCATTTGGTCAATTAGAACATATGTTCGTAAATCCATACTCCCCCCTAATCGGCCAGTGCTCTGATGACAGCCGTCTCGCCGCGATGGATGATCTTTTCTACAGCTTTATGCGGTTTTGGAATTACATGGGTCGAGACAAGTTCGCCCGCCCGTTTTGCCGCCGCGACACCCGCATCGATTGCAGAGTTGACCGCGCCGACTTCACCGCGGATCATCGTCGTCACATACCCCCCGCCGATCTCCTCCTGACAGAGGAGGCGGACATGGGCCACTTTCCGCATCGCGTCCGCCGCTTCAATGGCGGCGACCAGGCCTCGGGTTTCGATCATCCCCAGGGCGCTTTCAGTTTTTGTTTCATTTGCCATTCCATTCTCCTTGCTATGGTTCATACTAAAATTCACAAATGTGAATTCTATTCACATAATTGCATTATGCGGCAAAAATCGCCCTTTGTCAAGAGTTTTTTCATTCCCGAGGAAGCAGAAAACAATTGACAGCCGCGATATAGTAGGATACCATAAATTTCACTAATGTGAACATATTTCACGTTAGTGAACAAGACGGAGGTCCTTGATGGCCGAGGAAAATGAAAACAGGCAGATGTTTTTGGCGCGGGTAGCGTCATTATATTATGAAGCGGGAAAAAATCAACAGCAGATTGCCGACACCGTCGGGGTATCGAGATCGGCGGTTTCGCGCTTCCTAACCGAATCGAGGGAACGGGGAATTGTCGAGATAATTGTCCATTATCCCTGGCGGACAGATATTGATTTGGAAGAAAGGATCCGCGAAAAGTTTACGCTGCAAGGAATTCGTGTACTGGTCAGCAGGGAACGAAATTATGATGAAATGCTGCAGGGCCTCGGGACGCTTGCTGCCGAGGAGCTCGATAGAATTGTTACTCCGGAAAGCGTTATCGGAATGGCCTGGGGAACGGCGTTGTACCAGGTTATTCGATTTGTCCGCCCCCACCGGTTTCCTTCTCTCGAAGTAGTGCAGATGATCGGTGCGACCGGTTCGGACCATAAACTTGGTACCGACAGTCCGGTTCTCGCGCAGCTGTTGGCGGGAAGGCTCGGCGGTTTTTACCGGCATCTTCACGCGCCCCTCATTGTTGAAACAGCGGAAGCTCATTCCGCGTTGATGGGGGACAGAACGATAAAAGAAACTCTTGCGCGAGCGGTGGCGGCGGATATCGCGCTTATCGGCATCGGCTCGACCCGGCCGGAACTATACAGCATCCTCCGCGCGGGCTACGTGGACAAAGACGAAACGGTGCGAATTCGCGAAAAAGGCGCTGTCGGCGATATTTGCGGACAGCATTTCGATAAAAACGGAAATGAAATCGATGTCGGTGTCAGCCGGCGTTCTATTGCCATCGGCCTGGAAAAATTAAAGAAAATACCGACGGTTTTCGCGGTTGCGGGCAGTGAAATGAAGGGGGACGCTGTTCTTGCAGCGCTTCGGGGCGGATATGTGGATGTGTTGATAACGGATGACTCCGCGGCACGCTGGGTCGTTGAACACGCGGAAGACGAATAAATCAGAAGAAATACAAAAAGGAGCCTTTTGTGACGGATTATACCGATTTTTCCTTCGGACTCTACGAGAAAGCTTTACCCGATACACTTGACTGGCCGCAACGGCTGGGGCAGGTACGCGAAGCAGGGTACGATTTTGTCGAGATATCCATTGATGAGAGCGATGAACGGATCGGGCGTTTGGATTGGGACATGGACAAGAAACGGGCCCTCCGCGGGGCGGTGGATGAATCCGGGGTGCGGATTACAACCATGTGCCTAAGCGGGCTGCAGCGATATCCCTTAGGCAGTACCTATCCCGAACTGCGGAAAAAGGGGATGGAGATGCTGAAAAAAGCCATCGACTTTGCCCTCGATACGGGGATTCGGGTGGTGCAGGTTGCCGGATACGACTCCGCGTATGACGAGGAGAGCACGGAAGAGACTGCCGAAAACTTTATCGAAAATTTTGAGAAAGGCTTACAATACGCTTCGAAACTGGGAATGCATTTGGCTATAGAAAATATCGGATATTCGCTCATGAATTCCCTTGAGACGATCATGAAATACGTAAAACGGTACCGGACACCCTATTTTACAACCTACGCGGATGTGGGAAATATGCGCGCGGTGGGCCTCGATATACGCCGTGAATTCGAAATCGCGAAGGGGTATATTTCCGCCATACATGTAAAGGATGTAATGGAAAATGTTATCCGCCGTATTCCCTTCGGCGAGGGAATTATGGATTTTCATGAAGCATTTCGGGTTATCCGGGATTCAGGATTTTCCGGCCCCGTGCTGATCGAAATGTGGGCCGACGGCCGGGAAGACGCCCTCGAGGCGGTGGTGGCCGCGAAGCGGTTTGTTACCGATCGGATGGCCGAAGTGTGGGGCGAATAATTTTAATTATAAAAAAAAATTATTTATTTGAAATTATTTACAGACTATGATACTATTTTAACCGGAGGAACGGTATGAAAACACTGAAAGCTGAAAATGTTGCCCCTCTCGGGCTCGAATGCGGAGAAGTTCCGCTGTGGGTCCCCGAAGAGGGACTGATCTATTTTGTCGACACCGAGGCCGGGGCACTGTATACATACGAACTGGAGAGCAGAACGGTGCGGGTAATTCCGGTCCCGTATCAGCTGCAGTGCATTGCCAGAAGGGAGAAAGGAGGGTGGATCGGGACATCCACGCGGGGAGTAGTCGCCTGCGATGTACCCGGCGGGGCCTGTAAATATATAGGAAATCCGATTCAGGGGAAAAGAGGTATGCTTTTCAATGACGGTACGGTAACACCGGAAGGCGACTTCATATTCGGTGTATACGATGTCGAAAATCTTTATGATCCGAACGGCAGCCTCTATATCGTGGATTCGGATTTGAATATTACCCTTGTAGAGTCCGGTTTCGCTATTCCGAACGGAATGGCCTTCAGTCCCGACGACACGGTGTTCTATCTTTCAGAGCAGTTCGGAAGCCGGGTTCTCCGGTTCGATTGGGACCCGAAAAACAAAAAGCTGTCGAACCGGCAGGTGTTCAAGGAGTTCCCGGAAGAAGAAGGAATGCCCGACGGATTGATAATCGACAGCGACGGGTATGTCTGGGTTGCTCACTGGTGGGGGAGTAAAGTCTCAAGGTTTAATCCGGACGGCGGAACGGATTTGGAAATCCCGCTTCCGGTAAAAACGGCCACCTGTATGGTGTTCGCGGGCAGGAATCTGGATCAGCTCTATATAACAACGGCACGAAAAGCCGTCGATGAGAAGGATTTGAAGCAGGGCCCCGAAGGGGGAGATTTATTTCTATCCGTACCCGGATGCACCGGCAGACTGGAAAAATCATTTAAACACGGGTAAGGTAAAATAATTAATGTCAGATGACGATCGTTATATCATTCCCAGTGTCGACCGGACCTTCGACGTCTTGGAGTACCTCGCGAGAGAGCCTGAAGGGAAAAACATAACAGATATCGCAAGCGAACTGGATATATCAAAGAACAGCGTTTTCAGAATTCTGAAAACACTCACGAAAAAAGGGTATGTGGAGGAATACAAACGGTTATACCGCCTCGGCAGTAAGCTCTTTAAGCTGGGTACTATTGCTGTCGGCGAATCGAGTTTGATTGAGAAATCCCTTTACTATATGCGGGATTTACGGGACGAAGTAGGTGAAACCGTTCTTCTGGGGAAACGGGTGGGAACGGTGGGAGTAATTCTCGAGCAGGTACCGGGCACCCATCCGGTAAAGGTCATGGTCGAGGTCGGCTTCCATTTTCCGCTTCATTGTTCCGCTCCGGGTAAAGTATTTTTGGCAAATTTACCGGAAAAAGAGGCGGAAGATATTCTCGCGAAATTGGAATATGAAGTGTATACTGAAAAAACGATAAATACGCGGGAAATGTTTGAGGCCGCCCTCAAAGAGGCGAAAGAAAAGGGGTACGCGGTGGACAACGAAGAGGAAGTTATCGGAGTTACCTGCGTTTCCTGTCCCCTCTTTAACAGCTGGGGATACCCGGTCGCCGCGTTGTGGGTCACCGGACCGACCGCGCGTTTGTCGGAGGACAATTTCGAAGAGGTCGGCGGCAGTATCGCCAAGTATGCCGAAAAAATCTCATCCACCCTCGGGTACGGTTCGAGTTAAAGGAGTTCGTATGGCTGATTATTTATTGGGAATTGATAACGGAGGTACGGTTTCGAAAGCCTCCCTCTATACGATCGACGGGAAAGAGATCGCTACCGCAAGTGAGAAAACAGAACTGATTATGCCGAAGCCGGGATTTACCGAACGCAATCTCGATGAGCTGTGGACGGCAAACAGCCGTTCTATCCGTTCAGTGATTGAAAAATCGGGAATCAATGCTTCGAATATCGCCGCGGTTGCATCAACCGGTCACGGTAACGGAATATATCTCGTCGATGATGAGCTCGACCCCGTGGGGAACGGCATTGTTTCCACGGACACCCGTGCGAAAGAGTATGTTAAACGCTGGTATTCCGACGGTACTTTCCGCAGGGTTCACCCGAAAACGATGCAGTCGATTTGGGCGGGACAGCCGGTTGCGCTGCTTGCCTGGATGAAGGACTATGACCCGGAGACGATACGCAGAGCCCGGTGGGTCCTTATGTGCAAGGATTATATCCGGCTGTGCTTAACCGGCGAGGCTTTTGCTGAAATTACCGACATGACCGGTACTTCTACCATGCATGTGGGAACGGGCGAATACGATGACGACGTTCTGGATGCATTCGGCTTATCAGAGGTAAGAAATAAACTGCCCGAGGTGAAGGGTTCCGCGGAAATCTGCGGCCGTGTAACAAGGAAGGCATCACAGGAAACGGGATTGATCGAAGGTACGCCTGTTGCCGGCGGGCTGTTCGATGTCAACGCCTGTGCCGTTGCGACGGGAGTCATTGATGAAACGATGCTGTGCTGTATTGCCGGTACCTGGAGTATTAATGAGTATATCAGCAAAGAACCGGTGGTTGATGAAGACCATTTTATGACAACTCTTTACTGCATACCCGGCTACTGGCTGATGGGAGAAAACAGCCCTACATCGGCAAGCAACCTCGAATGGTTTGTCTCAAATTTCGGTGGATGTTTTTCATCCGAAAACGGCAGCGTGTACGAAGCCTGCAACGCTGCCGTGGAGAATGTGAAACCGGAAGACAGCGATATCATTTTCCTTCCGTTTCTCTACGGCAGCAATGCCGGGTCCGATGCCTCCGCGGGTTTCCTGGGCCTAAACGGATATCACACCCGGGAACATCTGCTGCGGGCGGTGTATGAAGGGGTGGCTTTCGGAACGAAAGTACATGTGGAAAGGCTTTCCCGCTTCAGGGAGCTTCCGGATACCGCCCGCATGTCCGGAGGGGCGGTAAAATCATCGGTGTGGATGCAGATGTTCGCCGATGTGCTTCAGAAGCGGATCGAAATAACCGAAAACGATGAGCTTGGCACCTTAGGCGCCGCGTTATGCGCGGGAGTTTCCGTCGGCATTTTCGACAGCTTCGAAGAAGGTACCGCGGAAATGGTTCGATTGAAACGCACCTTCGAGCCGAATAAGAATCTTTTCGGTACTTACGGCGCCAAATTCAAGAAATATAAAGAAACGATTGAGGCGATGCAGAATGTGTGGCCGTATTAACGTGCTGTAATTCTCTGTGCGGGCGGCATTGCACAGAGGCGGGTTTTTTTATAGTATTGGGAAATTTTGTTAAAAAAATTCACGTATGTGAAAACTTGGAGGAAAAAATGCATAACAAGGAAAAACAGGAAATTATTAAAGCGGGTCTGGCATTGAAGGAATACAATTTAATTGCCCTTTCAGGGGGGAACGTCAGCATGCGCCTGCCTGATGGAAATATTCTGGTAACCCCCTCTGGAATGGCTTACGACGGAATGGTCGAAGATGATGTAGTTGTCGTCGATCCGGAAGGTACGGTTATCGAAGGGGAGCGGCGGCCGTCGGTGGACAGTTTGGCCCTGCTTCACATCTATACAAACATGGACAGAGTGAACGCCATTGTCCATACCCATCAGGTGTACGCAACGGCAATCAGCCTCGTATTCGATAAAGTGCCGAACGCGGTAACGACCCTGGCGAACGCGTGTGCCGGTGAAGTAAATGTCGCGCCCTTCAGTTCAGCGGCCAGTCTGCAGATGGGTATAGAAACAGTCGATCATATCGGCAATTCAAACGCCGTCATTTTAAAAAACCACGGCGTTATAACGGTCGGGGGCACACTGAAAGAGGCATTGTATGCCGCCGTCTATTTGGAAGACGCGGTAAAAACATATTTTGTCGCGAAATCGATGGGAGAGCCGACGCTGTTGACTGACGCTCAGTTTCAGGAAGCGATAGAGGTCTTTAAGGATTACGGACAGAAAAAGAAATAACAATTCATTCGAGGAGGAATGGTATGGAAACAAGAAAATTAGGAAAATCGGGTATCGATGCAACGAAAATATGTCTCGGAACATGGGCCGTCGGGGGCGGGCCCTGGTGGGGAGACTCGGATGATGATGAATCGATTCGGGCCATCCGTGCGTCCGTAGACGCTGGAATCAATTTTATCGACACTGCTCCCGCCTACGGGTTCGGCCACAGCGAGGAAGTGGTTGGAAAAGCCGTGAAGGGCATGAGAGATAAGGTGATCATTTCAACAAAATGCGGCCTCTGGTGGAAGGGTGACGAAGGGACCCACTTTTTCGACATGGACGGATATACGGTACGGCGCAGTCTTCAGCCGGCGACGATAAACGAGGAAGTAGAAGACAGCTTACGCCGGCTCGATACCGATTACATCGATTTGTACATTACCCACTGGCAGGAGGAGGGGGACAATCCGACTCCGATTGCCGAAACCATGGGCTGTCTGGAAGACCTTAAAAAAGAGGGGAAAATCCGGGCCATCGGAGCATCGAACACGTCTCTTCATAACATAAAAGAGTATACAAAGCACGGCCGGCTCGACGCGATACAGGAACGGTATACCATGCTCGACCGAAACCTTGAGCCTGAATATATCGAGCTCTGTGAAAAATTAGGCGTGGGAATTATGGCATACTCCACCCTGGAACAGGGACTGTTAACGGGCAAAATCGGGATGGATGCGGAATTTGGAGAGGAAGAGTTCCGGAGTCAACTGGACTGGCTGAAGCCGGTAAACCGGAAAAACGTCCTCGATATGCTCGGGACTTGGAGTGATCTTACAAAAAAATATAACTGCACCCTTGCTCAGCTTGTTATAGCCTGGACAACGGCACAGCGGGGAATTACCTATACCCTGGTGGGCGCCCGGAAGGAAAAACACGCGGCGGAAAACGGAAAAGCAGGCGGCCTGGCGCTTGAAGCCGGGGACCTTAAGCGTATGCGGGAAAATGTCGAGGCGCTGGGAGCTCCTGAATAAAATCTGTACGCTGCCCGATTTGACTTTTTTTTATTTACGGTTATACTGATAAACTGTAAGAAAAGCAAAAATATTGTAAAGGGCAGCTGGTGAAATGGCATTTTTAGCTGAACGGCTCGAAAAAATACGGGAAATTCTCCTGGAACGAAAAACGGTGGATGTAACGACGCTCTGTAAAATTCTGGATGTAAGTGACGTGACCATCCGGAAAGATCTTGACCGCCTGGAGGAGGAGAAATTCCTTACAAAAATTCACGGCGGCGCCGTCCTCTCGGAAGGAGTCGATGACAGATACTTCCAAGCAAAAGATAATTTCCCATACTACAGGGAAAAACAAAAGATCGCGGAAGAAGCGGCGAGGCTCATTAATACCTTCGATAATATCTTTATCGGCCCCGGTTCTTCCTGTTATCTATTTGCAAAAATGCTTTATAATCACCGGAATGTCAGGGTAGTAACAAACAATATCAACTGCTTAGGCATCCTCTATAATTCCGTTAAAAAGGTAAACGTAATCGGCGGGGAGATCGGTCACCGGGACAATATGATGTTCTCTTCCGGTACACCGGGATTTCCGGAACTCGACGGCGTATTCCTGAACAAGGCAATTGTAACCTACAACGGGGCCACTTCCGACGGCGGCTTTACTTTAGATGAAATGGTATTGGTTAATCTCTATGAAAAAATGTTTTCAATATCGAAAGAAATCATCGTGCTGGCGTCCTCAAATAAAATCGCCCATCACAGCATGTACCGCTCCGCCGATTTAGGCAGAGCGGACTACTTTATTACAACGGCAACCCTCGACGCGGACCTGCGCTCGAAATTTGAAGAAGGCCAGGTCCGGGTTGTTCAGGTTAATTCGTGAAGGGCTAAATCAGCCGGCCGCCTCTTATGATACTCGGTATAATGCATAGGCCTGCCGGCATGGGGACCGGTTTTGGTCATCTCGACGGGACCCTTTTAATGCTGAAAACAAGGAAACCGGTTCTCCATTTATCTTTTCTTATTTATATCAGATAAGATTTTTTGATATTCTTCCTTTTGCAATTTGTTTTTAGGAATTTTTGTAAGCCCTCTACTCTTTAAATACTCTTCAATTTTTTCTACTTGATTCCTAGGTTTTGATTTATTTTTGGTCATTTAAGTATCTCCAGATAATAACGTTATAATTTTCAGTGAAATCTTCAATAGCCATTGTTAATCCCGATGGGACATCCACTAGTTCAAATCTTTTCTGACTTATCTTTTTTCCGTTTTTATTAAAAACATCTTTATGCACCACTTTGTGATAGCAATCATATCGCTGTAATTCTTTCCAATTATCACCTACTAAAAGCAAAAGTTTAACCACGAAATTTGCAACACAGCCGCTTTCTGTTTCAAAGAATACTATGATTTTAGTTATTTCATTAATTATTTTCTCATAGTATTTTTCAGGCACAGACCTTTCCTGAACTAAATTTACGACTATTTCTATTTCTCTGTCAATAACTGAATATTAAACAGGTTGCCTTCGTCATCGTCGCTGA
>CAYTSI010000024.1:0-36186 GCA_964440465.1 uncultured Spirochaetales bacterium
TATAATGCATAGACGGGTATCCTGCAAACGCTATTTTATGGTATAAACAAGTTATATGAAATACGAAATTGACAGCCACTGCCACAGCATTGGAAGCGGCCATGCCTACAGCACGGTTTGGGAACTTGCAAAGGCCGCGAAAAAGAAAAAACTGAAAATGATCGCCATTACCGACCACGGGCCGTCCCTGCCGGGGGCGTCCCATATCTACTTTATCGCGAACCAGAAAATGTACCCGGACCGAATTGCAGGTGTAGAAATACTTAAGGGGGTCGAGGCTAATATTACGAGCTTCACCGGCGGATTGGACGTGCCGGACGAACGCTTAGCGGAGCTGGACATCGTCCTTGTCGGATACCATTCGCCCAGCCTTGCTCCCACAAACGCCGCCGACCACACCGCGGGACTGATGAACATAATGGAAAACAAATACGTGGATATCATCGTCCACCCCGGCAATCCGGAGTTTCCCATCGAAATCGACAAAGTCTTAAAAAAAGCGAAAGAAACGGACACGCTGATAGAAATCAACAACAGCTCCCTCTGGATAAGCAGAAAGGGAAGCCTGAAAAACTGTATCCACATTGCAAAGCTGTGTAAAAAATACGGCGTCCACGTCGTCGTCGGCAGCGACGCGCACATTTTTTCCGACGTGGGGGAATTTGGAAAGATAACGAAAATTTTCAAAGAAATCAACATGCCGCCGGAGCTGATCAGTAACCGGTCGGTGGATGTTTTTAAACAGTATCTCCGAAGCAAGGGGAAAAAGCGGTTCATGAAGTAGGCTGAGACCCGGCAAGCCTACTCGACCTTCTCCCACTTGTGTTCCATGTACCATAGAAGGGTGTTCTCGGGAGTAAATATTTCGGTACGGACAAGGTTCCCCGCCCGGTTGTAGGTGTAGGTCCCGCGGGACCCGGGGCTTTCCCCCGATTCGGAAAGCTCATACACCGTCGATTCCGATTTTCTCGCTTCGCCGTCCAGTGTATTTTCCACGCGGAATACCGGTCTGCCGTCGGCCGCGTAACCAAGTTCCTGTTTCGGCACCCCCTCCGGACCTTCGGCCCCGGAATAATCGATCCATAAAATATGCCGGTCCTCGCTGTTAAAGTCCTTCGAGGAGACCCGTGTCCCCTCCCTGTTGTAGGTGTGGGTAGTGTAGGAAAAGAGAATACTCTCCGACTTATCGTAACGGGACTCTTTTGTAAGCCGGCCCTGTTCATCGTACTCGTAGAAGGTGACCATCTCATAGTCTCCCTCCGCGTTATACCAGCGGCTTTCCAGCTTCAACCCCGCGTCGTTGTAATCGTGAACGGCATATCCTAAAATAACGCCGTCCCCGTCGAAACGGATGGTTTGATACTCCCTGTACTCCGCGCCGCCGCTTTCCGGCAGTGCAGCAAGCCGGCCGGCCGACGCCGCGAAAAACACCACGATAACTAGTATGCGTTTTATCATCTTTGACATGCTACCATATACGGAGGGCGGACATCAACGGAGCTGCTTCCGCTGGAACAGAATTACCGCGGACCCTGCCAGCCCGGAAAGGGGGAAGAGAACAAGAGCGAGCTGAAAACTTTGCCAGTTTGCAATTATGGAAAGGAGAAAGGGTATTACGATGCCCCCGACGGGTATGCCGAGTTTTACAACACCCAGCACCGTTCCGGCAATCTGCTTATACCGAAGGCCGGTAATGGAAATAATAATGGGAAAGATTGCCGACAGGGTAACACCGAGAAGAACGAGAAGGAGGAACAGCGCCGCCGGTCCGAGGGGGGCAAAAAAGAGGGCCCCGGTAAGTAAAAACGTCAGCACGAAGAGGCCGGTGAGAAAGGAGAGCAGACGTTCCTTTTTAGCAGCAAAGCCGATAACTGCCCTCCCGGCGGCGACACCTCCTAAAAAAGCGACAAGGCCGAGCTTAGAACTGGTAAGATCGAAACCGCGGTAGTCTACCAAAAAAGCGGTAAGCACTCCGATTATGCCAAGCTCCATTCCCACCGCCGAGAGGGTAAGAAAAAAAAGGGCGCCGGTACCGCGCTGCTCCTTCATGTGCCTGAACCGGTCCGAAAGTTTCTTCATCCGCAGTTCCCTCGGCTTTGTCCGGGACAATGCAAACAGTACTGCCAGGACAGCAACGGCAATGCCCGCCTGCAGGATGGAACGGCGCCAGCGCATCTGTAGAAATATCAGATATACCGTAATCATCAATTCCCCGAAGGTAACAAAGAAATGGTTTATTGAAATGTAAAGATTTTCCCGCTTGGTGTGGATCTCCAGCAGGAGCGTGTCCGCCACCCCTTCGTAGGCCCCCATCCCGATACCGATAACAATCATAATTGCCAAATTGATACCGAACCCGGGCCACAGGTAAAATAAAGAAAAAGAAATACCTAAGACAATACTTGCAATGCTTAAGAGGAGTGTCTTCCGTACCGTGTCGGCTAAGGCGCCGCATACAAGCACGGAAAACAAAAAACCGACATTCTGAAGCGTTATCATCAGCCCGATCTGCGCCGCCGTCAGGCCGATATTTTTCGAAGCGGCGCCGATTACCGCCGTGCCGACACCGACAAAGAACATGGTACAGAAGGTGGATGCGGTAATAACGCCTTTGCCGCGTATCATTTTTAGTTTTCGGCCAATTTGCCGAACCTGTTTGCTATGGCTAATGCCGGGTCTAAGGGGACATCTACCGGCTGCACGTCCTTCGGAATACTGATAATCGGCAGCGGTTTCAGCGTTTTCCCTTCGAACTGGGGCAGCCACTTCTTGTGTGCCTCCATCATTTCGATGACCATGTCCCGCGTTTCCTTTAGCGTACACACCGCTGATGTAAGCGGATCAAGTGATATCGCGGCCTCCACGAGCATCGGGTCGCCGTCGATGGCGGCATCGGCCGCTAAGGACTGGACGGTAATGTTACTCTGGTTCATGGCCGCGAGCTGCGGAGGGAGTTCCCCGACAAATAACGGGTGAAACCCCGTTTTATCCACGTACATGGGTACTTCGACACAGGCGTCGAAGGGCAGATTGGTAATATACCCGTCGTTCATGACGTTGCCGTTTAGTTTAAAGGGCCTGCCCGTCTCCTTCGCCTCGATAATGTAAGAACAGTACTCCTTGCTCCGGGGGCGGAGGGTTCCGGTTTCCTCTTTCAGATAATCGACGCCGCTGTATTTTTCCGCAATCTCGGCGCACCACTTGTAGTAGGCGCCGCTTTCCCCGCCGAAGGAGGGCTCGTCGCAGTAGAGGTCCAGGGCTTTTTTGTTCTTCCTGAACCACGGGAGGTACTCCGAAAGATGCCCGGTGCTCTCGGTCATAAAGTATCCGAAGTGGCGCAGTACTTCTCCTCGGACCTTCTCGTTCACGTAGTATTCCGGTTTCTCGAAGAGCTCCCGAAACCGGGGATACAGGTCCCTCCCCTTATGCTCCAGGGACAGGAACCAGGCCATATGGTTGATGCCGGCACATACGTAGTCAATCTCCTCCTTCGGAAGGTCCAGGTATCCGGCAATCAATTCCATTGTCGTCTGTACGCCGTGGCAGAGTCCAACGAAGGGGACCATACTGACGCGTCCAATACCGAGACAAACCGCTGCCATCGGATTAACGTAGTTGAGGATAACGGCGTCGGGACAGAGGGACTCCATTTCCCCGAGCATTTCCCCCATCACCGGCGCGGTCCTTAAACCCCGGAACACTCCTCCCGGCCCCATTGAATCGCCGATGCACTGATCGACCCGGTACTTCAGCGGAATTTCGTAGTCCGCTTTAAAGGCATCAACGCCGCCGATCTGAAACATGGTAATAACGTAGTCGGCGTTTTGCAGCGCTTCCTTTCTGTCGGTGGTTACAAATGTTGATGAATGAAGCCCGTTTTTTTCAATTATTTTATCGGAATAGCTTTTCATCCGTTCCAATTTCGACCGGGTCGGACCCATAAGGGCGTATTCGGACCCGTCGAGGGCTTCCGTTCCAAGCATATCGTTTAGTAAGGTGCTGCAGAAAACAATACTTCCGGCACCAATTATCGCAATTTTCGGCATATATAATCCTTATGGTTTTGGTATCGTTATCCGTTCTCCGCCCTTCATCGCGGAATCGTGGGCACGGATCCCCGTCATTGTCCAGTTGGCCGCCGTCTCGGCATCCACGAAGGATTCCCGGTCCTCAACAATTGCCCGGACAAACTCATGGGCAAGATGGGGATGGGACCCGCCGTGTCCGGCGCCCTGGATAAACGACGTATGCTCGTGTTCGTCATCGTACACGCCGTGGATGGTGTATTGTGCAATTTCCTTCGGCAGCAGGTGCCCGTAATCGGGGACTTCCACACGTTCGGCGTCTTCGAAACCGGAGTACAGCACGGGGTTTTCGCCGGCTATCTGTTCCCACTCGAAAGACAGCTCTGACCCGTAAACATCGAAACTCTCCCGGTACTGCCGTATGGTATCGAACAGGGACCGTGTTGCCTCAAAGGCCAGGTCCGAATCCGCCAGATCAACCAACGCGGTTTCAATGGCGAAGGGAGAATTATACTTTTTACTATACTCCTTGCTAATGGTACCGGAACCAAAGCAGACAACGGAGTCCGCCCGCTTCCCCGCGAGCGCCATCAGCGGACTGACGGCATGGGTTGCATAGTGCATGGGCGGAAAACCGTACCAATAATCGGGCCAGCCCGGCAGCCCCATGTTCTGCTGATGGGAACCCCTAAGGAACTGCAGTTTTCCCAGCTTCCCCTGTTCGTTCATCTCTTTTACAAAGAGAAATTCCCTGCTGTAGACGGCGGTTTCCATCATCATATACACTTTACCGGACTTCCGCCTGGCCTCGACAATTTTGATACAATCTTCGACGGTCGTCGCCATCGGCACCGTGCTGGCCGCGTGCTTCCCCGCGTTCAGGGCCTCGACGGTCATCCGGGCATGTTCGGCAATCGGCGTTACCACATGAATCGCATCTATATCAGGGTCCTCCAGCAGTTTCCGGAAATCGGTATACCGTTTTTCCACACCGAACCGGTCTCCTATCTCATTCAAGCTTTTTTCGTTCCGCTGACAGATTGCCGCGCACTCGGCATCGGGATGTTTCTGATACAACGGTACAAACTCGGCCCCGAACCCGAGGCCGACTATTCCTACGCGTACTTTCCCCATATTCGAACTCCTCCAGTTTATCCGCTACGGTTTAATAAGGACTTTCATCGGTTCATCTTTCCGCTCTTTCAAGTCCCGAATTGCTTTCTCCGTATCCGCTAAGGGAAAGGAATGGGTTATAAGCGATTTGACCTCAACAAGACCTTCCTGCATATAACGGATAGTTTCGGGCCATACCATCGGCGCAAGCCAGGATGAACGGATCTGCTTGTCCATGGTGTGGAACTCCAGAGCCGGGATGCAGAATTTATCGTCCCCGTTCGGCAGGCCGAACTGCACGATGATCGAACAGTTGCCGCAAATATCAACGGCCTGCTCGAAGGCCGCGTTCGAGCCGGTAGGGGTAATTGCCCGCTCGGCGAGTTTTCCGCCGGTAAGCTCGGAAATAGATTTCTTTAAATCCGCGGTATAATACTTCGAACTGCCGTCCTTCACGTTAAACAGGTAATCGGCACCGTATTGTTTCCCCGTCTCCAGCCGGTAGTCCCGTGTCCCCACAAGCGCCACCTTCCCGGCCCCGTTAGCCTTTGCCATCTGTATCATCATCGAACCGATCGGTCCCGGGCCGAAAATAACGACAAACTGCCCAGGCTCAACCTCGAGACGCCGCATCCCCTGGGCCGCGCAGGCCATCGGTTCGATAAACGCGCCCTCTTCATAGCTGATATTATCCGGGAGTTTAAAGAGTCCGGTGTATTTTGAAACACAGTATTCAGCGAAGGCGCCGTCGGTTGTAACGCCGGGAACGCTGATATTTTCGCAGGTGTGGGTTTCACCCCGGGCGCAGGCGTAGCAGGCGTTGCAGTTTTGCACGGGATTGACCACGACCCTGTCCCCCTCTTTAAACAACCCGAGTTTTGCCGGGACCTCCCCTACTTTCACAACTTCCCCGGTAAACTCGTGGCCTAAGATAATCGGGCCCTTTCCGGTCGGTGTGTCGACGGGACTCCATCCGAAATAGTAGGAAACGTCGGAACCGCAAATACCGATACATTTTACTTTTACCAATACATCAACCGGTGTCACTTCCGGGACCGGTACGTCCTCATACTTCATTTTTTCAGCTTCATAAAAAACTTGTGCTTTCATTGTGTCCGCCATAATTATCTCCTCTCGTATTTTTTTAGTCGGGGGACATCGGTGTTAATGTCCGGCCCGAAAAACTTATACAGCACTACATCTGTACCGCCGGTGTTTTCAACGGTAACTCCCTTCACGGCGGTATCATGGGAAACCAGCACTTCGTCCCGGCAGTAATCGAGGCCGAACTCACCGGCTTGCACCTCCTGCCCGTTGACCTTTGCCGACCCTTTCCAGATAAACACGTTAAACACGCCGTTTTCTTTCGTACTGAACGACTGTCCCGGTTTTAGCGTAAGCCGTTTTCCGCTGAATTTTGTGGTATTGTAATAAATCCACTCTTCGTAAGCGCCGGCCGCTTTTGTCTCCTCGATCATAACCGGAACAATGTGATGATTTTCATAAAAATACGGATCGGCACACGCTTCCCAATCGATAATATCGAGGGCCGCCCTGTCCCCCTTTTCCTTTACTTCATCCTCCGGGAGCTGACGGGTAAGAAGTTCCTTGTCTACCTTGAGGTCCCCTATTTTTGCCTGATACACCGCCATAATATCGGACGATTCCTGCAGCTCGAGCGTCAGGGCCGTTCCCGGGGCGTGCAGAATTCCCGAGGGCAGATGAAAGCCTTCACCGGGGATGTTCATATAGGCCCGGGCGTGCCGCAGCATCCGGTCGTCGCCGTTCCATTTTTCGAGGTAAGGCAGAAAAATTTCGTACTGCCGGCCCTCCTCCACGATGTAGGGATGCACACCGAAAAACGTTTCGGGATGCGGCCCGGTATCAACATCGAGGAAGTGGTAGGCTTCCTCCTTCGAGTTCATTCCGATTTTTGCAGCGTCCGCGTCTTTCTGGTGCAGGTGGTAAAATATCCGGCAGTTAAAATCGTATATCTTCAAGAGCCGGTCAAAGTCTTTATGCTTTTTCGCGTATTCCGCCCCCATCAGCAGGTCTCCGGCGGCACGGCAGGCGTCCTGCAGATGGACCTTCGCCTCCATATCGATGTACGAAAGTCCTTCGTCTTCGATAAAGATCCTGTTCTGGGCATTCGTCACCGAGGCAAACCACCGTTCGCTGATAAAGCCCCGCTCACCGGCATCGTACTCCTCCTCCTTCAAGCCGAGCCGTTTCCCCGGCGGCAGAAAGTCCCTCGTAACCCATGCCGGCTTCAGCCTGAGTATTCCGTTTTCTTTTCCCAACGCGTCTTCTACGTGCTGTCTGATTTGCCTGTCATCCATATTTTTATCCTTTAGTCGATCCGCTTCGTCGTTTCCGGGTCAAACAGATGGGCCCGTTCCATATTGATGTTCGCGTAGACGGTCTGTCCCACTTTTGTGCCCAGGCTCGGCGGGACCACGGCCTGAAACATAAAATCGCCGATTTTCAAGTTCAAAATGTCCTCGGCCCCCATACTCTGCTTAAAATAAATGTTCGATTCGAAGCAGTTTTCGTCTCGGCACCGGTCGTAGGTTATTTCAATGTCCTCCGGGCGTACCCCTAAAATTACCTTCTCTTTCTTGTATCCCGAGAGAAGCTGCTTCTGCTCGGCATCCACACAGCAGTCCATTGCCCCGTCTGCAACCATCAATTTTCCCTCCTGAATGTCGGTCTCCATCAGGTTAATAGGGGGACTTCCCACAAACTTTGCCACAAAGGTGTCGGCGGGCTGATTATAGATTTCGTCGGGCGGGGCAATTTGATGAATGGCCCCGTTATTCAAGACCGCGATTCTGTCGGCCATCGTCATCGCTTCAACCTGGTCGTGGGTAACGTAGAAGAAGGTCTGGCCGAGCTGCATCTGCAGCCGCGTAAGCTCGGAGCGCATGGCCTCCCGCAGTTTCGCGTCCAGGTTCGATAGCGGTTCGTCCATCAGAAACACCTTCGGGGTCCGGACAATTGCCCGGCCGATACCGACGCGCTGCATCTCTCCGCCGCTTAAATGGGGTGTTTCCCTGTCCAAGAGGTGATCAATTTTCAGCGTTTTCGCCGCCTTTTCCACCCGTTCGTCAATTTCATCCTGCGGCATCCTCCGCAGCTTCGACTTTAAGGGAAACTCCAGATTCTGCCGTACCGTATAGTGGGGATACAGGGTATAAAACTGAAAAACAAAGGCAACGTCCCGGGCGGCCGGAGACAGTTCGTTGACCATTTCCGTATCCAGATAAATTTCTCCCGTATCCGGTTTTTCCAGCCCCGCTACAAGGCGGAGCATCGTTGTTTTCCCCGCGCCCGTCGGACCTAAGAGGACAAAAAACTCACCGTTATGCACCTCGATATCGATGTCCCGCAGGGCCGTTATTTCTCCGAAGCTTTTTTTTATCGATTGTAATTTTACCTCAGCCATTACCGTTTTCTCCTGTGCTGCTTTCCGCTGTGATCGATTGTTCCGTTTCACTGTCGAAGAGCCGGAGCCGTTCCATGTCGAAACTGATATACACGTTCTGGCCGATCTCGACTTTCGTAGAAGGGAGGGTCCTGACTTTTACAACCTCCTCTCCGTATTTTACGTCGACAATATTGTAGGAGCCCATTTTCTCTTCAACATACACTTCTCCGGGGAGATAATTGTCCTCCTGCTTCATACTGAGCAGTACATCCTCCGGCCGGACCCCGAGAATAAGGTCCCTGCCGGCGTTCACCTTCGATGAGATAATCTTCCGCAGCTCTTTGGAAATTGAAAACGTGTGTCCCCCCGCCTGCATATGGAGAGTAAGCTCCCCGTCTCCGTTTCGCGCGGTGCAGCGTAAAAAATTCATCCCCGGGCTGCCGATAAACTGCGCGACAAACAGGTTTTTCGGGTTCGCGTACACCTCATAGGGCTCTCCGATCTGCTGCAGTTCTCCCGCGTTCATAACTGCTATTCTGTCACCCATGGACATCGCTTCCATCTGATCGTGGGTGACATACACCGTGGTGGCGCCGACATCGACGTGCAGCTTCTTGAGCTCCGTCCGCATCTCCTCGCGAAACGCCGCGTCCAACGTCCCGATCGGTTCGTCCAATAAAAACACCTTCGGTTTCCTCACTAACGCACGGCCTAAGGCCACGCGCTGCATATCACCGCCGGAGAGGTGCTTCGGCTTCACGTTTAAGATGTGTTCGATTTGGAGAAGCTTTGCCGCTTTCATTACTTCCGTATGAATTTTATCTTTCGGCCATTTCTGGCTTCTTAAGGGAAAGGCCATATTTTTATACGCCGTCAGGTGCGGATACAACGCGTAGAGCTGAAAGACAAAGGCAATGTCCCGCTGGGACGCCCGTTTTTTGGTAACGTCCTCTCCTTCGATAAATATTTTTCCTTCCGTAGGGGTTTCTAAACCGGATATACTCCGGAGAGTGGTCGTTTTCCCGCACCCCGACGGCCCAAGGAGGACTAAAAATTCCTTATTCTTTATCGTCAAATCCAGTCCCTTTACCGCGGTAAAGTCGCCGAAGCGTTTGACCATATGTTGTAAAACTATTTCCGCCATACCTTTAACTCCATCTGAGTGCGATAATTAAAACGTCTTCTTTAAAAACTCAACCGCTTTCCGAGCGAGGGTAACGGCATCGGGTTCCGTTTCCCGCCATACCGACGCTGCTTTCGCGATAACTTCCATATCAGGCGTAAACGCTTCGATAACGACATACCGGTCGTATCCGACTTCGCGGCATGCTTCGGCAATCTCCTTCCAGTGCACCTGCCCTGTCCCCGCGGCGCCCCTGTCATTTTCACAGGTGTGCAGCATCAATAGTTTATCTCCAGCCACGCGCACGGCATCCGCGGAACTCTTTTCTTCGATGTTCATATGAAACGTATCGAGATGGATACCCAGTCTGTCGCTGCCGACATCCTCAGCCATCTGTTTTGCCTGGGAACAGATATTGATAAAATCGGTTTCGAACCTGTTCAGGGGCTCTAAGGCGAGGGAGACATTTCTCTTTTCCGCGTACTCACAGAGTTCCCGCAAAGCGTTTTTACATGTCTCCCACTGCTTGTTCTTCGCCTCGACCGTTTCCAAATTCGCCCGGCCGACGGCGGAGTACATCGGCCCGTTTACCTGGCCGGCCCCTAGGGCGTCCGCCGCGTCGATTAAATCTTTTATATATGCTTTTCCAATTTCAACGTACTCCATATTCGGTCCGCGGATGTCCCGGTCCTCTCCGAAGAGTCCGCATACCGAGCTGCAGACGAGCCCTGCCGATTCGATTTCCTTTACCGTTTTTCCGTAATCCAGGTCGCCCTTCTTCTCCAGAGCAACTTCCACGGCATCGAAGCCTAAGTCTTTTATTTTACTAAAAATATGTGTTTCCGCGTCGGTGAAGGTGGCGGCAAACATCAAGGTATTAATTCCGTATTTCATGTTACTCTCCTATTTAAAGTGGATGGCACCGATGTATCCGAAGGTACCCGTCAAGAGAATCGTGAACCCGTGCCGGTACAGCGCGAACAGAAAGGGCTGACACAGTGAAAAAATCCCAAACAGAAATATAACCATGAACACCGGTTCGAGATATTTTTTCTGAAGCCATTTCAACCGCCAAAACACGATCAGGAGGACCGCTACAAATCCGATTGCAACTAAAAAATCTATCATACCTTCCCCCTATTTCCGTACCGCGCCGAAGGATATACCTCTGACGAGGTGTTTCCGAAGCAGTATCGTGAATATCATCGCCGGCAGCAGGAAGAGGACCGTTCCCGCGGCGGCGGCCCCCCAGTCGTAGCCTAAGACCCCCATCTGGTACGGAAGCCATGCCGGTACGGTTTGGGCGGTGTTCCTCGTTAACAGAAACGCGAAGGCGTATTCGTTCCACGCGAAAATAAAACAGAACACCGCCGTTGCGGCAATTCCCGTTACCGACTGCGGCAGCACGATTTTCCGGAACGCCTCGAAGCGGCTGTAGCCGTCGACCATTGCCGCCTCCTCGTATTCCGTCGGTATTTCATCGATAAACCCCTTTAAAACCCAGACGGCAAAAGAAACGTTGAACGCCGTATACAACAGGATCAGCCCGATGTGCGAGTCCGTCAGCCCAACCTTCCGAAACATAAGAAAGACCGGAATAACGACAACGACAGGAGGCAGCATCCTCGTACTAAGGATGAAAAAGAGCAGGTCGTCCTTCCCCTTCACCTTGAAGCGGGAAAACGCGTACGCCGCTAAGGTGCCTAAAATAATGGTTAAGGCCGTACTCGTTACGCATATTAAAATACTGTTCATGTACCGTTTCGGAAGATCACCCGCCCGAACTACCGCTTCGTTTGTTTCTTTATACACAATCCGCTCGTACCATGACATCTGCTCCAGTTCAGCTTCCGTAGGGGCTTTTCCCGGCGCGTACACGGAACGGGCGGTGAAAATCCGGATAAAACTGCCGATAGACGGTTCGAACAGCAGTTTCGGAGGATACCGCTTAATGTCCTTCCAGGGCCGAACAGCTGTATTCGCGATGTAAAACAGAGGTATCATATAGAGTATGGTAATAACGATCAGAATGAAGATCTGGATCGTCCTCCCGATTCCTTTTCGTTCTTCAATTTGAGCCATTGCGTACTCCCTATTGCTTTGCTTTATTCAAATATTTAATAAATAACGATGTAATAGCGATAATCATGACCAGCATAATATACCCGATGGAAGAACCGTAGGCGGTTTTCCAGGTAAGAAAGGTCTGATTATACACCTCCATCGCCAACAGCGGCGGCGCGGCGGCCCCGCGGCCGACTAAGCCCATCGGCAAATCGAATATTTTAAACGCCTCCATTACCCTGAAAATAAGGGCAATTAACAGAAGCGGATAGACCATCGGCAGGGTAATGCGGGTAAACTTAAACCACCATGACGCCCGGTCCACTTCGGCCGCCTCGTACAGCGACTTCGGCACCGCGGAGAGTCCCGCCATGGACAGCAGCATGACGAAGGGGGTCCACATCCAGATATCAACCATAACGATTGAATAGAGGTTGATATTCGGATCCTGCGCCCAATCGATCCTTCCCAGCCCCAAGAGGAAGTTAAACATTCCCCAGTTCGGGTCCATAAAGAGTTTCCACATTAATCCGACAATTACCGGCGACATGGTCATCGGAAGGACGAGAAGAGTGGAGATAATTCCTTTTCCTTTAAATTTTGCCTGCAGCAGCAGGGCAAGTCCGAATCCCAAAATCATCTCGCCGCTGACGGACATAATGACATACTTCGCCGTGGTAATAAACTTTTTCCACATATCAGGGTCTGTCAGTATCCGTACATAGTTAGCGGTCCCGATCATTTTAGGATTCTTGCCCCAGACACTCGGCATCCGCGCGGTAAAATTCGAAAAACTCAAAATTAAAGACCAGAACAGCGGAAATATATTGATAACCACCAGAAGTATAATTGTCGGCAGGATAAACATCCGCATCAGGTTGACGTCCTTCATCGGATTAACGCGGAGCGGGGTATCGTGTACCGTTCTTTCTTTCGTTCTTTTTCCCATGTTTTTATTCCGTTATAGAAGTATTTTTTCTCCGGACGCAGCTTCGTACGCCCGGAGAAAATTGTTTTTTAGTCCGGTTGCTTTCTACATGCTCTTAGTCGAGATATCCGGCATCCTGAAAAATTTCCGTCCACTGCGCCGTCAGTTTGTCCAGCGCGCCTTTCGCGGTGCCTTCACCCCGGATGATGTAGTTACCGATGGTTTTACTGTAGGTCTCCAAGAGCTGCCCGTATTCGGGTACCGCCCAGAAGTCCTTAAAAATGGCCATCGATTCTTTGAATGCCGGGTTGTACGGCGTTGCGTTTAAGAACTCATCAGATTCGAGAGTATCAACATGACAGGTATATCCGCCGAGTTCCGCCCATTTCATCTGTACTTCCGGCCGGATAAACCACTCCATCCACTGCATTGCCAGGTCCTGCTTCTTCGAGTAGGACACGACGGAGGCACCCTGCCCGCCTAAAGAGGAATACTGATGCATTTTCCCGTCCACCCCTTTCTGGGGAGGACAGGCAAAATAGCCGGTGTCCGCCGCGTAGGGATTTGTCGCGTCGTTTGCAAGGGCGGGGAAGAAGGCGAAGTAGTTACACGTCATCGGCACGATTCCCGCGGTAAACGCGTCGTTTGCCTTTACGTAAAACGCGTCGTTAAACG
Organism: uncultured Spirochaetales bacterium; assembly: GCA_964440465.1. Classification (GTDB taxonomy): domain Bacteria; phylum Spirochaetota; class Spirochaetia; order SPDA01; family CAZSGZ01; genus CAZSGZ01. The sequence continues at coordinate 13,356 of CAYTSI010000024.1, forward strand.
CGGGCGGCGTATATGAGAACAATTCTTTGTAGAACTCGATACCGGCGACCGAACCTTCACTGTTTAATATGCCTTCCAGTTCATACGTCGCGTAATCCCCTAAATCGCCGCCGAATGACCACTGCGACTGTTCCCCGAACATAACGAGGGAGTCGTATCCGTTATCGCCGTAAATCGACACACCGTAAAAACCGTTGTCGGGATCGTGGAAGAATTCCGCGATGTCGAGCATTGCCATCCAGTCCTGGGGTACTCCGAGTTCATACCCGTATTCTGCCTTGAACGCGGCCTTGTTGTCGGGATCTTCAAAGAGGTCTTTTCTGTATGCCCAGCCGAGAGAATCACCTTCCGCGGGAACGGCGTAGTATTTGCCGGAGCCCTTCGGGAACTCGGCATACGCGGTCATCGAAGCGGGGGTAAAGTTCTTGTCGACGTTGTTTTCTTTAACCCATTCGGTAAGGTCCACATAGTGTCCTCCGATGGCCATGGTACCGACGTCCTGACTGTCGCCGATAATAATGTCCCACGCGTCGCTCCGCGCGATCATCTCCACGTTGTACTTCTGCACGAAGTTTTCCCACGGGGTCTGCTCGACAATGACCTTAATTCCGGTCTCGGCGGTAAAATCATCGGACAGTTTCTGCAGATAGTCGGCAGGCGCCCACTGGGCCCAATGGATGGTGATAAACTGTTCCTCCGCTGCCGCGGCGGACTTTTCTTCTGTTTTAGCTGCTGCAGCTTTTTCTTCTTTCTTACAGCCGACAAATATGAAAGCCGCGGCCACAAGCAGAAGAACGACGAGTACTACTACTCTTTTCTTCATAACTTTTCTCCTTTGTTTATAATTTTGTATATCAACGATATACAGTTTCTCTAATCAATCTTCCTCGTTGACTCCCGTTCAACGAGCCACGGCCTCAAGACCGTCTCAATTTCTTCAATTTCCTCGTTATTGATCAGTTTCATGAGCATCTCGGCCCCCCTGTCAATAACCTTGTCTACCGGCTGATGCACCGTCGTAAGCGACGGCGACACGTACGACGCCGCGTCCACATCGTCATACCCGACCAATGAAACATCATCCGGGACTAGTATATTACTTTTTTTAAGAATATTTACTACATGAAATGCCTTAAAATCGTTGGAGGCAAAAATCGCGGTAGGCACCGGACCGCTTTTCATCAGTTTAACCAGTTCGGGGCATTCCCCCTTGTGCCACATTTCTTCACTTTGCGTAATGATGTACTCCGGGAGAAGCGGTAAGTTTCTCACGGCAAAGGCCTTCTTAAAACCGTCTAACCGGCAGCGCTCGGCCTGAGTAAATTGGGAGGTCACAAAAGCAATGTTTCTGTGTCCGAGGGAAACCAGGTAATCCGCCACCAGCTGCCCGCCGTACTCGTTGTCGAGGACCACCTTTTTAACATCAAACCCCTTAATTTCACGGTCGACCACGACAACGGGGATGTCGGTCTTGGAGAGAAAGCTGACAATACGGGACGATTCCTCCTGGATTCCCACACAGAGGATGCCGTCGACGTTGTGAAAACGCATTCCGTCTAACATGGTAGCTTCATCTTCACGGTTGTTGTCCGCGTTGCTGATAATAATTTTATAATCGTACTTTTTAAAGACCCGTTCCGCGTGCCAGCAGGATTCGGCATAGTAGGGGTTCCTGATGTCCTGAACAAGTACACCGATTGTTTTCGTCCGCTTCAGCGAGAGACTTCGTGCTATCTCATTCGGCTGATAATTCAACGCGTCAACAGCCTGCATCACCTTTTCCCGCGTTTGTGTGGAAACCGGGCCGCTTCTGTTGATGACCCGGGAAATTGTACTTTTTGAGACATTCGACAGCTTCGCTACGTCGTTGATAGTTATCCTCACTCCCCTCTGCCTCTGCTTCCCGTTCCTGGAACCGGTTCCGTTTTGTATGCCTGCCGGTATTCCTAACCATGCTTAAGAAGTACCACATAATTTGTTGCTATATAATTAGTTACGTCTCAACGAACCTGCATGCCCGGGACCGTTTATTTTTTATGGAACCGGTTTTACATTCTTCATTGTAAACGAAAACCACCTGTTGTCAAGGAAAACTTTTTTAAGCCCGGCAATTGCCGTCTAGAAATCGGCCCGGCCGCTGCTCGTAACTGATGCTCCATGCCGGAAGAAATCCGGTCCCTCAGGTCCGTTTCGCTTTTAATTTTCCTTCATCCTCCCGGATTTTCTTCAGAGCTTCGGTATACTCTTTCTCATATGTAGCACAGCCTACATTTTGCTGCCGTATCAGAAACTCGATACAGTTGTCGCAGGCGGTGCACCATTTGACCTCATCGGGCTTTCCCTCCATTACCTTCTTCGGCAGGTAGGGGTCGGCCAGGGACTGCCGGCCGACGGCGATCATGTCGGTTACGCCGTCTTGAATATTCTTGTCGCCCCAGTACAGCAGGGACGCCTCTTCCTCTTTTACCGCCTGCAGATTGTTTTTACCGTTGCGGAGGACCGAGTAGGCCGAGCCGATTACCGTTGTTTCCGGCTTCAGCGCGTCCCGCGCGGCTTTCTGAAAGGTAAAGTGGAGATAGACATCGTCGGGTATCGACCGGTCGGGCTGAGAGAGGGCGAGCGTAATCGAAGGACTGCCCGCGGATACGAGAATAAACTTCGCGCCCCGCTCTTCCATCCCTTTTACCAGCTTTACCGGCTCGCTCAAATCGAGGACGGCGGTGTCCGGTCCTGCCGAGCCCTGCCCGCCGGGGAACCCTTCCCAGAACGAGACTTTGGAACCGACGATAAAATTGGGGTCGTTTATCTCTTTGTGGATCCGTTCATACACCTCGTAGGTAAACCGTGTCCGGTTCTCCCAGGAGCCGCCGTATTTCCAGTCCCGGTCGTTATAGGGCCGGACCAGCTGGGAGCCTAAATATCCGTGACAGTTCTTGAAGTCGATACCGTCCGCTCCGGCGTTATGGGCGATTTTCGCGGCCGTTACGAATTGCTCGATTGTTGTATCGATATAGCCGGCATCGATCTGGTCGCCGCCGAAACCCGCTAATGGTTTTACCGTCACCCGGCGTGAAAAATCGGGATGGCTCAACTCTCCCGAATGGGTCAGCTGCCAGAAAAAGAGTGTTTTGTCATTGACGCTCTTCATTTCTCTGACAAACTTCGTCAGTGCTTTTTCGTTCCGGGGCATGACACTGAGTTGAAACTCCCGTCCCCGGCTCTCATAGGTAACGGTAATCGCCTCGAGCACGACCACGCCCGCTCCGCCCTCGAACAGCCTCCGGTACCGGCGGTATGTTTTTTCCGTCGGGTTCCCTTCGGCATCCGAGTCGCAGCACTCCATGGCATTAATTGCAAAGCGGTTCGGCGCCGTTTTCGGTCCGATTTGTATCGGTTTAAATAGTGTATCTTCGTACATATGTGTCCTCCTTCGATTTGGTCCCTAACTTGTTATCTATCATTGTGATGCCAAATCCGTCTGCCGTAAATACCAGTTTTTTGCGAGAAATTTTCTAGGTTTACCTAGGGTTGCGGCTTTCACTGCCTGTTTTTCATGAAAAACCTTGCACATATCAGCATATTATGATATGTTATGATGATATGTATAGAAGAGCACAAGCAAAATAAAAATTTTGCAATATCACGAAATCGATACTATAATTCGAAAATAGTATGTAAAAAAGGAGAAACCGGTTATGCTTACCAATCTTTTTTATATCGTCCCCGGCTGCGCGGCCCTTTCTCTTCTCTTCGCGTTCCTCTTTTTCCGGCAGATGAAAAAAGAAAGCGAGGGTACCGACGGGATGAAAAAAATCGCCTCTCACGTCAGAGAAGGAGCAATGGCCTACCTCAAACAGCAGTACAAAGTGGTCATTGTCGTCTTCGCGGTCCTTACCGTGTTTTTCGCGTTCCTCGCGTATATCGTCCGCGTTCAGAACCCCTGGCTGCCGGGAGCGTTTGTAAGCGGGGGATTTTTCTCCGCTCTGGCCGGCTTCTTCGGGATGCGGACCGCGACCGACGCATCGGCCCGGACCGCGGCCGCGGCACGGAACTCGCTGAACAGCGCCCTGACCGTTGCCTTTCGAAGCGGCGCGGTTATGGGTTTGGTGGTCGTCGGACTGGGCCTTTTTTACATTTCGATTTGGTTCATTATCTTAAACGCGGTATACCCCCTTGACAGCGGGAGCAGTCAGAACCTGATAAAAATTACCACAACGCTGCTCAGTTTCGGCATGGGCGCTTCTACGCAGGCCCTTTTTGCCCGGGTCGGAGGCGGTATCTTTACCAAAGCGGCCGATGTGGGCGCAGATCTGGTGGGGAAAGTCGAAGCGGGGATACCTGAAGACGATCAGCGCAATCCGGCAACCATAGCCGACAATGTGGGAGATAACGTTGGCGACGTCGCGGGGATGGGGGCGGACCTGTATGAATCCTACTGCGCCTCCGTCCTCGCGGCCGCCGCGCTCGGAGCGGCCGCTTTTACGGGAAATTTGCCGTTACAGTTTAAAGGAGTTATCGCTCCCATGCTGATCGCGGCACTTGGCACCCTCTTTTCCATTTTCGGTATTTTTACCGTCCGCACGAAAGAGACCGCGGACCAGCGCCTGTTAATGCGCGCGTTGAACCGGGGGATTAATATAAGCTCGCTGCTCATCGTTATCGCCTCCCTGGTTATTCTCAGGCTGCTGGAACTGCCTAACTTTTTGGGAATTTGGGGGGCCATGGTAATCGGCCTGGCGGCGGGTATCGGGATAGGAAAAATTACCGAATATTATACATCGTCTTCCCACAAACCGACGCGGGAAATTGCCCGAAGCGCGCAGACCGGTCCGGCGACAGTCATTATAGGGGGGCTGGGAACAGGAATGATCTCTTCCGCCTTTCCGGTCCTATTTATCGTCGCCGGAACTATCTTTGCCTATCTCTCCGCCGCCGGATTTAATTTTTCCAACATGGGCATGGGCTTATACGGTATCGGCATTGCTGCCGTGGGAATGCTTTCCACCTTAGGGATTACCCTGGCAACGGACGCCTACGGTCCGATTGCCGATAACGCCGGGGGCAACGCCGAAATGTCGGCCCTCGGCAAGGAAGTCCGGGAGAGGACCGACGCGCTGGATTCCCTCGGAAATACCACCGCCGCGACAGGGAAAGGGTTTGCCATCGGGTCCGCCGCCTTGACCGCCCTTGCCTTGCTCGCGTCGTACATCGAAGAGATTAAAATAGGGTTACTACGGGCCGGTAAAAATGTGCTCACGTTCGAGTCCGGCGGCACCGTAGAAACGGCAGCGGCAGGGTTAACGGATTTTATGCGGTATTATGAAATAAACCTCATGAATCCGAAAGTTTTAGCGGGCATGTTTCTCGGTTCTATGCTTGCCTTCCTGTTCTGCGGGCTTACCATGAATGCCGTAGGAACAACAGCATTCAAAATGGTTGAAGAAGTGCGCCGGCAGTTTCGGGAAATTCGGGGAATTCTCGACGGGACCGTGGAACCGGATTACGCGCGCTGCGTCGAAATTTCCACAAAAGGCGCTCAAACCGCCATGATCGCCCCTTCTCTCCTTGCTTTTTTCGCGCCGATGATTGTGGGATTATTGTTCGGCATTCCCGGAGTAATGGGACTTCTTGTCAGCGGACTCGCGACTGGTTTTGTACTGGCAATAATTATGGCGAACTCCGGCGGCGCCTGGGACAACGCGAAAAAATATATCGAAGAAGGCAATTTCGGCGGGAAAGGGTCGGAAGCCCACAAAGCCGCTGTAATCGGCGACACCGTGGGAGACCCGTTTAAAGACACCTCGGGGCCTTCTCTCAATATTTTAATAAAGCTGATGACGATGGTTGCAATTGTAACGGCCGGATTGACTATCAGCTACTCGATTCTGTAAAATTGAGGAGAACAGTGAGATGAATTATCAAAACCGTCTTTATATGATTATGCATCCGAATCCTTCCCTGGTTGGGTCGCAGTACAGTCCCGAGCAGTTTGCCGCCCATTACATGTCAGGCTCTACCCGGCACTATGAAGGAAAAGTAATTTTCGCGGAACTCGATATCAACTACCGGCACCCCTATCTTAAAATTGAAGAGGGGCTGTCAAAAATGAAACCTCACGAAAACGGCAAACCGAAGGCTACGAAGTTTATCTGCACCTACCGGGTTCTCGAGCACGTCGATTTCGCTGCTATTCAAAGACTCTACCTTACTACCCCGTCGGCGGAGGTGTTAGGCCTCGACCCGGGACCCTACGATAAGACACATCAGCCGGATTTTCTCCGCTTGTTTGCCGAAATCGTCCCCACCCGAATGCTGGTTTTAACAAAAATGAATTTTCCCGAGTTCGGAACATACATTACCAATCCGCAAAACTTGAAGGGTGTTCCGAAAATTTTTTACACCCAAATCGATCTGGACATCGACGCGTTCATGAAGGAATTCGCGGACAATCCCTTTTTAACCACACCGGTCCCCAGCATTCACCCCTCCAAACTGCGGGACGCCGTTATCGAGTTGAGAGAAAAACCCGCGAAAAAAACGAAGGGTTTATGCTTAGACAGCAATCTCAATCATAAATCGTACAAATATATACGCCACGGATTCATGTTCGCCTCCCCGGACGATACAAAATTCTTCCCCATGCCTTCGTTAGAAAAGATCGAAGCCGAAAATTACAAGTTCTGGCGCGACATGTAGCATGCCCCTGTCAGAAACAACGGCAAAGTCCATCCTCAGGAAGCAGAAGCAGGTTGATTCCTGGTTCTGCTCTTCCTATGCAATGAACCTGTACAGGGGATGCGCCCATAACTGCGCGTACTGCGACGGAAGAAGCGAAGGGTACTACGCCCCGGAGAACTTCGGCAGCGATATCGAGGTAAAGGTGAATGCTCCTGAAATACTGAAGCGGGAGCTCGATCCGGCGCGGAAGCGGAAACCGATGCGGCCGGGGTTCGTGCTCCTAGGCGGAGGCGTCAACGACTGTTACCAGCCGGCGGAGAAAAAGTACCTTCTCGCGCGGGAGGCGCTTGAAATCATCCGCGATTTCGGACATCCCGTGCACGTCCTGACAAAGTCGACCCTTGCCCTCCGCGATCTGGAACTGCTCGGAGACATCAACAGGCAGTCGAAGGCGGTTTTCAGCGTCAGCATCTCAACCGCGGACGACGGGACGGCAGCGTACTTCGAACCCTCCGCTTCGCCCCCGTCGGCCCGGCTTGACATGGTCAAGCGCGCGAAAGGAGCCGGACTCGCCTGCGGTGTCTATTTGCTGCCGGTCATCCCCTTCATTACCGACACACCGGAGATGATCGGCCGCTCCTTCCGCGCCGTCAGGGACGCCGGGGCCGACTTTATCATTTTCGGGGGAATGACGTTGAAGGAAGGCAGACAACGGGAGCATTTCACGCGGGCGCTTGCGGCGTATGAAGGGGCCGGTCATGCCGAGGGGGCACTCTCCCATCAATACGACATCCTCTACCGGGGAGACAAATGGGGAAACCCGGTGTCCGAGTATTCCGCGATGCTGCATGAACTGCTGTTTGCCGCCGCGGGCCGGTTCGGCATACCCGTCAGAATGCCTCCGTCGATTTTCGGCCCTGTCCTGGACATGAACGGCCGTGTACAGGTCATCCTGGAACATATGGACTACATCCGGCGGAACCGGGGCCTGAAATCCACCTTCGGATATGCCGCGAGGGGCATCGCGAAGCTGGAAGGACCGGTTACAGTCATGAGGAAGCGCCTCCGGGAGATCAGCGGAATCGGCCCGTCGACGGAGCTGCTGGTACGGGAGATAATCGACACGGGGACCTCTTTACAGTACGAAAAGATGATACGGCTGCAGCGGTGAGCCCCGGAACAACTATTTGATTTCTGTACAGTTCGGGTTTACAATACAAGTATGAAACGCCCAATATTTATTTTAGTGACAGTAACAGTATTTTTTGTTGTTTTCTCCTGCGGCACCGCACCGGAGTCCACCGGACCGGACGCAGAAAAAGAAAAAACCGCGGAAGCAGGACGGACCGGTACGGAAAAGGAAGAACTCCGCTTCGATTCCCCGCAGGCAGTACTGAAGCAGTGGGCGGAAGCACTGATGGACGAGGACGCGGACAGGTACGCCGAGCTCTATTGGCCCGATGCCGTGAAAGAGATTGACCTAATAAACGATAAATTTGAACTTCGCGGCCGGGAACAGATCCTTCGGCAGCAGCAGCAGTTATGGGACAACTTCGATGTTAGCGGAGTCGATTACTCGAACCCGGAAGTCGAGCAGCTTCCCGAATCACAGGAGGTCTTTTTCCACTTCAACCAGCCCGCAATCGGCATGCACGAACATATTCTTCTAAGAGAACGGGACGGGGAATGGCGGATCTTCGAACATTTCCTTAGCCGGCACTGGCACCTCGCGGTAAAAACCGACTTCCAGGCCTGGGCGGATGAAAACAGGAACGGCTGGCTGGAGCCGGAAGAATACGCCGCCATGCACCGGGCTGCTGTAAAACTGATCATGTCGCCCCACGAAAACTCCACCGCAGTCGATCCGTATTTCGACATCAACAATGACGGCGCGGTGGGACCGAAGGAGCTCCGTCTCGCCCGCCTCTATTTTTTCGGCCCGAGTCTTCGCCGTCTGGTCGAATCGGGACCCGGGCCTCTCGCGTGGCTGGACGTTAACGGAAACAACAGCATCGACGAGCCGGAGCGGAAGGCCGCGGCGGCGTTCGCGCTGCGGTTCAATCACTTCGAGGCGGAAGAAAAACAGGTACGGAACGAATTCGACGAACGCATGGACATAAACGGCAACGGAACGCTCGAGCGGGAAGAACAAATCGAGATGTTTTACAGGATATACGAACCGGTGTATATGATGGCCCATACCGGAGAGACCATTCAGCAGTTTACGGCTTCAATTCGCGACCGCGGGGAAGACGGTGAAGAAGCTGTTGCAGGTGCTGTCGGTCTTGAAGATGCCGATATTCCGCCGGAACCGGAAGGCAGCGCCGGTTTCGAACAGAAACCGGTGGAGGACCTGAACAACAAAAAGATTGCCGTTGTCGGCGTCGAAAATCTGCACAGCTCCATCTCGGACGAAACCATTGAGGGACTGCTGCTGTTTATTGAAAACAGCTTTGTGAACTCGAAAAAGGTCCGGGTCATCGATAGAAAGAACATCGAAAAGATTACCGAAGAATATCAATTTCAGAGCACGAGCCTTACCGATGAGGACACTGCCGTTGAAATCGGGAAACTGGCAAACGCCGATTATATCGTAACCGGCGCCTTGAGCAAAGTGGGAGAACGGTACTATCTGAACGTGAAGATGATAGACGTCGAATCGGGGGAAATTGTCGGGTCGAGCATCTCCGATGCCTCGGTAGAGGACGTTTTCTACGAAATGTGCAATACCGCGGTTAAGCGGATTATGGGACCTTAACCGGCATCCGGAGGTGCCGACAGATAGGTCTGCAGATTGATTTTCCGATTGCTAATGTTTAATTTTTTTCGAATATTCATCCGGTGGTAATCCACCGCTTTCGGGGAAACGCCGAGGAGGACTGCTATTTCCTTGGTCGTTTTCCCCTGCCGTATAAAATCCGCCACTTCCCGCTCGCGCCCGCTGAGGTTCGCCTGCCCGTCCCCCTGCCTTCGCAAAGCGGAGGAAAAAGCGTCCCGCAGGTACGCCTCTAAGGTCTCCACAAACAGATACTCCTCACTTCCCTCGAGGCGGACTTTCAGGGTCTCGATTAATGGATGGATTTGCTGCGTCAGCTGCCCGATTACTTTACCGATAATGCGCTGTTCTTCCCGCTCCCTGTTTTTTATAAGGACATTGAGGGCAATTTCCTGTTCCTGCAGGGTCTGTTCCTGAAAGCGGAGCCGTTTCTTCAGGTTCTCGATTACCGCCTCCTCCTTCAGGATCTCCGTAATGTCCCGTACGTATTCGATAATGGCACATACCTCGTTGTTGTCGTCAAAAACCGGGAAGGCACACAGCTCCTGCGAACCGTGGACTCCGGCGGCATCCTCGTAGGGGACAATGGATGTGCTGTACCGTTTCTGTTCGAGGGCCTGTATGGTAGGACAGTCGGTACAGGGGTTGTCCGTGTGATGATACACCTCGTAACACTTCCTGCCGGTTATAATGCCTGTGCTGGCATACCACCGCTCCATCACTGAATTGACCCCGAGGATGGTAAAGTCGGTATCGAGAACACTGATGCCGTCCCGGCTGCTGTTAAACAGGTAGGTAAAAAACTGTTCAAACTCTTCGTCTAAAACGAGGCCGGAAGATTCGGACCCATCATGCCGGTGTCTGCTGATAATCTGTTTGAGGGAGGGATTTTCGTCCATCGGTTTTATCTTAGATGGGGGACGGCGGGTGGTCAAGGGCGCGATAACAAACGGGAAGCACAAAACACACGGTGAAATTGACATACAAATTGAGAAACGGTTACAATGCACCGGAATATGTCAAAGAAATCCAAAAAACACGCGAAACAAAAAAACCGAAAGGACCGGAACAGCGGGAACGGCCCGCCGAACAGTTTACAAGATTTTAAATTTTTATGGAAAGCGGAAGAATACCCGCGGGCCCTTATCGCGTATCGCACATGGACGAAAAAGTCGGGACAAAAACGGGACCCCGCCGTTGAAGGCGAACTGTTGTTTCGGAACGCTTCCCATTACTTCTCCCGCGGTGATAGTAAGAAAGCGATGGAATACTTTGATGAGGCGATAGAAAAGGGAGAAAACGAACGGGAACGCTGCCTCATTGGAAAAGCCGTCTGTTTAACAAAGCTCGGACAGCTTCACGCGAGTTTGGAACTATTTCGGGAATTGGATGATCCTTTTCACGCCCTTATTATTTCACGCCTCATCAAAGGGGAACGGCCCCTGCCGGAGGTATTGCCCGGGGACCAGGCAATTGAAAAAACACAGCTTCTCCGTTTTTGGGAGGACATATCCGCCGTAAAACCGGACGCGGAAAACGGGGAGATATCGACCATCAACGCGGCCCTTAAGCTTATCGCCCGCGGGTATTCCGCGTTTATCTCCGGAGACAATCCCGAACCGCACCTAAAACAGCTTGAAACGAAACCGGGTTTCGCGGAAATCGCGCGCTATCTCATGCTCGTTTCAGCCGCCTCGTTAGACCGGAAAACACGTTGCCGCAACCTTATAAAACAGACATCTTTTCCGGGCCTTCTCGAACAATACGCCTCTCATCTCTTTCAACGGAACGATTATACCGAACTTGCCGCTGTGGGGAAGTTGGCCGCGGAACGCGGCAACCCCTCCCCCGTTTCGGATTTGATGAGCGACGAAATGAATTTCAATCTCGGCTTAGATCTCGCAAAAGAACATAAGCTCGATCCGGCCTTAAAGTATTTTACTCGGATTAAAACCAGGACCGTAAACGTTTTACATAACATTGCATTGGTATATCAAAAATCGGGACAATACGAGAAAGCCAATACGTTTTGGCTGATGCTCTTAGATAAAGAGAAGAAACCGAAAAAATCCGATCCGAAACCCGTTATTCTCGAATATCTAACCTCGTGTAACTATATTGCACGCAATTTCATTCAAAGCGGCGCGCCGGAAAAAGCTGAACACTATTACAAGGAGGTCCTCTCCCTCGAGCCGAATGACCGGGAAACGCTGGAAGAACTCATACTGGTAAACAACAGTATGGGGAATGATGACGCATCCTTACGATACGCGAAACGGCTGTATGAATGTGACCCGGACAATGAAGATTATTTATTCCTCTACACGATTGAGCTTAAAAACGATCGGGACTTCGATACACTCATCTCCGTTTGTCGAGAAGGGTTAGCGAAGGACCCCGAAAATCCACATTATCAAGCGGCGCTTGCCGAGGGGTATATACAGAAAGGACTGACATCGAGATTCACCGACCTTGCCGCGACAAAAAAAATGACCGCCGCTGTAAAGGAGCTCGGGACCGTTTCTTGTTTTTCCCTTTATCTAGAAGGCCATCTTTTACGTAAAAAGGGCAATACCGCCGCCGCTCGAAAGAAATTTGAGGCGGCGGCTGATGAGACGGAATTGCATATGGATGAATTTGATCTAGGCGTGTGTTTTTTCGAGGACGGCCTGCCCGACCTCTCCCGCTTGCTGTTTGAACGTATTCTCTCCTGCGGCTGTGAGAGCAGTGATTTCTATTTTGAAAAGATAGTACAATTTTTCGCGGACCGGGATAATTTTGAACGGGCGAAGGAGTGGTGTGAATATGCCTTCGATTTAATGGGGTACAACGACGGCGATATAGCCGACCTGCTGCTTTTCGTAGGAAAACCCGAATGGGCTAAACACTATTCCTCGCGTTTAATCTCCTCGGACCGCGCGGAGGACAACGACCGCTTTCTCCATTTGGAGATCTTAAACGCCATCGGCGCTAAAGAAGAGACCCTGACCTACCTTGAAGAATTACGGGAAAGCGCCCGGAAGCAGGAAGACCGGGAGCTAGTTACCGTTTTCAAAGAGATGGCCCGGGAAGTACGCGCGAAAGGGAGGTATAAAATAAAATGAGCGCGAAGCGCGCAAAGATATCGGACGGCCCCGAACAGAGCCCTTACGAAGTTTTAGAGTTAGAGGAAACGGCCTCCGCCGAAGCAATTAGAAAGGCATATTTGGCACAGGTCAGACTCCATCCTCCTGAAAAAGATCCGAACGGTTTTAAAGCGATCAGAAGGGCTTATGACTCTCTCAAAGATTCGGCCCAACGCAAAATGCTTGACTTTACATTGTTTCGACGGGAATCGGGATTAGGTCCCTTCGATACCGCCGCTGCCAATTGGAATGAATTGTTTCTTGACAGGACCATGCAGCTGTTTCTCGTCTCTTCCGATCTGTATTCGAATGACTTCTCCGGCCATTTCCGCGATATAAGCGATAAAATCAAGGACCTGAAATGAGAACGGCGCCGGTACGCTTTCCCTTTATTATTCCGTGTTTTCAAGAAGCCAAAGCAAGGTCCGGACCTCCCGGGGAAGCGCCCATGGAGGGGTTTTTTACCGAGCTTATTCCCGTCTTAGACGAACTTTTTTCCATGAAACGGGCGGTGGACGAATCGGCGTCGGAAGAATGGAGCGAAGGTGTTGCTTTTTTTTATGAAAAATTGTTACATTCTTTTGGCACTTACGATTTTCATATGCTTGGAAAAACCGGAGAAATATTCAACCCCAAATTTCACGAAGCGGTTGGCGTTGAGAACCGGGGCGAACTGCCCGGCGGTTCCGTTGTAACCGTAGTGCAGCCGGGCTGGTCGTACGGTGAGCGGGTGCTTCGCTTTGCTAAAGTAACAATTACCAAATAGATAAGGAGCGAATATGGACATTGTGTATGGAATCGATCTTGGTACGACTTTTTCCGAGATCGCTTATTTACAAGACGGCAAACCTGTTGTCGTTACCTGTGAAAACGGGAAGAAGTGTCTGCCTTCGGTTGTCGGCATAACTCCCTTAGGCGATATAGTCACGGGATACACCGCTCTCAATCAATACGCGGCCTTTCCGGAAAATACAGTTGTATCCATTAAAAGAAAAATGGGAAGCGGCGAGAAGGTAAGCATGGGCGGCGGCGCCTACACGCCGGCGGAAATCTCCGCCGAAATATTAAAAGCGTTAAAAAAGTACGCCGAATCGGAAACGGGGATCCCCGTAGAAAAAGCTGTCATTACCGTACCCGCCTATTTTACGGACTTACAGCGAAAAGACACCATCGCGGCGGGGGAGCTCGCAGGCATTGAAGTAGTGCGGATTATTAACGAACCGACCGCCGCCGCCCTTGCCTACGGCTGCAGAGAGGACGAGGCTGAAAAATTACTCGTCTACGATCTCGGGGGAGGCACCTTCGACGTCTCCCTTATTTTAGTCGAGGACGGCGTCCTTGAGGTCCTCGCGACAGACGGCAACAGCCGGCTTGGCGGAGACGATTTCGACAGACGACTTGAGGAACATTTACTTTCCCGGCTGCCGGAAGATGCTGTTTCGGCGGAGGATTTACAAGCGTGCGTTAGGATAAAAAACGCGGCGGAAGCGGCAAAAATCAAACTTTCCACAAAAACAACCACGAAAGTGAAAGAGGGTTTTCTAACGAGTTTCAAGGGAAAACCGGTAAATCTCGATTGCACCGTAACCCGGTCCGAATTCGAAGAATTGATAGGGCCGGACCTCGATCAAACCTTCGAACTTGCCGGTAAAGTCATAAATGAAGCGGGTATCGAAGCAGGCGAAATCAGCAAGGTGCTCCTTGTCGGCGGCTCCACTTCCATCCCGAAAGTATATAATTCGCTGCACGACCTATACCCGTCCAAGGTCCACCGGGAACTGGACCCGACCTATTGCGTTGCAATGGGCGCCGCGATCCAGGCGGGAATTATCACGGGAGAGGAAATCGATACGATCCTCATTGATGTAAATTCCCATTCCTTGGGAATCGCCTGCATGGACATAAAACCCTCGGGAGAGCCCGATTATAATTATTACAGCATCATTATCCATAAAAACACCGCGATTCCGGCATCAATGGAACGGACCTATTACACGAGCATGGAAAACCAAAAAGCGGTGGCCATTGAAGTATTTCAAGGTGAAAATCCGGACTCCAGGGAAAATACGTTTCTCGGTTCATTTCTAATGGATGATCTTCCTAAAAAACTTCCCGTGCATTCGGAAATCGATGTAACATTCAGCTATAATATCAACGGGATCGTGGAAGTAACGGCTGTCGAACGAAAAAGCGGAAAAACAAAGAACATTCAAGTGGACATCAACGCACCGGCGCCGGAAACTGCCGATATCGGAATAGAATAATGGACCCCGAAAACATGTATCGGACGGCCCTGGAAATGGCCGGCACCCGCCGATACGGAGAGGCGGAAAAAAAACTCGAGGAAATTCTACAGGAAAACACCCGTCATGTTCCGTCACTGCTGTTATTAGGGAAGGTCCGTTATTACCTGCGCCGATTCTCCCTGTCTCGAAAATGCTTTGAAACCGTCCTCGTCTACGATCCGAATAACCTGCCGGCGTATTTCGGGTTACAATATTTCAAGGAACGGAGTTGGAAGATCGCGGCGATATTTTCGTTGGCCCTAGTTCTCGCCGTTTCCGCCGGTGGTCTTTTCGCCGGACGTATCACTCTACAACGACCCCTGCTTGTCGAATTAAGTAAACTGGAGAACGGATTTACCAGCCGGACGGAATCGGTCAACAACGCGGTCTTATTACTGGCGGACACACTTTCCAACGAGTACGGAACTACGGCGCGGTCGGTCGAGGGTATCGGGGCGGAGATCACGGACACAACAACGGAAATCATCGGCCGCCTCGACGTTCTCGAAAAACGTATAGCCGGGCTCGAAAGGAGGAACGCGGAGACTATCAGAGAAGAATTCGCTTCCGGCAGGAAAGAACTGCTCCGTGAAATCAGGAAGGAAATCGAAGCATTTAAAACATGGATTGAGGACAACAGATGATGACTGTCGAATCGAAAACATTACCTCAAGGCTTGTAAAAATTTCCTTCAGCGTTTTCCGCAGCCAGAAATACATCAGCATCAAGGGCCGCGGAATGATCTGAAACAGCAGGAAACCGAATATCGTAAACACTTCACCGATTATCATCCCGTAGAGTATGGCCTTCTTCATCCGTTCCGGATTCTTATGGCCGAAGTTGTAGCCGACGATGGGGATGTAGCCCTGCCCTAATCCGAAAACGGGCATGAGAATGAACGGCTGAAGCCGAAAAAATACCCCCACAACCGCCACCGCGGTCACGTTAAAAGTAACGACAATTTTGTTCATCCCGGCAATCATGAAACTTGCTAAAAGCTGCATCAGCATGGCCGGGAACCCGACTTTATACACTTCTTTAATGATCTGACCGTTGTACTTGAAATCTTTCAGGCGCAGCTTTATCTGATGGTCCCCTTGTAATAAAACGATGACGATGAAGATCCCGCTTGCAAGACGCGCGAACACCGTTGCATAGGCGGCACCGGCGACACCAAGCTCCGGAAAGGGCCCGATACCGTAAATCAGCAGCGGATCGATTCCGATGTTGATGACCGCCCCGATAATCCCGATAACAACCGCGATTGCGATGAGGATCATCTGAAAGGGAAAGGCCAGGCTCAATGCCGACAGTGCCGTTTTGCTTACATGTCCGACGTAAATCGTGTCCACCACATTGTACAGCGCCTGAACCGCCATGCCGATAATCGACGGCGCGGCCAGCCTAAATACCAGGGGTACAATCGGCTCGGTACCGAGGCGCGCGGTTGTGTTTTTTACCGGTTGCTGCCGCATCATGAAAAGGTAGTATTAATCGGCGTTATCATGCAAGCTCAGCTGCCGTACGATACTATCGGGAATACATGAAAAATGCGGGTCCCGATGGACTAATACCGCGTCGAACCCCGTGAGACCGGCGGCGATAAATCACCGGACAACATCGGGTATCGGGTTTTTGTGTACCATCAGGATTTGGACTTGATAAATTGAAAATATACTCCAATAATAGAATAATATGGACAATCCTGCGAAGAAGGACATCGAACATAGACTTACATATGAACGTTCCCTCTCTTCCGCGATTATTAGACTGAATACAAACGACGATAATGCGGTAACCAAGGCCCTCGGGCATATTCTATCCTGTTCGGAGGCCTCCCGTATCTATATCTTTCATAATTTCATCGATGAAAATAATCTTTTATCCATGCGCCAAGTCTTTGAAGTATGTGCCGACAACATCGAACCGCAAATCGGAAACGAAAAACTGCAACATGTTGTGTACGGCAAGGACGGGTTTGGGCGGTGGCAGGAACGGTTATCTGAAGGCGAAAGTATATACGGGAGGGTTGCGGATTTCCCGGAAGAAGAACGTACGATCCTCGAGGCCCAAGGTATAAAATCGATCCTCATCATTCCTATCTTCGCACGGGGAGATTGGTACGGTTTCATCGGTTTCGACGATGTTGTAGAAGGACGTGAATGGAGTATGGATGACATCCTCCTTTTGCAAACGTTCTCGCGGATGCTCGGCAACTTTTTCGAAAGGGAAGAAGCGGAACAGAAACTGCGTTCAAAAAAAGAACAGTTCGAGCTGGCGGTTAGGGGAAGTAACGACGGTATCTGGGACTGGGACCTGAAAACCAATGACCTCTATCTCTCGGAACGATGGAAAGAGATGCTCGGATACACGGACGACGAATTGGAAAATTCATTTGATACGTTTACAACCCTTCTCCATAAAGATGATAAAGAAAGAGTCCTCCGGTATGTGAATGAATACCTTAAAGGGAAACATGATAAGTATGACGCCGAATTCAGGCTGCGGCATAAGGACGGCAGGTATCGCTGGATACGGGCCCGGGGAGAAGCCCTGTTTGGAGCAGACGGTAAACCCTATCGGATGGCAGGATCTCATTCCGACCTAACGGAGAAAATCGAATCGGAAAGAATGCTCCGGGAACGGGAGGCCCAATTTAGGACCATTTTTCATAATTCCCCTCAGCCTATGGCGCTGACGGCATTGGAAAACGGCAAAATCATTGAGGCTAACGATACCTTTTGCAAAAAACTGAATATTTCAAAGGAATACATTCTTGGCCGGACAACAACGGAATTGAATTTTTATTCCCCGGCCAGCCGTGAAAAGTTTACGAACGAACTCCGCGAACATGGACGGGTTGACGGCTTGGTAATGGACTTTAACTCCCCGGAGGGCCCCAATCTGACTGCAAAAATGTTTGCAAGCTTTATCACGGTGAACGATCAAAAATATATTTTAACAATATTTGACGACATTACCGAACAGCAGCAGATGGAAAATGCCCTCCGAACAAGTGAGGAAAAATTCCGTAGTTTTGTCGAAAACGCGAACGACATTGTATACGCTCTTTCAAAGGACGCCGTTTTTACCTACGTTTCGCCGAACTGGAAAGATATCCTCGGACACGATCCGGCGGAAGTGCTGGGAAAGAGAATCGTCCGTTTTGTCCATCCCGACGATCTGGACAGGTGCGCGCAATTCTTGGGAAGAGTTTTGGAGACAGGGGAAAAACAAGAAGGTATCGAGTACCGGGTCCGACATATAAACGATGAATGGCGCTGGCATATGTCCAACGCCTCCCCTTTGAAAGATGAAAAAGGTAAGGTTACCTGCTATATCGGCATCGCCCGGGATATTACGGAACGGAAAAAAGTGGAAGACGAATTAGTCAAAGCGAAAGAAGCGGCGGTAAGTGCCAATAAAGCAAAATCCGAGTTCCTCGCCAATATGAGTCATGAAATCCGTACCCCTTTAAACGCGGTAATAGGGTTTTCTCAGCTCCTGCAGGACACTCCCCTTTCACACATTCAAGAGCAGTATGTCGATAATGTAAACTCGAGCGCTCAGGCCCTTCTTGGAATCATCAATGATATCCTCGATTTTTCTAAAATTGAAGCGGGGAAGCTTGAATTAGAATTAATAAAAACGGACATGTACGAGTTACTTGAACAGAGCATTGATATTATTAACTATGCAGCAGCAAAAAAAAATCTGGAAGTTCTTTTAGATATTGATCCGCATACGCCCCGATTCGCGGTAGTCGATCCGGTACGTCTGAAACAGATACTGGCAAACCTTTTAAGCAATGCGGTGAAATTTACCGACGCCGGGGAGATAGAATTAAAAGTAGGGTTTGAACAAATGAAAAAATCCACCGGGACCTTTCACTTTTCAGTCCGGGACACGGGAATCGGGATTACGGAACAGCAAACGCGGAAACTGTTTAAGGCTTTCAGTCAGGCGGACAGCTCCACTACGCGAAAATTCGGCGGCACCGGTCTGGGGCTTATTATTTCGGAAAATATTGCCGGAAAAATGGGCTCAAAACTCAACCTCGAAAGCACCCCCGGAGAAGGCTCCATCTTTTCTTTTAGCTTCGAGACGAAAATTGAATACGGTGAAAAACTCATCATGGGAAAAATCGAAGATATTGACCGGTGCCTGATCATCGACGATAACGAAAATAATCGAAAAATCCTCGAGCATATGCTAGACGCCTGGGACATAGCATGTACAAGCTGTGAAAACGGATTTGAATCTTTGGAGATAATCGAACGAAACAAACCCTTCGATGTAATCATCTGTGATTATCATATGCCCTACCTTGACGGCTTGGAAACCATCAAGATGATTCGCGAAAAGCTGGAACTTCCACCGGAAAAACAGCCGATCATACTGCTTCATTCTTCTTCGGATGATGCGCAGTTGGTCATGCAATGTAAGGACCTAGGGGTCCGATGGCGGCTTACGAAGCCGGTGAAACAGAAGGAACTCTATACGAAACTTCTCGACCTGTATTCCAACGACCCGGACGAGATGGCGGTAAAAGAAGAGGGACAAAAAGAAGTAAAGCCCCGCTTCCAGGGAAACACGACAATAACGATACTAATCGCGGAAGACAATGCACTCAATATGATTCTTGCGAAATCCATAGTGAGCGCCGGCATTCCTTCCGCACGAATAATAGAAACTGTTAACGGTAAACAGGCGGTGGAGCAGGCGGTCCGGGAAAAGCCGGACATTGTGTTCATGGATGTACAGATGCCCGAACTTGACGGTAACGATGCTACGAGGGAGATTCGGAAGCATGAAAAGGACAAAAAATTAACTCCCGCTCGCATTATCGGGCTCACCGCCGGAGCTACAAAGGAAGAAAAGGAGAAAAGCCTTCGTGCGGGCATGGATGATTTCATTACAAAACCTATTAACATCGAAAAATTGCGGCAGATCATACAAGGGTATCTTCGGCAGGACACGAATGAAGCTTCAAATGAGATGTCAGAACACTTCGATAAAAAAACATTTACGGCAGCCGTCGACGACCTGGACCTGGTTGCCGAGATAATCCAACACGTAAGGGAAGATATACCGAGAAAATTGTTCTCCCTTGAAGATGCAATAAACGAAAATACTGCCGCGGAAGCTGCAAAACTGGCACATACCATCAAAGGCATGGCCTTGAACCTTCATTGCAACCTGTTTGCTTCAATGGCACAGCAGCTGGAACAATCGATAAAAAATGAAAATATAAAGGAAGCGAAGAAAACACTGGAAAAAATAAAAGAAGAATGGGACATCCTCGCTCCCTTGTTGAAGTGTGATTAGAACGCCCCCTGATGTCTCCGGGATTGATAAACAGCCGCATCTTATCTGGTTGAGGAAGTCCTGCCGTGTCTTTCGCATCCACAGTTCGTATTTATTTTCTCATTTTGGCTTGGCCGATCGACTGTGCTTTTTTCGGCCTTTTCAGCTCGTTGTAAATTGGAAAACTTTTTCCAAATGTACTATAATGTATTGGTAATTAAAGGGAGGTGAGAAATGATAAATAAAAAAGTAGGAACTTTATTGATATTTTTTGCTCTAGGATGTACCGGAATCGTTTCGGCGTATAATCCCCCGGCGGGAGGAGAGGAGGTCCATGATCTATCCTCCGTTTCAACCCTCGCATCCGGCGCATCGGTGACAGATACGGAAGACGTCGAACCCGGGGTTTACAATCCGGCGGCAGGCGGGTTAAGGGAGCGGTTTTCCCTCGGTTCCACTTATTTAGGCCTGTTAGGGAACGACGGTACTTCAGTCGGCTGGCATGGGCACGGTGGAAGCCTTAATTGTATCTTTCCCACCATTTTCGGGAACTTTATGGGTGGAGTCCAGTTTTATCATTCCCCCCTTACCGGAATGGACATTGGCACCTACGGTACTGTACGGCTGGGATACTCTCGGAAATTCTTCGAAAACTTTTTTTTGGGTGGAAACGCGATGGTGAAAATCGGTAATAAAGACATTACCACATTTGGAATCGCCGCGGATGTAGGGTTTCTTCACACCCCCGGAGACCTGGCGTTTATGAAAAACTTTGCCTGGGGAATCGTCCTGAAGGAGTTCGGTTTCTGGTTCGACCCGGATACAGATGCGGTGGGAGACAACAGATCGCCGAGCCCGCCCCCCTTTACTCCCGGTACCGGGGTTTCTTTCAACCTATTTGAAACACCGGTAATCGGTTTACGCTTTCGTACCGATGTAAGTTTTCCCACCTTTTCTAACTTCAAAGCCGGCTTCGGAGCTAATGTATACATAAAAAATATCGTTACCGTGAAAACCGGTTTCCATATTGATGTAGCCCAGATTGTAAATCCTGCGATAACTACCAGAAGCTATGTTCCCTCCTTCGGCGTCCAGTTCAACCTATCCGCTATTTTAGAAGGCGAAGCCGGGCGCCCCGGGTCACGGAATGACGGCATCAAAACTGAGATAGCTGCCGCCCCTTTTATGAACGGAGCCTGGGTACTCGGTATCGGCGCTGAAGTGATTGCGGGGAAAGTAGATGAAGAGCCCCCGGTTATATCGATTATGTATCCCGAGGAAGTGTATATTTCTCCGAACAACGACGGGGTGCGGGACTATCTCGAATTGCCGATCGTCATTACCGATCCGAGCTACATAGAGTCCTTCAACTTAAAAATATATAATAAACAGGGCGAACTAGTTAAAATAATCCGAAATAAAGACACCAGGCCGGAGAACAAAACTATTTCCGGGGTCGTGAAAAGGATTGGTACCGCGGATACCGGTATCACAGTCCCGGAAAGCCTGCTCTGGGACGGGGCTACAGAGAAAGGAGAACCGGCCTCCGACGGCGCGTATACGTTTGCCCTCGAAGCGACGGACCTAAAAGGAAATAGGGGTGTTTCATCCACTTATACGGTACACGTGGATGCGACCGCTCCCGTGGTCGACATTGACCCGCCGCCCGCACACGATCGTATCTTTTCACCTAATAACGACGGGAATAAAGATACACTCACCATCGTCCAAAGCGGCAGCACGGAACCGCAGTGGGAGGGTAAAATAATCGATCGGGGAAACGAGACGGTAAAGACCTTTTCCTTCAATGACGAGACACCGGAGGAAGTAGTGTGGGACGGTACAAACGATGAAGGAACACTCGTTCCCGACGGTGTCTATCGATACGTGATTGAAGGACGAGACAAGGCAGGGAATTCTACATCGGCGGCGGTGGAAAATATTATCGTGAACACAACAGCAACCGCGGTGTTCATTACCGTGGACAGCAACGCTTTTTCCCCGAACGGTGACGACCGGTCCGATACCGTGAATCTCCATCCGATTGTAAATATCGTTGAAGGAATTGTTTCTTGGCAGATTGTAATCCGGCACGAGACGAAAGGAGATCTGTTCGCCTATAAAGGAGAATCGGAAACACCCGAGAAACTGGTCTGGAACGGGGCCAACAGCGATGGGGTGGTTGTCGAAGGGCGGTATCGAGCATCCCTTCAGGTCACCTACGAAAACGGCAATATGCCTGAAGGGGAGACCGGGCCCTTTCTCCTCGATATAAAACCGCCGCAGGTACAAGCGGAGGTCTATCCGAAACCCTTTTCCCCGGACAACGACGGCGTGGATGACGAACTTTTCATTGATCTTTCCATTAAAGAACTTACCGGTGTAGAGCAATGGACCTTACACATAAAAGACCCAAAAGGTGCCGATTTTGACACCATTACGGGAGAAGGCCGTCCCGCGGAAACCCTCAGATGGGAGGGGTATTCGTCTACAGGAGAACTGGTCCAGTCAGCTGAAGATTATCCTTTTACCTTTACTATCGTTGATGTTGTCGGAAACGAGGCTACATACGATGGAGTAATACCGGTTGATGTTCTAGTAATCAGGGAAGACGGCAAATTGAAAATACGGATATCCAATATTACCTTCGCGCCGAACAG
>CAYTSI010000025.1:0-5561 GCA_964440465.1 uncultured Spirochaetales bacterium
TATCCGGCATCTGTTTTGCTAAATCGAGTGACCGTCTTCATCAATGGCTTCTAACGAGTAAGCTAACCCAACACTCGTACACACGGGTCCTCAACAAAGAGGGGATGACCCTGCGGATGAAGATCGGTGTTCTTAGCTTCGCCTGGACAATGCTGATTCTCGCGGCGATATTTCTCGCTAAAAGTACTGTTATGCGGATCGTATACCCGTCATTAGGTGTACTAAAAACAATACTCTTTTTTACAGTTATAAAGACCGCGTCGAGGAAAAAATAATCAAAAACTGTAGTATTTGCCGCGGATCATAGTAAAAGGCTTAAGCAGCGGTCCGCAAGACTCACGCGGTCCTACCGCAGCACTTTCATGCCCGCGGCTATCAGCTGCTCCACTTGCCGCGGGTCCATCTCCTTCAGTTCGGGATCGCGGATTAACAGCTTCCACTGAGTGTTTTTCTTTTGCAGCTTCCGGTAGTCGCCGGCATGGACGGCATTGATTGCTACATACCCCATGCTTTCGAGTTCTGAGCCGGGGTGTACCCATTCCGTAACGTTCCGTTCCTGATCGTACACCGGCTTGATTTTTACTTCCGTTGTATAAAAGGACTTAACGCCGTATTCTAAAAACAGGAAGTGTTTTGCCTTACCGTAGTCCGCGGGTTCCCATCCTTTCTCTTTTAGCTGTGCTGTGAGATAGGAGGAAGAGGCGGAGAAATTGACATTGTTAAGGTATTCGGAATTGTTTCCTTTCAGAATGTAAAAAGTGACCGGGCGCTTCCCGCCCCTGTTTTCAAGGGTCACGTAAGTATCGGAAACGGTGGCGGTTGTCGTGCAGGCCGTAATGAGGACCAGAGGTAATATAAACAGAAAGAGCATTCTTTTCATAGCGTTGCGATGATACCTTACTGAAATATTCTCTTAGTTGCAAGAGTGGACGACTAACACTTTTTCCGCTTGACACCCCCCCGCTCCAAATCGAGCAGATACCGCTTCCGCCAGATTCCGCCGCCGTAACCGGTTAGGCTGCCGTCGGCGCCGATGACCCGGTGACAGGGGATAATAATCGAGATCCGGTTGTCCCCGTTTGCCTTCGCCACCGCCCGTACCGCCTTAGGCTTCTCCAATGCTTCCGCCTGTTCCCCGTAGCTCCGTGTTTCCCCGTAGGGGATTGTCGTAAGTCCCCGCCATACCTCCTCCTGAAACGGGGTCCCGGCGTACAACAAGGGTACCGTGAACTCTTTCCCTTTCCCGGCGAAGTATTCATCCAGTTCCGCCCGGAGCCGGTCAAGCAGGGCGGATTCCCCCGGGGCAAATGCCGCGCCGGTCAGTTTCCGGAGCCGGCCTAACTGCGTTTCGAGCATCCTCCTTTCGACGAACTCGAGAAGACAGATCTGTTCGCTGGAGAGACCGTCGCCATCCGGCTCCGCGACACCGCTGATACTTCCCGCGAGCATGGGGCCTAAGGGCGTTAGAAGACGCTTCAGGGTAATGACCGGTGTACCGGTGCTGCTGACCGCCGGAGAAAAACCGAAAGCCTTCTTAAACGCTTCGGTAAACCCGCTTAATGATTCGAATCCAGCGTCGAAAGCGGTGTCGATTACCGTCCCGCCGTTTTGTATCTGTCCGAAGGCCCTGCCTAAACGACGGAGACGCAGGTATGCCTGGAAGGTCATTCCGTACTGTTTTTTAAACCATCTGCGCAGCCGGTTCGGATCAATCCCGCGCTCCCGGATATCCGCATCGGTAAAGCGGCGGTCCGGATCACCGTCTATCTCCTTCATCAGTTCGGCAAGCCACTGCGGGTATTCCCCCTTCGGCAGCATCGGCCCGCAGATCTTGCAGGGCCGGTATCCGTTTTCCAGGGCCTCCCTCCGTGTTCGGAAAAATACCACATTCTCCCGCTTCGGCTTTCGGGCGGTACATTCGGGACGGCAGAAGATTCCCGTTGTCGTTACCCCGGTCCAGAATACCCCCTCGTAGGAGGGGTCGCGGTTTACAAAGGCCTCGTACATTTCCTCCGCCGGGGGGAGGGCGTGTCGGAGAAACAGTTCCTGCTGTTGTTCATTCATATATCAACTATATGCCCCGGGAAAAAAAGTAACAACCGGAAAATTGTCGGGCAATTCGAGGAAGATCCGCCAATTGTAAATACAATTGACAATTAGCGGGATCAGGGATATAGTTATTATAGTGAGAATAATAAAGAGAAAAATAACCGATTTTGTACGTACCGTAGAACAGGAATACCCGGTAATTACGATTGTCGGGCCGCGGCAATCCGGAAAAACAACCCTAGCACGGCAACTGTATCCCGATAAGCCGTATTTTTCGTTTGAAAACCCCGATATTCGAATAGAAATTGAGGATGATCCCCGAGGCTTTCTGCAGTCTCTCGAACATGGAGCTGTATTGGATGAATTTCAACGGGTACCTACTATAACCTCATACCTGCAGCAAATTGTCGACGACGATATTGTGCCGGGGAAGTTTATCCTTACCGGTTCAAGAAACTTGGAAATTATGGACCAGGTGAGTCAATCCTTAGTCGGCCGGTCAGCAACCGTGGAGCTGCTGCCTTTCAGTTACTCGGAAATTCAAGCGGAACTGTGCAAAGCTGAACTTCCTGAAATTTTGTTCCAAGGCCTCTACCCCCCAATCCATCACAGAAAATTGACCCCTTCTAACTGGTACTCAAATTATGTGCGAAATTATTTAGAACGTGACGTCCGACAAATAATCAATGTAAAAGACCTGAATGTGTTTCATCGATTTCTTATTCTTTGTGCCGGGAGAATCGGACAGCTTATCAACTACAGCGACATCAGTTCGGAGCTTGGGATTTCACACAACACGATAAAGTCGTGGCTTTCCGTTTTGGAAGCCCACTATATAGTTTATTTCCTGTATCCTTTTTTCGGAAGCCAAACAAAACGGATCGTGAAAACTCCGAAATTATATTTTTACGATACCGGCCTGGCTTGCTGGCTGTTATCCATTCACAAACCGGAACACCTGCTTGCCCATCCGCACAAAGGTGCTTTATTCGAATCCTTTTGTATTAACGAACTATTAAAAAGCAGATACAACAGGGGGGAACGTTCTAATCTTTATTTCTGGCGAGACAAGTCCGGACACGAAATAGATGTTATTGTCGATAAGGGCATATCCTACGAAGGCATTGAAATTAAAATTTCGAAGACATTCAATAAAGTATTTTTGAAGAACCTGAATTACCTTGCTGAAAACGATAAAAGATTGAGTCAAAAAAGAATTCTCTGGGGCGGGGAGGAGTCGCGGAAGATGACCCACTATGATTTATTGAGCTGGAAAGATATAGACTAATCTAAATTGCCGCAAATAGCTACTATAACACCTTTATTAAGAAAAGGATTCTTGAAGAACGGCTTCGAAAAGACTCGATTCTCGTTCGTGTTGAATCTATGGAAGTTTTAAAAGATTTTGAGGCATTCGAGGATAAAAGCCCGTTAGTTTGAAATCCGGATAGCGAATCTTGACTTTGAAAATGTGTGAATCCTTGCTGCCTACTGAACAAGGGGTTTCAGGGATGCTTTGAATATGGCAAGATGGGCCATGGAATTTGAACTCAGAGGCATAAAAAAGAGCGACGCGAAACGTGTGTACAGGGCTTCCGGGCTTTGTCAACAACTCGAGGAAGATGATCTTGAAATAGAAGGGCGGGAAGAACTCCTGCGGGAGTTCCTTGGGCTGATTAAACAGCTTGCCCGCAAATATCCTGTGCATCCCCTGCCGGGAGAACTTGCAGTTTTGTATATAACCTTAGGCGGACGCTTCGGTGCAGTGATGCTGTTGATGGAACGATTGAAGAGCTTTGCCAAAGATGCTTACCTTAGCGGCTTTCTCGGTGAGGCTTATTTCCGGGAAAACCAGCTGTTCTCGGCATATGAGAACATGTCTTTCTATATTGAAAACGCGGAAGAGGCGGTTTCGAGGGAATACCGTTCCATGTTTGAAACATTGAAACCCGAGTATGAAAAAGCATACCGCGAGTTTGTCGAAGAAATGGGAATCGATCCGCGGGACCAACAGGAGCATGAAAAAGGCCAGATACTGTTGCAGGCGGGAGAGCTGGGCGAAGCGTCAAAAATCATTACCGGACTCTCCAAAAAATATCCTCATGTTCCAAATGTGATGAACAATATGGGGATCATACTGCTGAATACCGGAAGGATTTCCGAAGCGGAAAGTTGTTTTCAGAAGGTTTTGTCATTCGACGCGGAAAATGCTTTTGCTCTCGCGCAATCGGCCAGGACAGCCTTGTATCGGGATGATTTTCAGACGGCGGTTACGTTGACTGAACGCTTGATGAAGAAAGAAGACAAGATTCCCCGTATGTATTACGAGTTGATACAGCTCAATGCTTTTCTCGGACGTGACGAAGCGGTCCGCTCCCTTTATCGTGAATATGATGAAAGGTACCCGAACTACGGTGATATTGAAGATATCACTATCGGTTTTTTTGGCGGAGTTGCCTTGTTGAGGACCGGCAGCAGGAAAGAGGGGATTGAACTGCTTGAAAAAAACCGAAAGATCAACAACATCCAAGTGCAGCTTCCGGAAGAAAATTTGGCTGATTCCCGGAAACCTTTAGGAGAGCAAAACGGGCCCGCTTATTTTTCATTTCAGAACCTTTTCCCTCCTTTTCTTTTTCCCCAACTTAAAAAAATAGACAGTCAGATGAGTAATGAGAAAATCAGGGAAATCCTCTCGAAAAACAAAAAACTGCTGATCGCCCTCCTGCCCGTCGCCCTGCGCGGCGGTGATGAGCATATTCGTGAATGGTATATCGATATGTATGACATAACCGAATGGAATGAGCTGCGCGGTCCGCTGTCTGAATTTATGTCCGGGCAAACAGGCTCCGATGAACTACGCCGGAAAACGTTTCAGGTCCTCAGTGTTAAAGGGAAGACCGCCGGTCAGGTGGAAATGTATCGAAAGGGGGAAAAAGCGGCAATTCGGAATATCAAGATAACCGAAGAACCTCGGGATGAACACCTCACCGAAGAGCAGCGGGAGCTTAATAATCAGGCATTTTATTTTTTTCAGGATGGAGATAACGAAAAGGCGGCTGATCTATGGGAACAGTATTTACACGACCATGGAGACGATCCGTCGGTGTTGAACAATCTCGCGGCGGCCTGCGAAAAATTGGGCCGAATCAACGAACGCACCGTATTGGTAAAAAAGCTCGGCAAAAAGTATCCTGACTACTTTTTTTACAGAATTCTTCAGGTCCGTGAATGTATTGATGCCGGCGATTTTGGACGGGCCCGGACGATTCTTGATGATATCGGCGGAGAAGATGAATATCACGTAAGCGAAATGAAAGCTTTATGTAATCTGAATATAATGTACTATATTAAAAAGAAGGATCCTGAGGCAGCCGCGCAATGGTATAAATCGGCATCAATTTGTCTTCCTGATGATCCCGAGTTCAATGATCCGGAAAGTTTGAAGAGCATCGAATTGTTTGGGCGATTAAAAAATCTGCTCAAACTTGAGGGGGAATAAAGGAAAGCGCGGC
>CAYTSI010000025.1:5661-31164 GCA_964440465.1 uncultured Spirochaetales bacterium
TCTCATCACAAAAGGAGGCGGGGATAATGAAAACATACAGATTCGGCATCTACGGATTCGGAGACGTTGCAAAGGAGTACGCGAAGGCTGTTGTAAACCACCCGGCGGGGGAAGTGGCGGCCGTTGTCGGCCGGGACCGGGTAAAAACCGAAAAGCGGGTACGGGATGTAGGCCTCGACTGCGAAGTCCTCGATTCTTACGACGAGATGGTGTCCCGAAACGATATCGACGCGGTCATTATCACGAGCCCCCATTTTCTGCACGCGGCGGAAGCGGTTAAGGCCGCGGAAAACGGCAAACACATCGTCTGCGAGAAGCCGATCGGCATGACCTTTGCCGAGATGTGCTCCGTCCGGGACGCCGTAAAAAAGGCGGGGGTGCAGTTTCAAAACGGCCTGGTCCTGCGCTGGAACCCCTTTGTCCTCAATGTCCGCTCCATGGTGTCGAAGGGGCTTTTAGGCGATATTTTTTACATGGAGTGCGATTACTTCCACGGCTTAGGGCCCTGGTGGAACGGCTTTAGCTGGGGAGTGCAGAAGAAAAGCGGCGGACCGTCGGCTTCTTTAGTCGGCGGCATCCACGCGGCGGACCTGCTTCGGTATATCCGCGGCGATATTGCCGAGGTCCACGCCTACGAAACCCGGGGACACCGGACCGATTTCGAGTACCCCCCCACCTACACGGCGGCGGTCAAGTTTACAAACGGCGCCGTGGGAAAGACCTCCTGCAGCTATGAGATCGAATCACCCTACATGGTAAATACGGTTATCCACGGGTCGAAGGGTTCCGTCCACAACGACAGGTTTTATTCGAAAGAGATGTTTCCCGGTCAGACGGGATGGGAGCGCTTCGAAACGGTCATGCCAGACAGTCCCGCGGTTTCGCACCATCCCTTTCATGACCTGATAGCCGATTTTATCGGGGCCGTCGAAGGCGGCGGGACGACGGTCCTGAACATCGACGAGACGTTTAAAACCCACGAATTGTGTGTCGCCGTCGACAGGTCCATGGAATCGGGTGAGACGGTGAAGCTCCCGCTGAAGCCGGAGTAACTCAGCCGTACAGCGGCGGCCGGCCCGGTTCGGCAATGCCGAGCTGTATTCCCTCGTTGTGCAGGGCGGCCATGTTTTCCTCGCTGTATCCCGGTTCAAAGTGGTAGCCGATATGAAGCGGTCCGCCGCCGTTCTCTTCGGCGGTTGCGCAGAGCCATGCCCGGACCTTATCAGGAGGGCTGTTTTCCATCAGCAGCTGAGCGGGGGGGGCGGTTTCGATGAAGAATTCAGGCCCGAGGACTTCCCGTATTTTTTTGACCGATGTATACGAGCCGGTATCGATGGAGCGGAGGTTGGTAATTTTGCTCATTGCTTCGACGAGATGGTCCGACTGTCCGCAGCTGTGGAAGCGGACGGCGCCGAATGCCTTTCCCGCGGCATCCGCGTAGGGGAGGACAAGCTGTTCGAACCGCGAAGCGGAAATCATAGCACCGGTGCATTCGCCGATGTGGATCCCGGTAACCGGCAGCTCCGCTTTAGATGCAAAGTGGCGGATAAGGGTACTGTAGGCATCAAAAATCCAGCGGTGAAGATCCGCCACCAGCTCCGGGTCTTCAAATGCCTGTACGAAGATATTCTCTCCTGCAAATTTGAACGACGTGGTTATAAATCCGTGGATCGTCGCCCTGCCGGAGCGGTCCCAGAAGAAGGGGGGGATTATCTGTTTTGCGGAGGCCGCGGTGCGAAAGCGGTCGATTTGCGCGTCGAACTCCCGGATAAGCGGATGGGAGAGCAGTTCCTCCGGTTCCGGCAGGGCGGCGGTGCTGCTGAAGCCGGACAGGGGTTTTTCCGTTATGTCCGAATCCGTCCCTTCCGGGAAAACGAACTCCGCCCCGAGGAGCGCTCCTACAATAAGGTTCGGCTGGATGCCGCCGACATGCAGCGGCGCCGGAGGCAGGTGTTCCGGCTGCACCAGGTTCGATTCCATGTTGTAGAGGGGAATTTCCGGAAAACGGCGGGCCAAGAATGCTTCTATTTCCAGGTCCCTTTCAAGGTGAAACACCGGATCGAAGTAGTATTCCCGTGGGAAGGTAAAGCCGCCTTCCCGGTGCAGCCGGCCCTTTGAAATACTTCCCCGTATCATCGGCGGTTTCCTTCCGTTTTAACAAACTTCCGCAGGGCGTATACCGCCGCTCCGATTACCCCCGCGTCGGGGCCGAGCTTACCCGGAAGGACCCTGCAGCGTTCATGGATTGTGCTGATGCTGTACTTCGGCAGAAGTTCCAGAACGTCCGGCAGAATCAAATCGCCCGATTTCATAACGCCGCCGCAGAGGACAATCATCTCAGGGGCAAGCAGGTTCATGATAAGACCAATTGCCCGGGTGAGCATCCGGCAGGAAAGGTGATGGACTTCCAGTGCCAGCTTGTCGCCTTTCTCTAAAAAAGAATAGATATATTCCGCTGTAATACTGTCGGGGTGCCGCGCGGCGATGTCGGCCAGTTCGCTTGGAAATTTTTCCGCGAGCCGGAAACAGTTTGCCGCCAGGCCGATCGCCGAGGAATACTGTTCCAGGCAGCCGTGCTGACCGCAGTCGCATTCGAGCCCTTCAGGCTCTACAATTACATGGCCTATTTCCGCGGCAAACCCGTATCCGCCGCTGTAGAGTTCTCCGTTTACCACAATACCCCCGCCGATCCCCGTTCCGATGGAAAGACAGACGAGGTTCCGCGTACCTTTTCCCGCGCCGTAGTACAGTTCCCCTAACGCGGTCAGGTTGACATCGTTTTGTACCGCCACATTTGTCTGTTCCCGGTTTGCCATAATCCCCCGCAGGTCCACGTCCCGCCACCCGGGGATGTTTACCGCTTCTCCGATTATTTCCCCCTTGTTGTCGATCAAGCCCGGCGTCCCGATTCCGATGCCCAGAAGGCTGCCGCCGCCGGGGATAGACGCTTTTGCCTTGTCGACGGCGTTATGGATCTGGCTGATGACCATTTCAGGGCCCAGCTCACCGTAGGTCGGTACCCGGTTGACTTTACCGGGCTGACCGTTCTCCCGCATTGTCGAGTATTTAATAAGCGATGCTCCCAGGTCGATCCCGATAACGTACCTGCTCATAACACTGCCTGCCCGAAAATTCTGTCCCAGTCCAGGGAATAGTAGGTGTGCTGTCTTTGAAGGCCCGGAATATCGAATAGTTTTTCGAGAAACATGTTCGCGGCGCCGACGGCAACATCATATATGTCATAATCGGTCGGCGCGATCTCACAGCCGTTGCCGGTATCCCCGATATAGGAGTGTGAAAGTTCGGTCCCTATTACCTCCCGAACAAGGTCGAAATGTTTTCCCAAGTCCCCGCCGATGTAGATCCGTCCCGGATTGAGGAGTGAAATAATGACGGACAAATTAAAACAAACTTCCTTTATAAAGGCCCGGAGCACTGTTTTGTCCGTTTCTATTTTCCTCAGGTCCATTCCGTCTATTGCCACCTGCTCTTTGTTCCCCTTTTCCCAGAGGACACTCCTGAACTCTCCGGCGGCATAATTGTTGCCGTAATACACATTTCCGTTTATTACCGTCCCGACTCCAAGTCCCACAATCTCCACCTTGTCGGGGTCCTCTTCTTCGGTGTTGAATTTTGGAAGAAGGTAGAGAAAGTTGTCCGGCCCTTTTCCGCGGTTTGCAACCACCTCTCCCCAGGCACAACAGTTCGCGTCGTTATCAATTAATACAGGTACTTCGAAATGTTTGGCAACGGCCTCCGCGAAATCAAAGTCGTGCAGTTTCAGGGAGAAAGATTGAATGATTTTGCCGCCGTGGGGGTCGATCAGTCCCGGCAGACCGATACCAACGCCGATAAGCGGAATGCCGAACTGCCGGACTTCCCGTTCCATCATTTCAAAAGTAGTGCCGCATCTGTTTCCCAGGCGGATGTTCGTCCCTGAGTAGGGGACCGATTTCTTTACCAGGACCCTCCCGTCAAGACCCAGGACGACCGCCCTGCATAAATTGTACTGGATTTCCATTCCCAGCACGGCGCCGTAATCTCCGTTTAGACCCAGGTATACCGGCTTCCGTCCTCCCTGCACCGCGGGCTCTCCTTCCGATAGAACATGAATAATGCCTTCTTCTAAGAGCTGAGACGCAATGTAGGTAATGGTGGAGCGGTTCAGGCCCAATGTCCGGGCAATATCGATTCTGCTGATGGTTTCTTCTAAGCGAATGGTGCGGAGAACAAGGGAAAGATTGACGTTTTTTTGGAATGTTTTTGTTCCTCCCTGCATCCGCCGTACCGCCGTCTACTTATTTTCCGTGCGCTTTCTAAGCGCCCTGGTGTGGGTCTGGAATTCTTCCAACCCCATGGACTTTAAAAACACGAATCCCCTGGTTGCCCGGATCAGCGCGCTCTCGTGTTCGTAAAAATAGCGTCGCCCTAAGCAGGTGGTTAAATTGTCGTACTGTTCCACCTGGATTTTCTGTGCCAGCAGTGAGAAGGGACCGTCGAATTCGTAACTTGGAAACGACGCGTCGCGCTGTGAGATGTAGGTGTGCATAAACGATTCGTGCTGCAGTGTCAGCATATTCAGGCTTACGGGGATGAAAATATTCGCTTCCGAGGGATGAAACCTGTACCACACGTTCCGGTATCCGATAATTTCAAGCTCCGATTCCGGAGCGTACATTTTTGCCGCTTCCGAAACGGCCTGCATTACCTTGTAATGGGTATCGGGTCCGCTCGCTTCCGGGTCAAAGGCCACGGTAATAACTTCCGGTTTTGTCTGCTTCATCAGGTCTAAGACCGGGGCCGCGTCCCGTTCAAGTGTCGGCTCTTCGGTAAAAATATCACCGGTGTAAAAGCCCAGGCGAAGATGGTTAATTGCGGCGGAGTTCCAGCCGAAGTAGCCCCACAAACACGCCGATTCCCATTCCCGGCACATTCCTTTCAGTTTTTGTATGTAGGGCAGGTCCTTTTTGCCGGGGTACTGGGTCTCGAAATAGTTGATCAGCTCGTCCACACGGTCTTTGATGTTGTCTAAGTCGGTGTCTTCAAAGACAATAATAAGGTCCCGGATAAATCTGCTGATAGTACCCTGCTCCTGGATTTTCGGGTTCCGCGCGGCAAGGCCGTCTAAGTAAGTGTAGACATCATGGTCACGGTAGAAGCTCTCACCGCCGGTGAAGTAGCCCGATTCCATAAGTCCGTACAAGTTATATTTGTTCTTTTCCAGGGCCCGTTTTGTCCGCTGACAGACAAGGAGCATGTACTCGTTGGTTACCGCTGTAAACCCGCTGGTAAGGGTCACGAAGTAGTGCTGATTACTGTGCTCCCGGATGTTGCGGACAACGAAAGGCATGTACCCGAGCATGATGTCGTCGTGATGGGGTTCGGTGTGGAGGAATCGTGTATTTGTCCGGTTTTGAATGCCCCGTTCGATTTTTCGCTGCAGCGATTCCGCCGCCTCCCGGTTTATTTCCGGTATTTTCTTTGTACATTTTCTTAAAAGGAGTTTTCCCTTCCAGTGTTTTTCGTAATCGCCTTCCTGTAAATCGAGGATTTTTTTCCCCGAGTCGAGGGACACATCCACGGCTATCTGTTCAATCTCTTCCGTACACAGGTTTTCCTTTTCCGAGAGAACTGAGATTTGGTAGGCCTGAATGTTTTTTGCCGCTCCCCGGGTAATGTAGAACCTGCTGTTCGCCAGCTGCTGCAGTGATGTAGCGGGGTAGAGGAGATTTCTCCGGTGCTCCACCGCTTCCGCGACAATTTTTGCCTTAGCGTCCCCCGCGGCCATGATAACGGCGGTACAGTCCGGATTGTAGGTAATAGTGGACAGCCCGATGGTAATTACCAGCCGTTTCCGCGCCACTTCGATCCCGCCAAGGTCGGAGGCGGCCGCCGCCAGGGTCTCGTAGTTGACCTTCATCAGGCGCGTGGTCGAATAGAGGTTCGAGCCCCGGATATTGAAACCGATATGTCCGTCCGGACCGATACCGCCGAGGAAGAAGCCGATGCCGCCGAGGGCGCGTATTTTGTCTTCATATTCCACGCACCATTGGTCGACCCGTTCGATCACTTTTTTCCGGACCGCCTCTCTGTCTGTTGCCGCTTTCCTGTTTCTGAGGCTCAAATCTACGGCATCGTCCCGCCACACGTCTTCCAGGGTCATCCCCTCATCCAGGCCGATTTCTTCGCAGTTGATCAGCAGGGCCCGGTCCGCGGGGATCCCGAACCCTTCCAGGTAGTACTTTTTCACGTAGTAGTAAAAACTGTTGATATGCCGGGGGTTGATGGGATAAAACTCGTCAATTTGAACAAACCGCAGGCCTTCGAAACGGGGACGGACGCCGGGATCGATTCCGGCGTTTTCGAGTTCCGCCGTAACATCCGGTCCCGTCCAGTTTCCTTGCAGGCGGACCACTTCTTTCATGAAGTATTCCGGTGTTTTTCCGGTAGGGAGCGAAACGACACCCTCGGGGTTCTGCTGTACCCATTCAATAAACCGGTAAGCGGTCAATGTCCCGAGCATCGGGAAATTGTCCACCACAATAACCGGGACCCCGCCCGGACCGGTAACGAGGCTGTTTTCGTCCCTTCCGAGAATATGTTCTTCAACTTGCGATTTCATTGTATTCCTTACGCTTTCAGCTGCGCGGCCGTATCGATGGGGAGATTGTCTACAATGTGCATATTTGGGTTCATGTAGGCATATTCGTCCACCGCCAGTCCGGCGCTTGCCCCCTCGCCGACTGCCGCGTGCAGGTTCCTCGGCCGTACCGAATCTCCCGCGTTTACCACCGGCAGTCCGGCGGATCTTAACTTTTCAAGCAAAACAGTGTTCGGCCGTACCCAGCAGGTAACCACATGGTCGCAGGGGAGGGTGGTTCGGTTGAAGTTTTTGTCGATAACATCGATCTCCCCGTCCCGTATATCGTCTATTCTGCTGCTTTCAATAACCGTTACCGGATATTGAAACGGTTTCGATTCCAGGGCTTCCGCGTCAGTTTGGGCAAAGCGTTTCCTGAAAACGTACATGTGAATAACTTCAACCCCCGCGGCAAAAGCTCTGTTGTCCGTAACGACGGTGACCTCTTTTCCCATCCGGGCCAGGTTTAAAACAGTGTCCACCGCCGGGTAGTGGTCTCCCCAGACGACGACCTTTGTCCCGTCCAGTTTTTTCGGTTTTCTGCCGTCCTTCGGGTGGAACTCGCAGGCGGTTTTCGGGCAGGCCATCACCTCCTCGAAGGGAACAACGGCGTCCGCGTTTCCGTGCACGGACGGCGTGTACGATGAAGCGCCGGCGGCATGTACAATTACATCGAAGCCTCGGAGATCATCGACGGAAGGCCCGGTGTTCATTTTCACTTCTATGCCTAAATCTTCGATTTGATACCGGACCCAGTCGGCATACCACTTCATCTTCTCCTTCCCCGGCGCCATGCAGCAGCCGAGAATTGCCCCGCCGAGTTCGCTGCTTTTTTCGAAAATCGTTACTGTATGTCCCCGTACCGCGGCCACCCTCGCCGCCTCCATTCCCGCGGGTCCCCCGCCGACAACGGCGATTTTTTTCGGCGCGGCCGTCGGCTTCATCTCGGAAAATTTAATGTTTCCGCAGGCCGGATTGACGGCGCACATAATTTCCTTTTTCGCCATCATCGATTCCTGCCAGCAGCCGGTTAAACAGGAAATACATTTCCTGATGGCGCGCGTTTTCCCGTGGTACGCTTTTATCGGCCAGTAGGGGTCGGCGAGCATCTGCCGGGCGAGGCCGACCATGTCGGTCTTGTTTTCGGCAATAAGCCGGTCGCAATAGGCCGGATCGCGCAGCGTGTGGCTGTTGATGACCGGTATGCCCACCGCTTTTTTTATTGCCTCGGAAGCGTAAATCGTCCAGCCTTCTTCGTAGGGCATGGGATCGAACCCCGCCCCGGGGCTTTCCTGAATACACTGGCTTAAATCGAGGGCCGCGACACCCGCCTGTTCAAAACGCTTTGCAACCTCGATCGATTCAGGCAATTCCCTGCCCCCGTCGACCCATTCGTCTACCGAGTAGCGGATAATGACCGGGAAGTCGGGCCCGCACTTGTCCTGAATTGAGGCGACAATGGCCAACGGAAACCGCATCCTGTTTTCGAAGTTGCCGCCGAAGCGGTCGATACGGTTGTTTAAAACCGGACTCATAAACTGAGAGATAAGATAGCCGTGGGCCGCGTGCAGCTCCACCGCGTCGAAGCCCGACTGCCGCAGCCGCCAGGCAGCTTCGGAGAACTTGTCCACTAATTCGATGACTTCGTCGGTGGAAAGGACATGTACCGTCTTTTTCGCCTCGTCCGCATTTGCATACACAATCGCCCTGCTCTGCGACCACGGCAAAGTAACCGCCTGGTCGGTGGATGTCAGTTTCCCTTCCCGGGGAAGGGCGGCCTGCCTGCCCGGATGCTGCAGCTGCACCGCGCATTTCGCCCCGTATTTTTTCATGGCATTCGCGAGCCGGGTAAATCCGGGTATAAAATTATCATTGTCGATTACCAGGTTGGTTACCGTCGACCTGCCTGTTTTCCCGTCGGGAGAAGTCGCGCCGACGATGATCAGCCCCGTCCCCCCTTTTGCCAGTGTTTCGTGATGGTAAATGTCCCGGTCGCTTACCGAGCCGTCGGTGTTCGAGGAGCTGATGTCCGTAGGGACATGGCAGACCCTATTTGGTATTGTCACGTTTCCAATGGTTATCGGAGAAAATAAATGTTGAAATTCAGTCATATTGCCTCCCGTTTCGGGTAATTTTTCGTTTGACACCCTACTATTTATGGATTATAATTTAGTTTGTTCAATAAATCAACATATTTTCCTGGGAGAGGAGCTCAATATGGCCGGAGCCGATACAAAAACGGAAAAAACGCTGGGTGTGCTGATACATGGAGCGGGCTGGGTTTCCACCCAGCATATCGCGGCGTATATGAAAAACCCTCACACCGAAATTGTCGCTATTTCTTCGAGAAGCCTCGGCAGCGCCCGAAAGCGGGCGGAGGAAGCCGGGATCGATGTTCCCCTTTTTGACGATTACGAAAAAGCCCTCGCCCACCCGGGGGTCGATATTGTTTCCGTCTGTACTCCCCAGCATGTACATGCCGAAAACGTTATAACCGCCGCGTCGGCGGGGAAGCACATGGTAATTGAAAAACCGGTCTGCCAGACCCTGGAAGAACTACAGGCGATGCGGGACGCGGTCAGCAAAGCCGGCGTAAGAACGGTGGTCAGTTTTGTCCTGCGCTGGAACCCGCTGTTCCAGATGCTGAAACGGATGGAAGCAGATGATGCCTTCGGTGATATTTACTATGTCGAAACGGACTATCAAAGCTACAGCGGCGACTGGTGGCCGGGGTTCTCCGTCGGACGGACGGAAGAGATGGGCCGGAGCGCTTTTCTTTTGGCGGGCTGTCATGCCATCGACGCCATGCGCTGGTTTGCCTGCCCGAAAGAGTTCGGCGCCGCGGACCCGGTAGAGGTGTTCGCTTACAACGGCGGGAAGCGGGGACAGTCGACCTGGCAGTTCAACCCGTTTACCAACGATTTCCACGAAGGGGAACCCCTGGAAATTCCGGGGTTGGAAGTCATCCTCTGTAAATTTGCAGACGGGTCAATGGGGAAGGTAACCGCTAACTTCGAATGTATCCAGCCGTATACGTTTCCTATCGAGATATTCGGTACGAAAGGGACCGTGAAAGACAACAAGGTCTGGTCCCCCCTGAAATTCCCGGGGCAGACCGGCTGGATCGAGCTTCCAACCATCTGTCCCGACAGTTCGGACGTCAGTCATCACCCCTTTCAGGGTGAAATTGACCACTTCGTTGAATCGATTTTAGCGGGGAAAGAATCCCACTGCAATTTGGAAGACGCCGTAAAAACACATGAAATGATTTTTGCCGCTTTCAAGTCCTACGAAACGAATAAGCCGGTGCGGCTCCCCTTGGGATAGTTTGACAACGGAGAAGCATCGACGGAGAATTAAACCGCTCCTTGAGGGGCGGAAAAAAATAGTGGAGGTATTTAGTATGAAGAAAGTAGGTTTACTACTTGTAATGCTGACGGTAATGGTGCTGGCGGTCTCGCCCGTTTTTGCCGGCGGTGAAAAAGAGGTGGAAGGAATGACGGTCGGTGTTGTTCTTCCCTACGAAATCGGATGGTTTACCGCTTTCCATGAAGGCTTTGAAAAAGTAGCTGAGCGGGAAGGTGTAAAAATCAACTGGCAGTATCACGAATACGCGGCTGATAAGGAGACGACGGCAATTCAGAACCTTATCACAATCGGTGTCGACGCGATTAACGTAACATCGGCGTCTCCGGAAAGCGCCGAATATTCCGCCCGCCTGGCGAATGAGGCAGGTATTCCCATTCAGATTACCGAAAGCGGCGGAGTCGCGGAAGGCGGCGGCAAGCCCTTCGCGGACATTGATTTTAACTGGTATTCCATTTATCACGATTATGTAGCACCCGAACTTGCAAATGCCGTGAAAGGCGAATTGGAGGTGCTGTGGCTGCAGGGTTTCCTCGGTTCACCTCCGGTCATGTCCGGAATAGAAGGATTTAAAGACGCGATTGCCGGCATGGACAACGTGTCCCTCGCTACCGACGTACAGGACGGTCAGTATGCCACCGAGCCTTCGCTGAACATCACGAAGGGAATGGTGCAGGGAGGACTGGACTTTAATGTAGCCATAGGCTCGAGCCAGGAAATTACCGAAGGTATTATCCAGGGCTTAAAAGAGGAAAACGTCGACCTCGACGATGTTACGATTGTAACCGTCAACGGAGGACCGATGGACATTCAAAACCTGAAAGACGGCGAAATCGACTATGCCTTAAGTATTTCTCCGGGATTGCACGGCATGATCTGCGCCCAGAACCTGATAAATTACCTGAAGGGCAAGAAATATCAGGAAAAAACATATTCACCCGTTGTGTGGTGTACACAGGACAACTGGGAAGAAAAACTCATCCCCTGGGATGTCGATGAAGCCTGGTTTCCCGTTGTCGACGCGTTTATCGAAACCGGAAAATACAAACCGGAACTGAGAAAATAGACATCGGTTACAAAACCGAATAACTGTAAGGGATCCCGGTTTCGGGGTCCCTTCAGATTTTTGCGCTAAGCAACATTGTAAGGAGCGGTTGTCTTGGAAACTGGTACAATTTTAAGCGCTGAGGCAGTCAGTAAACGGTATCCCGGTGTGCAGGCCCTTGACAGTGTTGATTTTGGACTGAACAGAGGTGAGGTACATGCTTTGGTCGGACAGAACGGGGCCGGCAAGTCGACTTTTATCGAAATTATTGCCGGTTCCGTTCAGCCCGATTCGGGGCGTATCCATTTGGGAGGGAAAGAATATCAGACGCTCGACCCTTCCTTGTCCATCGACGTCGGAGTGCAGACGGTCCATCAGGAAAATCAGCTGGTTGAAGAACTGACTGTCGCGGAGAATATTTTTCTCTATAATCTGCCGGAAACCCGCCTCGGGTTCGTTAATTTGAGCACCTGCGTGGAGTACGCGGACAGCCTGCTCGCGGATTTGGGAATTGATATAAAATCGCACCGGAAGCTGAACGAGCTCACCTTTGTGGAACGAAAACTGGTAAGTGTCGCGAAGGCCTTTTCCCGGAAGGCCAAGATACTCATCCTGGACGAGCCGACGGCGTCCCTGGACGATAACGGGAAAAATGTCCTTTTCAAAATAATCAGGCGCTTTACCGAAAAGGGCTTAAGCATCATCTACATTTCCCACAACTTAGGGGAAATTTTCGAGGTGTGCGACAGGGTAACGGTTTTTAAAGACGGGAAACTGGTGAACACCCACCTCATTAATGAAATTGACATGAACACCATCGTTCAGGAGATGATCGGCCGCGAATCTTCCACGTTGTACGTCCGCGATATGGATACCGCGCGGGATGAAGGGGTGGAAGACCTCCGTATTGAAGATTATCATCGCGCGGGTGTGGTCGAACACGTGTCCTTTGCGGTCCGAGGGGGTGAGATTTTCGGATTAGGCGGTCTTGTCGGTTCGGGAAGGACGGAACTTGCCCGGATGATTTTCGGCCTTGACGGGAAAGAGAGCGGGAAACTCTACTACAAAGAAAAAGAAATAACGCCCGAGAATCCGAACGACGCGATCCGGAAGGGGATTGGTCTGTTGACGGAAGACCGGAAAGACGACGGACTCGTAATGGGCCGCCCGATTTTCGAGAACATCAGTATTGTCCGCTTTGCTAAAAAGAAGAGAAACGGATGGCTGCAGCTGCGGGAAGAGCAAAGCCAAGTTGAAGAGATTTCGAAAAAGCTGGACATTAAAACACCCTCGGTTTCTCAATTTGTCATGAACTTAAGCGGCGGAAACCAGCAGAAGGTGGTCATGGCAAAATGGCTCTTTGCCGAATCGGAAGTCATTATTTTCGACGAACCGACGGTCGGCGTCGATGTCGGCAGTAAGAGTGAAATTTACCGGCTTATCGATGAATTGGCCGCTCAGGGGAAGGTCATTATCATGATCTCGTCTGATAATCCGGAGCTTATTTCGATATGCGACCGGGTGGGGATTATGCGGTTCGGAAAACTGGTAACGATTTTGGAAGGAAATCTGATTACCGAAGAAAATATATTAAAATACGCACTCGGCGTTAGTGCAGAGGACGGCTAATATGGCGGAAACAAAACAAACGGGTACAGACAAAAAATTTCGGATGAACCAGTCTCTGCTTCTGGCACTGATGATCGTTGCTTTATGTGTAATAGCGACGCTTGTGAATCCGCGGTTTATCAGGATTACGAACCTTATCAATATCCTGCAGCAGGTCGCGGTACTCGGCATTATCGCCTGCGGTGTCGGGATGCTGCTGGTGGCGGGGGAGATAGATATTTCCGTCGGTTCGATGGTCTCGCTGATGGGAATTATTCTCGCCATGATTATACAAAAAAGCGGCGAGATCGATCCGAACGGGCCCCGGGCCTGGATGATCAACTGGTCGATTCCGTTTACCATTATCGTCACCTTTGCCGTCGGGGCGGTGTGCGGGTTTATCAACGGGATTACCGTCATTAAGTCCCGGGCCGCGTCATTTATTATTACCCTCGGTTTCGGTTCGGTCTATAAAGGCCTCGCCCTGCTGATAAGCGGCGGAGCATCCTTTACCCTCTACGGCCGGTTCGAGGCATTGGGAAGGGGACGGATTTTCGACTTCCTGCCGATTTCTATCCTCTTTCTGGTGGGGGTCGTTGTGCTGACCCACGTACTGCTGAAATATACAAAATACGGAAGATTTTTATACTCTATCGGGGGAAACAGAAAGGCGGCGTTCGTTTCCGGTATCAATACCACCCGGGTAACGGTACGGGGTTTTGTTATGGTCGGTTTGTTAAATGCCCTTGCCGCCCTGATCCTTATTTCCCGAACGGGGACGGCCTTAGCGGGTACCGCCGAAGCCTACTCCCTCGATGCCCTCGCGTCGGTCGTTGTCGGCGGTGTGGCAATTACGGGAGGCAAGGGCAACGCGCTAAGCATCTTTTTAGGTGTGCTCTTAATCGGACTTGTGGGAAATGCCTTAGTCGTTATGAATGTCAATCCCTACCTGCGCGGGGTCGCCATCGGACTTATCATTATCATCGCCGTTACGGTCAGCGGGCTTTCCGACCGGCGGGAATAACAATTTCATTCAGCCAGGAGGAACAGCATGGCAAAAAAAGCACCGGAAAAAATAGATTTGTTATCGACAATTCAGGGGTCGAGGTTCGAAAATTTTTTTCCCGAAGCCTGGGACATCAAACGGATAGATTACTGCTGCGGCAGGAAACCGGAAGAGGTCTACAAGCGGGAAAAATGGTGGCATAAAGACTTTGAGCCGGTAAGCGCCGGGACCCTGCAGGCCTTCAACACCATGATGGGACACGAAATTGCCCTGCAGATTAAAGAAGCGAAAGACGAGGGGCGGGAAATCGTGATGATCTGGTCCGTCGGGCCCATGGGCATGTACCGCTGGGCCGTGGAGTTTCTTACCCGGTGGGGTGTCGACTGCAAACACGTTCACGGCTTCAATATGGACGAATGGAGCGACGCGGAAGGCAACACCCTGCCGCCGGAACACCCCGGGGCCTTTACCAACGCCATGGACAACGCACTCTACGGTCCTTTAGGCAGGCTGACCTCTCCGAAGAAACAGCGACACTTTGCCACAAAAACGGAACTTCCGAAGTACGGGGATAAAATCGGCGAACTCCGGGACAAGGGGGCGAAGTTTGTCGTTGTCTACGGCATCGGGTGGATTTTTCATATTGCATTCTGGGAACCCCACTTTGCCGAGGATTACGCGGGTTTGGAAGAGTGGAAGAAACCGACCCACCGGATGGCGGCAAAGCTGCATCCGCTTACCATTATCCAGAACTCGATTACCAGCTTTAAGAGCAGAATTACGAGCGTCCCCGCTTGTGCCAACACCATCGGGCCGGGACTCTTCTTAAACGCGGACTACACAATCGGCGGCGTGGACGGATACCTCCCGGCGCGGAACATGATTTACCAGGGACAGTCCCTGTGGGTAACTCTCAAGTACGGCCCGGACATGTGGATCCCCTCCACCTTTATGCCGGGACTGCCGGGAAAACTCTTCTTTATTCAGGACTTAGCAGGCCCCCTCGAACCGGAAGTGAATTAGGGATGAAATCGATCCTTATCCACGGCGGCAGGGTCATTACCGAAACGGGACTCATCCCCGGCGGGTACGTTTTAATTGAAGGCGATAAAATTATTTCCGTCGGCGCCGAAGATGAGAAACCGGAACGCGCGGACTCCGTTATCGACGCCGGGGGGAAGTATATCTCTCCGGGATTTATCGACATGCATACCCACGGCATTCACGATGTCGATTTTATGGAAAGCGATGAGGAGACCATGGAACGGGGACTCAGGGCCTATGCCCGTTTCGGGGTGACCCGGCTTTTAGCCACCACCCTCTCGAACCCGCTCG
The DNA here is from genome assembly GCA_964440465.1 of uncultured Spirochaetales bacterium. Taxonomy (GTDB): domain Bacteria; phylum Spirochaetota; class Spirochaetia; order SPDA01; family CAZSGZ01; genus CAZSGZ01. The sequence goes on from CAYTSI010000025.1 coordinate 20,662, forward strand.
ATTCCATCATCGCCCAGATCAAAAGGATCAGCCGGGTAAAAACGGAAAGCGGCCTCGGCGGAATGCTCGCGGGCGTCCACATCGAAGGGCCCTGGCTGGCTGAGCGCTGCCGGGGCGGGCACGCGGCCGAATACTTACGGGTGCCGGAAGAAAAGGAGATCCGCCTGCTCTTCGGCGAAATCGGGGACGTTGTGAAAACCGTCACCTACGCGCCGGAGCTCCCGAACACCTCCATGTTAACCGAAGAGCTTACCCGCCGCGGAATTGTTCCGGTGTTCGGCCATACTGAGGCGGGCTACGACGACGCGGAGCGCTGCATTCAGAAGGGCGCCCGCCACGTTACCCATATGTACGACACCACCTTAGGCTACGGGGAAAATCCGAACGAAGCCTTAGTCATGATGCCGGGGATGGAGACCTCGGTAATGATGAATGACGACGTCAGTATCGAGCTTATCGGCTGTCCCGTCCACGTGCCGCCGCCGTTTTTCAAGCTCGTGAACAAGGTGAAGCCCCGGAACAAACGGGTAGTGGTTACCGATTCCTTAGTCGGGGCGGGCCTCGAAAACGGGACCGAGTTTGCCTACAAAGACGGCCGCCGGATTTACGTGAAGGACGGGGTATTGCGGATGATCGACGAGGACCCGAAGGTCAACGGAAACTTAACCGGCAGCGCCGTTACCATGAATACGGCGATCAGCAGGGTGGCCCGCTTTGCCGGGCTGCCGGTGGAAGAGGCGGTGCGCTGGGGAAGCATCAACCCGGCGTTAACAATCGGCATCGAGCACGAAACCGGCAGCCTGAAACCGGGCAAGACCGCGGACATAACGGTATTCGACGATGGTTTCAATGTCGAACTGACGCTCGTCCGGGGCAGGATCGTATACGACGGCGTCACTAACAGGAAGACAGCTGATAAGCCGGGTTCGTGACTAGGAAAAACCCCTTAATCTTTCATCGAAACGATACTCGCGGATGTTGCTTATTCGAACTTCCTTCATACCAGTATGTCCGGGGTTGAGGAGTATATTATATTCCCCCTCTACGACCGCCGAAGGGACCTTGATGGAGAGGAATGTATCGTCTCGTAACAGGCCTTCTATCTTTTCGGGTAGTTTTAACGGCGCGGGAAAAGACATCCAATGAGCCGGTAGATCTTTTTCCTCAAGAACGAAAAAAGGGAAAACCGCCGGCACTTCAATAGCGGCAATGCAAATGTCCTTTGGAATAAGGGGCATCGGTATGTGCACCAGATATTCAACGGTAGCCAGGGACCTGTTTTCCGAAGTATAGATCAGAGCTGTTCCTTGTTTATTCCAGCGCCCTCCATAGAGGCGGGCGCCTTCTCCCGTCAGATCGTTGATATAGTTCTTTTTTGCAATACGATACACTGTCATTATGAAATTATACCGTGCTCAATTCTCCCCAGCTCATGGAGGACCATCTGAGCGCCGTATCTGGAAGACAGTAAATCGTTAGGTCTTTTGTTGCCGAAAGCCCTGTTTGAGGTATCCATCCACATTTTGAAAATTTCAATATCCGAGAAAACCTCTTCCCCCCGGGAATATACTTCCGCTAACTGGAGAAGATGTTCCGACAGGCATTCACTTAACAGGTCCGTATCTTTTTTTCGCTGCAGTGTTCTTTCGGTAATACTCAATATACCTGTTAAAGCTCTGATAGACATATTAACACTTTTCGCGAAATGCAATAAGGCTTTTTTGGGGAGCCCCTTTTTACCCAGTTCATAGAGGTCCATTTCGGTATCGATTCTGCGGCCCAATACCGCAAAGCCGCCAAAGAGATCTTCAATAACTAAAGTATTCATCTGAACGCCTCCTGTCATTTGTCTTATAATATAGCGACAAATGTCGGTAATGTCAATGGTCATAGTTCAGAACATTTTCCAGGTGCTTACGGAGCTATCAGCTGCAGCCGGGGAAAATAGGACTGAAACCGTTTTTTGTCCCGCGTAATAAGAGGAATGCCTAATACAGTGCTGTGGGCGCCGATAAAAAAATCGGGAAGCGGGGAACTTTTTTTTCCTTGCCGCTTCCGATAGCGGAGAAACGCCTTGCCGGCCAAAAATGCCGCTTCCCAGGGCAGGTGCAGCCGTTTGAAAACAAATGCCGGAATTACCCGTTCAACCTCTTCGATGTGTTCAAAACTGACTGAAACCTCACTGTAAATAATCGGATTTATCGCTAATTCATGATTTTCGCCCCATTTTTCAAGCTTGTCCGAAGACCAGTCACACCATACCGGGTCGTCGGTAATAATATCGAGGAGAACACAGGAATCAACCATCACCATTTTCTTCGCCCCGGGTTAATTCCATTATTTCATCGGTAGTCATGGAAATCTCCGCGCTGCCCCGCAGCACACTGAGATACGGTCCGAGGCGTGTTGTTTTCCCCTGATCGGCCTTTTTCAGAATAACCTCCGATTCGCGCACTTCGAACTCCACCTCTGTTTCAGGCAACAGCCCAATTTTTTCTCGTATTTCCTTAGGGATTGTAACCTGTCCTTTTGTAGTAATACGCATAAATAAATCCTTCTTACAAGTAAGAGTAATACTTTTAGTATTTATTGTCCATACCTTCCCTGTCAGTTCCGGGAGCTTATTCTCCGGCCATCCCCTGCAGGACCATCTTTGCCAGCAGCGTTTGGGCTTCGATGTTCAGGTGCAGCCCGTCTTCGGCCAGGGGATCGATTCCGGACGATTCAATTTCCGCCGCCAAATCGACCAAGACCGCGCCGGTTTTCTTCGCCGTCTTTCGAATTGCCTTGTTCATAGCCTGCAGGTGCTCCGCGCTGTAGACCCAGTTTGCTTCCTCCCCGAAGTAGCTTCTAAGTACTTCTGTCCGTGCAGGGGGCAGGGTAATGACGAGTACCTTTTTCGGCCCCGGGGTGCTGCCGGACCTGTCCCCGGCGGGAGGGTTTTGCATGGCCGAAATAAAATACCGCAGTTTTGCCGTGTAGTCTTTAATCCCTACGCGGGTAATCCCCTTTCCGTCGTCTAAGCCCCGGGCATCGTTGGTGCCGATAAATACCGATGCAGCGTCGTAAGGGCGGTCCAGCACGTCCGGATAAAACCGGTCCACCACGTCCGCCGTCGTGTCGCCGGAAATGCCCGCGTCGATCACGTTTTTTCCGTCCCACAACTCCCGGATAATTTTCGCGTAACTTGTCCGGTCGGAGGTAATTGAATCGCCTAAAGCGAGGTAGACGCCTGGCGCGGCTTTTTGCGGGGGAACAAGTTCCGGCCGGTCTTCTCTGATTTTTTCCGCCGCCTGTTGCACCCGGCTTTGCAGTTCATTCTCCGCGGCCCGCACGTCGGCGGTCTTTACCCCGTAGATCCGGGCTATCGATTCGAAGTCGTCGTCTTCGATGTCGAAGCCGAGACCTTTATGCAGGTTGAAACGGTGGCAGAATATAAGGTCGTATGGGAGCTGGTTCATGATAATACCTCACGTATAAATAGTTTGTTGTTTCAGGCCGGCTTTTTGTACCGCCCGGATAATTTCCGCGTGGCTGTTCAGCGTAGCGGCTATGTCGGCATCTCCTAACAGGATTTCCCTGGCCGCCTTGGCGCATATTGTTATCGACAAAATAAACGACGGCGGGTCTAATACCTGTATGGGAAAGGCGGTTTCCATCTGCCGCTGCAGCACTGTGCCGAAGGCATCGTTAAAAACGGGATTGTTTTTTATTTGGCTTTTCCGGGCCGGAAGCATTCCTGTTTGGCGGTAGTAGCGGGAAGCAACCCGCGGGTCGAGGGTAAGATGTTTGATAAACTCAGCGGCAAGGTCCTTGTCCCTGCACTGCTTAAAAATCGAAAGCGTGTGGTTCCATAAAACCGATGCTGTACGTCCGTTCGGTGTTTTCGGCAGGGTCCTGAAACCGGTGTATTTGTCCCAGTTCTGTGCCGAACCGGAAAATGCCGGTATCATACCGCGCATCCAGGGGCCTTCCATTATGAAAGCCAGGTTCCCTTCGGTAAATAACTGCCGGTTTTTTGTGTACTCGTTCGTTACATTGACATGGCCGGTTTCGATAAAGGTTTTCAGCCAACTGAAGGCTTGGATGTTTTTTTCAGCATTGAGGATAATTTCCCCCGTCCCGTCGAATATACCCCCGCCGAAGGAAAGGAGAAACGGGGTCAGGGAAAAGAGGAAAAACAATTCGTCGTCTAATATCGGTATGGAGAAGGGGATTATCCCCCCTTTTGATTTTGTATGAATGTCCTGAAAAATATCCGTAAGCTCGTCATAATAGTCAACCGAAAGAATGTCCGCACAGCTGAAGCGTTGGGCAACGTCGCACCGGAAATAGAGAATGACCGGAGCGCTGATCCAGTTAACGCCGAAGGGGCGGCCGTTATAAAAAGTACTCCCCGCTGCTTCGGAGAATTGATCGCTCTCAAAATTGCCGCGGTACAATTCATCCAGCGGCTCTAAGGCGCCTCTGAAAGCAAGCTGGGGTGTCCAGAGATACACGAGACTCGCGATATCGGGTGCCGTTCCGCCGGCGGTCATAATTTCCAGGCGGCGTTCCATTTCGCTGTACGGGATTCCCAGCGCTTCGATTCCGCCTGTTTCGGTTTTTCTGTTGAACTCGGCTATTGCGCTCTCTAAAACTTCCCGGGTTAACTCTTCGGTGGAAAGCCAGTTCGCAAACTGAAGGGTATTCGGCAGCTGCTTTATAAACGTGCCCTTTCCCGGTACCCGTTCGAGGACTCCTTCCTGGACCAGTTCCATAATTGCCGTCCGGACCGTGGCCCGGCTGATATCGAACTGTTTGCATATTTCCACTTCCGGCGGAAGCTTTGTAACAGCGCCGCCGTCGGCGCGGATGAGTGCGAGGATATATTCCCGTACCTGGCGGTAGAGCGGGACACTGGAACCTTTGTCGATCGTGTAACTCATCTTGTAAGACCGGCTATATTGTATGGAAATGTACGGATAAAGGCAATCCTGTCTTACTATTGCCGGTCAGTACTGCGTTTCGACAATGGTCCGCTGCATGGCCCAGAAATTTTCCATCGGTGTGTCGAGCTGTACATGATGGGTGGGGCCGATGATAAGGCCCCCGTTCTTGCCCGCCGTTTCCAGGCGGAGCTTTACTTCGGCCGCGACCTCTTCCGGGGTGCCGAACGGGAGGGTGTACTGCTCGTCGATGGTCCCCCAAAAGCAGAGTGTATCGCCGTACTGTTTTTTTAAGAGGGCCGGGTCCATGGACGCGGGCTGCACCGGATTCAGAACATCGAGGCCGATTTCGATCAGCTCGGGGATAATGGGGTCAATTACTCCGTCGGAATGGTAGGCAATTTTTACATCCGGGTTGATGGATTTAACCGCGGCAAAGAGTTCCGCCATCCGGGGCTTAAAAAAGGTACGCCATGTATCCGGCGACATAATCATTGCGTGCTGCGCTCCCATGTCGTCGCCGAACCAGAGCATATCCACCCCTAGGCGGGTAAGCCGCTTTGCCGCTTCCAGGTGATACCGGTACGGAATGTCGAGGATCCGGTCCGTCAGGTCCGGGTTCAGGTAAAAATCCATCATCAGCTTGTCCAGTCCCCGCAGGGCCCAGGCGCACTCGAAAATGGTGGTAACTACCACCCCGACGATCCAATAATCTTTGCCGAAATTCTGTACGACCCGTGCCGGTTCCGCGTACAATTCTGTACGCTCCGGGTCCGGCGGCTTGTACGTGTTTATCGCGTTATCTTCGGCCAATGGATGGCTGACAATTTCGGTGTAAAACCCTGTGCCGAAGGGGGTAGAGTACTCCTTCGAGTCCCAGCGGATACCCCACTCGTCGGTATAGGGTTCGCTGCTTTGGTAATAGGAGTTGGCCCAGCCGACGGAGGTCAGCAGCATGTCTTCCTGGAGATATGTTTCCAGGGCGTAGGTGTTGCCCCCGCCGTGAGGATTATGACCGGCGGTATGTTTTCCTCCGAGTTCGGCCTCTAAGCGGGCGGCAAACTCCGGGGTAAAGCTGATCTGCATGGGGCATCTGTCCGGTGTTTTGTGGTTAAGTACTGCGGCGACTCGTTCTCGATGGGTCATGATCGACTCCTCAACTAAAATGTACGTACATTATGGGACAATAAAAAACGGTTGTCAAGGATTTTCGCCGCGGCAGTGTTACAACCGGTCGGCAAACCCTTTCAAAATCTCCGACCAGGAATACACCTCACCGGCGTCGTCTCCGAAGCGGAGGAGGATTGCGTTTTTCTCGGGGCAGACATAAATGTACTGGCCGTACATGCCGGCGGCGTAATAGTCGTTCGGTGTTCCGCCGGTGTTTTTATACCCCCACCATTGGCAGGCGTAATAGCCGTCGTGATTGATAAAAAAATCATAAAAAGAATCTTCCCTTTTTAGCTGGTAGTATTCAACCGGATCGCCTTTGGATGAATCTATGGCTGTCGACTTATCAACCCATTCCCGGCTGATAATCTGCTTCCCCTCCCAGCTGCCGCCGTTTAAAAAAAGGCGGCCGAAGCGGGCGTAATCGAGGGGGCGGGCGTAGAGGCCGCTCGCCATCTGTTCGAAACCGTGTTTTTCGCTGTCGATACTCCAATACGCTTTTCCCGCCGTACCGATCTTCGTCCATATCTTTTTCTCCAGGTATTTCGACGGACTCATTCCTGTGACCCGCTCGAGGATAATGCCTAAGAGTTGAGTGCATGAATTGTTGTAGCTGAAATGCTCCCCCGGCGGATATTTGTATTTCTGCTTCAGCGCCACCTTGCGCAGATTGGGGTCGAAGTAGGAGCGGACGAAATTGTTCCAGGGAGCGAACCCGACCGTGTTTTTAAATCCCGCGTTCATGGTAAGGAGATGCTCGACGGCAATGCTGCTGAACTTTTTGCCGGAATATTCGGGAAGGTATTCGGAAATCGGGTCGTTCGTGCTGATGAGCCCTTCGTCGACGGCAATGCCGATCAGCGCGGAAGTGACCGATTTTGACATGGAGTAGGAGGCGATGGTTGATTCCCGGGAAAAACCTTCCGCGTAGCTCTCGTAAATAATCGTATCGTCGACGATAACGATAAACGCGCGGGTTCCCGTATCTTCGAGAAAGAGGGGAAAGGGTTTTCGCACCGGCTCCTTATCGGCGTTGCGGTATTCGATTTGCAGGAAGAGGTGGTCGTACTTTCCGGCCTGTTCAGGATCTTTCCGGAACTCGAATACGGATAGCCCCGCGGCTATTTCCCGTGTCGGGAATTTGTCCTGCATTTCCGGTCCGCCGATTGTCCCCCAGGCGAAGTATCGGCCGATGTAGGTGGTGGCACAAGATGTCAAAATCGTAAGTATGCAGATCAGTACAGGAAATTTAAGCAGTGTTTTCATTTGCCGTATACGCATGAAAACATAATACGCCGATGTCGAAAGATGGTAAAGCGTTTGGTAGTCCCGGGAAGGGGGTGCCGGGCTAAAGACATTGGCCAAACGCTGGCCTTTACCGCCGGTACAGTTCTTGTAAGACCTCCGCCGCGGCGTTGAGAACGGGGGCGGGATTGCCGCCGCCTAACAGTATTTCCCGGGCGGCTTTCGCGCAGAATACGACGGAAAGCAGGAAGGAAGGGTGGCTGGAAGGAACGGGAACGGCCGTTTTCATTTGTTCCCGCAGGACCCGGCCGAAGGCGTCGTTGTATACGGGATCGTTTTCAGTAATGTCCCGGTATCCCGGCAGCAGGCCCGCTTCGGTGTAAAAGTGCCGGCATGAATCGGGGTCTCTGCAGAGGTGGTCCGCGAAGTCCGCCGCGAGCCGCGGATCACGGTTTTGTCGAAAAATCGATAAAATGATGTTGTACAGCACCGATGCTCGGGTGCCTTCGGGACCTTTCGGCAGTGTCGAGAAGCCGAGGCTTTCCGGGGGAAAGGCCGGGTTAAGGCTGGGGATAATGCCTTTCAGCCACGGCGCCTCGACGGAAAAGGCGATTTTTTTATGGGCAAACAGATACCGCTCTTCTCGGAAATTATTTTTTGTGCTGACATGCCCCTTCCGGATAAAGTTCTTAAGCCAGGAGAAGACGGCGATGTTCCGCTGTGAGTGAAAGGCGACCCGGCCTTCTCCGTCGATTATTCCCCCGCCGAAGGCTAAGAGAAAATTGTATATCGTGTAGAGGAAGAAGAGTTCGTCATCAGCGACGGGGATGGAGAAGGGAATAGTTTTTCCCTTTGATTTTTCATGTACCGAAGCAAAAACTTCCGTCAGCTCGTCATATTCTTCGATCTTCGGGTCTGCTCCGATATCGAGACCGGCAAGCACGTCCCGGTTGTAGAAAAGGATTGCCGGGCCGTTTGCCAGGGTGTAGCCGTACTGCCGGCCCCGGAACGAGGCCGCGGTACGGGAATTGGGGTAGACGGCATCGGAGTCACCGCCGGACTGCAGCTCGTCTGTCGGCAGCAGTGCCCCCTGGTGGGCGAAAGCCGGAAGCCAAAGGTATACCATCGAGGCAAGGTCCGGCGCTTTGCCGGCTGCCGTCATCAAAATCAGCTGGTGCTCGAACTTTTCAAAGGGGGCGGAGGTAACATTTACTTCTATGGTATTATTTTTCCCATGGTAGGCGGAAACAGACGCGGCCAGGGGTGCCGCCGTGTATTCTTCCAGGGAAAGCCAGGTTGCAAATGAGATGCTGTTTCGTTTTATGTTGATAAACGTCCCTTTCCCCGGTACCCGTACCAGTTTTTTCTCCGAGACCAGTTCCTTCACGGCTGTCTTTACCGTTCCCCGGCTTACATCGAGTTCCCGGCTTATCTCCTCCTCAGTCGGCATCCGCGGAGAACCGCTGCCGTTGTCGGCAATGTAGTCGAGGAGATACTCTTTTACCTGTTTATACAGGGGGACGCGTGAGCCCTTGTCGGCAATCATGGCATAATGGTACAGGAATTTCTTGACAATTACAATATATAAGATATAATTATGTCCGTACATATATAGCTGCTTAAGGAGGGCATTTAGAAATGACACATCTCGAGCGTTGGAAGGCCGCCCTGGAGGCGAGGAGCGGATTCGACCGCATGCCCCGGTTCTACTCGGCAACTCGGGAGTTTACCGATTCGCTGAAAGCGTATACGGGAATGGAGCTGGACCGTATTCTGTACGAAAAATTTACTATCGACTACCGGTTTCAGAACGACGGTATGGAGGCGAAGGCCTGGGAGCCGGTATATATCGGTCCGGAATTGCAAACCTACGATGACGGTTCCTTTGACAATATATGGGGATCGAGACAGAAAGAAATGTTCCACCGCGACGGCGGGGGAGCGTATACGGAAACCTATAAATATGCCTTGGAAGGGGACATCAGCATTGCCGATGTTGAAAACCACAGGTGGCCCGATCCGGACTGGTACGATTATAAAAGCATTATTCCGGCACTTAAACGGTATCCGGACTATCCTTTTATGGTCGGCTACTGGTCGGTGGGCTGGTTTTCCTGGGAAGCGCGGGGAATGGAGCAGTGCTTTATGGATTTTTCCCTGACCCCGAAGGTCGCGGACGCGCTGACCACAAAAATCGCGGATATCGGCATTGAATATTTTACACGGCTTCTGCAGGCGGTGAAGCCGTATATCGGAAAAAACGTGGTGGCCGTGCATATTGCCGACGACTGGGGAATGCAGGAGGGGCTTATTATGCACCCCGATATTTTTGACAAATTTTATGCCCGGCATTACAAACGGTTTACCGAGCTTGCCCATTCCTACGGGCTTAAGGTGGAGTTTCACAGCTGCGGCGCCGCCCGCGAGCTGTATCCGGCCTTTATCGATGTCGGTGTCGATATTATGAACCCGGTGCAGACAAGTGCGAAAGGGATGGTCCCCCACGAGATAAAAGCCGAGTTCGGAAAGGACCTCTGTTTCAGCGGCGGCATCGATGTACAGCAGCTGCTGCCGAACGCGCCGGTCCGGGAGGTCAAGGACGAGGTGAAATACCTTCTCGATTCAATGGCCGGGGACGGAGGTTACTTAATCGGCCCGGCGCACAACATTCAATACGGCACGCCGCCGGAAAATGTAACGGCAATGTACGAAGCGATGGACGAGTATTACGGAATATAAGGAGGAGGAAACAATGACATCACGGGAACGGTTTTTAAAAGTACTGCGGGGAGAAATGACGGACAGGGTGCCGGTGACGCTGTTTATGTCCGGCTGTTAGGGGACATTATCGATTTGAATATTATTTACGGCGGGCTCGATGTTTCTCAGCAGACGGAAAACTGGGAAGTGTCGACGGAGGAGATCCGGGACGGCAGCAACCTTGTCCGGCGGTCGAAAATTCGCACCCCCGGCGGCGAGTATGTCATGCTCTCCGGCATCGACCAGGTGAACGTTTTACAGAAAGGTACGGTTGACGAGACGAAACGGGTAACCGAGGAAGCAATGAAAAACGGTAAAGGTGGAGGGAAGTTCATTATGCAGCCGGTGGAAAATGTCGAGGCCTATGTGCAGACTGCGCTGCAATTTGCCGCGTATTAAG
>CAYTSI010000025.1:31264-35787 GCA_964440465.1 uncultured Spirochaetales bacterium
GTGGAAAATGTCGAGGCCTATGTGCAGACTGCGCTGCAATTTGCCGCGTATTAAGGAATAAAGCCAAAAAGAAAAGGAGCAAGGTGTGTATCAGATCCGGGAAGGCAAGTACAAGGACGCTTCGGCGGTAATTCTCGAGAATGACAGTCTGCGGGTAACAATTACCCCGGATTTCGGGGCGCGGACGGCATCGATTATCTACAAGCCCCAGAATCGGGAACTTCTCTGGCAGAATCCGGACCCGACGCATGCCCGGGCGGGTTACGGCACGGAGTATGAAGAAGGGGAGTTTGCCGGTTTCGATGAGATGTTTCCGACGATAAGCCGCTGTTATTATGAAGACGGCCCCTGGGCCGGTACCGAAATGCCGGACCACGGCGAAGTATGGACCCTTCCCTGGGAGTATTCTATTGCCGGGGACGGGGAGTCCGTTACGTTTTCCGTCTTCGGTGTTCGGTTCCCCTACCGTTTCTCGAAAACGGTCAGTCTCGCCGGGCCGGAGGGTGCCGTACTGCACGGTGCGTATTCGGCGGAAAACCTGAGTCCGTATCCTTTCGATTGTATCTGGGCCGCCCACCCTCTGTTTAATACCCATCCGGGGATGCGGTTTATTGTTCCGGAAGGAATGGACCGGATTGTTAACGCCGTTCCCGGAAAGACGTTAGGCGCCTACGGTCGGGAGCTGGATTTTCCGCGTGCCGAACGCGGCGCGGGAAAAGGGGGCGGTGAAATGTACGATCTCTCCCTGGTGCCGGAAAAAAACGGGGAGGGCTATCAGAAATACTACTTTACCGGAAAGGTAACCGAGGGGTGGTGTCTGCTCTACAGTCCTGAATGGGAGCTTTCCATTGCCCTGTCCTATCCGAAGGAAACCGTGTCCTGCCTCGGAATGTGGCTGAACGAAGGAGGATACGCGGGACAGTACAATATTGCCCCGGAGCCTGCCACCGGGGGAATGGACAGGGTTGATTTTGCAAAGATGTGGGGGACGGGGTCCGTCCTGCCGGAAAACGGCCGGCTCTCCTGGTACCTCGATATTACCGTAACACCGGGTGCCTATATTTCAAAGAACTCCCCCCGCTTTCGGGGGAGTTCGACATTTTTTTGAAAGTATTCACCCTCTAGGCGCTCAATTTCCCGTGTCAGTGTCTCAATCTCTTCCTGCAGGTGTATTATCCGTTCCCGCATGGGAAGTATCACCTCAATCCCCTCTTTGTTAACTCCGAGGTCTCTGTAGAGATGGATAATATGTAAAAGCCGCGGAATTTCCTCTCTGCTGAAACAGGGTGTGTTTTCCTGAAAAGAAATCCGGACAAGACCGAATTCGGCAAACTCCCGGCATACTTCTTCCTGAATGTGGAAAAGCTCTGACACCCGTGTAAGCTGTATATAACTATTGCTTCTTTCACTCATCTTGTTTATACCCTGCTTCCCGCGGGTTCGTTCCGCATGGCAGCGAGCTGCCGGATGAGGTCCTGTTCTTCCTGCCGTAAATTCTTCGGTACCTGAATACTTACTTTTACGTACAAATCACCGAAATGCCCTTTTTTCCCGTAAACAGGGAAGCCCCGTCCCTTTAAACGAAAAGTTGTCCCGCTTTGCGTTTCCGGCGGTACTTTCAGCTTCAATTTCCCGCCGAGGGATTGGACGTCTAAGCTGCCGCCGAGCATGGCGGTATAAACGCTGACGGGAACTTCCCGAAACAAGTCGTTCCCCTCTCTACGATAATCCGGATGCAGAGGAACACGTAGTGTTATATATAAATCTCCGGCCGGACCTCCCTGGGCCCCGGCGCCCCCCTTTCCTTTCAGCTTGATGGTTTGTCCGTCCTTTATTCCGGGGTCGAGGGTAATCCTCATTTTTTTTCCGCCGACATCAATTACCCTCATGCACCCGGTGTAGGCTTCTTCTAAGGAAATGGTGAGTTCCGCCGACAGGTCCCGCCCCTGAAAGGCAAATCCCGCGCCGCCGAAACCGCCGCCGGAAGCGCGTCGAGTACTGCCGCCTCCAAACGGACTTCCGGAAAAAGCTTCACCTGAAGTACCGCCGCCGAAGCCGCCGAAAATATTCCGGAAAAAGTCGGAAAAGCCTCCGCCTGTGCCGCCGAAAATATCTTCCCAGTCGCCGCTGTAGTAATAGGACTGTCCGCCGCCCGGGGAAGCACCTCCCGCGGCATACCTCGACCAGTCGAAATCTCCCGAGCCGCCGGCGCTCTGGTATCGCTGCCAATCCGCGCCAAGCTGATCGTATTTCTTCCGTTTTTCTTCATCCGTCAGCACTTCCTGTGCTTCGCTGATATCGGAGAATTTTTTCGCCGCTTCACTGTCATTCGGATTCACATCGGGATGATATTTCCGGGCAAGCTTTCTGTAAGCTTTTTTTATCTCGTCTTTTGACGCGTTTTTATCCACGCCGAGTGTTTTATAATAATCTTTATATTCCATATGCTGTTTTATTCTACTTATAAGATATGGTCATTTCCCCTGAGAGGCAAATGGAATTAATACAGCTGGAAATCGATTTCAACGGCGGCCCCGTCGTCAAAAGGGGGAAACGATACTCTTCCATGAAGCTGGTCCGCAAGGGAGGTAACGAGTGACAATCCCAGTGATTCGCTGCCTCCCGGCTGAAAATCGGCGGGGAGACCGGGTCCGTTGTCTTTTACAGTGAGGATGTGCCGGCCGTCGTCCATAGAGATGATCAGTTCAATCGTTCCTTCTTTTTTGTGGGCCGGGAGATACTTTATCCCGTGAATAAGCGCGTTTGTTATCAGTTCGTTTACTATAAGACCGAAGGGGACTGCCGTTTCAATGGACACGCTGATATCAGGTACCGCAACATGGCTCCGTATCGGCTTGTTGTAGCCGGCGTATGTGTGAATTATCTGGGAAACCAGGTCGCTGAGATACTTGTCGAGACTGATCCCGGCAAGGTCGGAAGATTCATGCAGTTGTTCGTGTACCAGCGACATCGCTTCGATTCTGCTCTGACTTCGTGTGAAGTGCTGCTTGAATTCCTTGTCCGCGACCCGCTGGGACTGGAGGTTTAAGAGACTGGATATAATTTGCAGGTTGGTTTTTACACGATGGTGGAACTCCCGCAGGAGATTTTCTTTCTGCTCGAGGGACGACTTGATTGTGTCCTCCGCCTGTTTCCGCAGCGTAATGTCCTGAAGGTTTGCAATAATGGAATGCTGAGTGCCGTAGATAGCCGGAATAAATTTAATAAGGATTCTTTTCCCGTTAAGGACAATTTTTTCATGTTCACCGATTTCTATCGGATTTTGCCTAAGTGAATGCAGCGTTTCTGTTAATTTTTCTTCATATTCGGGAGTAAACAGGGAAATAAAGTCGGCGGAGAGGATTTTTTCTTCCGGTTTGTCTATCAGTTCTACCGCGGCGGGATTCGCGTATAAAATCCTTCTATGCAGGGTCATTTCGACAAATCCGTCGATAATGCTTGCGAGCAAAATTCCCTGGTGGTGCTTTGTTATCAGCAGCTCTTCGGTTATTTCCCTGCTGTACAGCTCCTCCGCGCCGACAATGATGTCCCGGTATTTTTCCGTGTTACCGCTTTCAAAATCCGCTACAACGGAAAGGACTACCTTTTTCATTTTTTTAAACGGCATTTTTGCAATACAGGCGTCCGCGATATCGCCGAAGCTCATTTCACTATTCTCAGCCGCGACAGCGGACAAAATTATTTTTTTCACTCCCGCCATGCAGTCCATTTTTTTCAATACCTGCAGCAGCTGTTCCCCATCGATTTCCGGCATTACGAGGTCGACGAAAATAAAATCGGGGGTTGATGACTGTAAAATATCAAAGGCGCCGAGACCGGTATCGGAGGTGCGTACTTCATAGCCCGCGCCCGTGAGTATTTCCGACATGAAACTGAGGACCATAGGATTGTTGTCGACAACGAGTATGGTTTTCACTGTAAAAGTTTTTCTACCGCTTCTTTTTCCTGTTTGTAGGCCGATGTCAGCTCATGAAAAAGGCGGGTCAGTTCCGCCCAATTTCCCGGCTTCGCGCTGTTTTCGAGTATTTTTGCCTTCTCCGCGAGTTTCAGCAGCTCGAGATTGATCGCGGCCCCCTTTATGTGGTGGGCGGAGGTTGTAACGATATTCACGTCCTGCCGTGCAATTCCGTCCTCGAGGGCGGCAAGATCTTTCGGAGTTGATTCGAGGAAAGTGCGGTAAAGCGACCGAAGGGTATCGCCTGAAATCCCGATTTCCGCGGCAATTTTTTCTATTTCCATAGTACTACAATCGATGGAAAAGAGAGAATACTTTACTTTTTAAAGTAATATCTAATAAACGGCTTAGTTGAAAAACGTTAACAGGACCCCGAGTAAGACTCCGATCTGACCGATCCAGAATATAAACATCCATTTTACGGTATTCGAATGATGCTTATACATGTCCTGCCGGACGCCGGAGATCTCTTCGGTCAGCCGTCTGTCGAAGCGCTTCTCGGTCTCCGCGAGGTCCTGCCGGACGCCGGAGATTTCCTCGGTCAGCC
>CAYTSI010000026.1:0-14938 GCA_964440465.1 uncultured Spirochaetales bacterium
CTGCTTTCCCCCAGACGGATAAAAATGTAATGTCTGTCCCACCCGGAAGGGAACCTGCCTTCATTCATTTCCAGAAAGCGATCCAGCCCCTGAAAAAAGGAGATCAGCCACAAGCGGCGTTCTTCCGGGGTAGTTTCCGCGGCCCCGCCGGCATTTCTACTGCTTATTTCAACCGCGGGTAATTCCTGCTTGAGATAATCCGCTATGCTGCTGTTCTTCCCGGAAATATCTAATCGGAACAGCTGGGTGTACTGCAGTTCGAGTGTATAGGGTACCTCTTCAAGCTCCATGCTTTCAGCAACCCGGTCGATAATCCAATAGGGAGAAAAATAATCGTCCTTTCCGTTTTTAACGACAACAGTCCCGGGGATTTCCTCCAGCCGGAGATAGAGTACCGCGGCGTTCTCCTCGGGATAGTACGATTCCAGAAACAGCTCCGTCCCCAATCGGCGGTCGGAATCAGGAGCAAATTCACCCCCGGCAAACAATACCCGTATCTCCACGGGCGGCGGCCCCTCCAGGTCCGCCCGCTCCTTTTTGTAGAGGAGATACCCTAACCCGGCGGCAAGGTTTCCGGAGGGGCCTTCGGGTCCCGCGTCCGCGGGATGATTTACCGGGACTACCAGCAGAAGGGTATCCTCACTGCTGCCGGGAATAACAACTTCAATATTTTTAGAAAAGGAATGGCCGTCGGCGAAACCGCTGAAATCGCTTACCGTATAGGTAAGCCCGTTTTCCGCGAGCTTTTCTTCGATGTATTCAAATACCAATTTTTCATTTTCACTTCCGTCGAAGCGGGGAAAATGTTTTTGGAAATATAAAAAATGTTCTTCCG
This sequence comes from uncultured Spirochaetales bacterium, assembly GCA_964440465.1. GTDB lineage: Bacteria > Spirochaetota > Spirochaetia > SPDA01 > CAZSGZ01 > CAZSGZ01. Next base: position 836 of record CAYTSI010000026.1, read on the forward strand.
TTCCCGTCCGCGCTTCCGGGAAAACAGAAGCCGAAAGGAGAAGAAATAGCAGCAGTTTGAACCAATTCTTCATAAAATTAACGGTAAATTTACCAACTACCTTTTGCAATAGTATTCATTAATCGTTATAATACAATATAAATACAATAAAAGGAGCCCTTTTATGGAACTGCTGCCGGAAATTTTCAACAGGCAGAGTATAAGGTCCTTCACCTCCCGGCCTGTCGAGGACGACCAAATAGAGCGGATATTAGAGGCGGGACGAATTGCTCCTTCCGCGAAAAACCGGCAGCCCTGGCGGTTCGTTGTTATTACCGAAGAATCCTTACGGAACAGAGTAACGGAAGCTGCCTTTAACCAGGAACATGTGGGGCAGGCGCCGGTAATTATCGCCCTTTGTTCAACAAACATCGATTACCGCATGCCCAACGGTCAATATTCCTATCCCATCGACATTACCTTTGCCGCTTCCTTCATGGTCCTGCAGGCGGAGCATGAAGGCTTGGGGTCCTGCGTTATCACCACCTTCGATGAAATTGAAGTCAAAGAAATGCTGACCGTCCCCTACTCGATGAAAACGGTCATGCTTCTGCTCATCGGGCATCCCGCGGAAAAAACAATGAAGGAACAAAGAAAGTCTCTCGACCGCATCAGCGCTTTCAATCACTGGTAAGCATTACGGCCCATACGAATAAATAATGCCCCTCCGGGCCCTGTCCCGCTTCAGCGCGCTGTGAATAATAGAATCTAAAATACCGCCGAAGGTTTTGCCGGATGCCAAAAACAGACGGGGGAACATGCTGATGCTGGTAAACCCGGGAATCGTATTTATTTCATTGATATATACCCTGCCGGTCGTTTCTTCCACAAAAAAATCAACCCGCGCGAACCCTTCCGTTTCAGCGGACAAAAAGGCCCTGGCCGCTAAGTCCCGGACAGTCTCGGAAGTGTTTGTATCCAAGTCGGCGGGAATAACAAGTTCCGCGCCGTCTTCATCGATGTATTTTGCCGTATAATCGTAAAACTCCCCCTTCGGCACAATTTGTCCCGGAATACTCACTTCCGGCGGACTGCCGGCGAGGACGGCACATTCAATTTCCTTTCCCCGAATGCCTTGTTCCAGCAGCACGGTATAATCGTACCGGAAGGCGTCCCGGACAGCATCTCCGCACTCGCCGCTGGTTTCCGTCTTCCAAACACCCAAAGAGGACCCCGCGCGGTTCGGTTTCACAAATACCGGAGGAATAAATTCGGAAAAAACGGCGTCTACGGCCCGTTCAAATTCCGCCGAATCGGGCCCAAACTCTTCTTTTCGAAGCATTTTATACGGAACGACGGGAAGGCCGTGATACGCCCAAATTTTCTTTACCACGCCTTTGTCCATCCCCAGGGCCGAACCGAGGACCCCGGAAGCGGCATAGGGAATTCCTGCAATTTCCAGGGCCCCCTGTACCGTTCCATCTTCTCCAAAAGAGCCGTGAAGAATTGGAAGGATACAATCGACGGGCACGGGTCCCTGTTTACCGGCAATTCCATTGCCCGGAACAAGCATCAGCTCCCGCTCCTCCCCTTCGAATATCGGCAGACTTTCCGGGACCTCTCCGCGCGGCCCCTCCTGCAGGTACCAGCCGCCTTCTTTCGAAATTCCAATAAGGATACAGGTATATTTTCCTCTGTCCAAATGACGGAAGACCGCGGCGGCGGAACGGAGAGAAACCTCGTGTTCCCCCGACCTGCCGCCGTACAGCAACCCGATTCGTAATGTTTCAGTCATACTGTTATGTATCAAAAATAACCAAAAAAAGCAAACCGCACTTTACCTTTCCGGTCATTTTTATTATTTTATATAGTAATATCTATATATAAAGGGAGTTATCATGGCTGAAGAGCTTACAAAGGAGACATTTTTAGAAAAGGTCTACAACTTTGAGGAAAACAAAGATTGGAAATATGAAGGGAATTTGCCCTGTATTATCGATTTTTACGCGGATTGGTGCATGCCGTGCAAGATGGTTGCCCCGGTGTTGGAAGAAATATCGGAAGAATACTCGGGGAAAATGCACGTATACAAGGTAAACACCGAAAACGAGCAGGAACTTGCCGCGGCTTTCGGCATTCAAAGTATACCTTCCCTGCTGTTTGTGCCGCTGGAAGGAAAACCGCAGATGGCAATGGGGGCGCTTCCGAAAGACTCGATGGTAAGCGCAATGAAAGATGTGCTCAATGTCGAGTAGTTTTATAATATTTTTACATACTTTTTATTGACACCCGCCTCCCGATTCATATAATAGTACCTGTAGGTAATCTAAAAAATTAACGGCACCGAACAGGACTAGTAACGTGATAAAAGCAGGATCGATAGACAAAGGAACAACAATTCTCATGAAAGGAGACCCCTACCTGGTAACGGAACGGGAATTCGTGAATCCCGGAAAGGGGTCTGCCTTCGTTCGACTCAAACTGAAGAATCTGAAAACCGGGCAAGTCCTGAAGGAAGTTCTCAAGAGCCAGGAAACGGTCGAAGAAGTTGAAGTAATTGACCGGGACAGCCAGTTTATGTACGCGGACGGCGAAGCATATCACTTTATGGATACGGAGACCTTCGACCAGTACATGGTCCCGGTAGAAGGTTTTGAAGATACGGGCCTCTTCATGAAAGAAGGTGAAACATACAAGGTGATTTTCTGGGAAGACGCGCCGATTGATATAAAAATTCCCTACAAAGTGGTATTTACGGTAACGGAGGCCGAGGAAGGCATAAAAGGCGACACCGTTACAGGGGCCACAAAGATTGTTCGTGTCGAAACCGGACTCGAAGTGAAGGTCCCCATCTTTATCAAGCAGGGGGAAAAAATACTCGTCAACACCGAGAGCCGGGAGTATGTTGAAAGAGTAAATGATTAACGAAAGGATATTTCTATGAGAATAACGACAAAAGGCAGATACGCGCTACGGGCAGTGTATACATTGGCGGTAACGACACAATCAAAACCGGTTTCAATTCGGGAACTTGCCGAAAAAGAAGACATTTCTCCTGAATTTCTTGAACAAATATTCTTCAGATTGAAAAAAACCGGCATGATTTCTTCGACGAGAGGGCCGGGCGGCGGATTCAGACTGAACAAGCCGCCTGAGGAAATTTCGCTGTACGATATTTTAGAGGCTTCGGGTGAAGGAGTACAGTTCACACCCTGCCTTTCTCCCGAACCGAACGGCAGCGCCTGCGACAGGATCGAAGACTGTATTGCCCATGAAATATGGACCGAAGCGTCCGCGTATATAAAAGACTATTTCGACAAAATTACCCTCGAAAGTATAATAAAAAAATACGGTAAAGGCTGATCTGCAGTTTTACAGGCGGTCTACCGCTGTTATTTCGGCGGCATGGCATTTTTAAAATGAAGGTCAACCTGCGGAAAGGGAATTTCAATGCCGTTTTCCTTGAACGCCCGCCATATCTCCAGGTTGACCCACGAATGTGCTTCATACTTGTCATTTACATTGTGCAGCCATGTAAACAATGTTAACAGAATTCCGGAACTTTCAAAGGAGGAGACCCGGACGACAGGCTCCTTCATCTCGACCCGAAAGGGGTTACGGCGCCCGACGCCGATTAAAACTTCCAAAGCTTTGTCCAGGTCCGAACTGTAGGAAATTTCCACCTCGTTTTTGAGAACGATGCGCCTGTCGTCATAGGAATAATTATAGACCTTATCGTTGGTAAGCTGAGAATTCGGAACAATTATTGTCTCGTTCATAATGGTATTGATGACAGTCGAAAGCATTCGTATCTTGACGACAGTTCCTTCACTTTCCATGACAAGGATCCGGTCTCCCTCTTTAATCGGGTGGGTAAGAACTAAGATAATTCCCGCGAAAAAGTTTGCCACCACATTCTGCAGACCAAAGCCGAGGCCTATTCCAAGCACACCGAAAATGACCGCTAAACTCGATACATTAATGCCGATAATGGACAACCCGATGAGGAGAACGACAATTAGTACCCCGTAGCGCAGCAAATTGATAATGGTAAACTTTTTCGCCTCATCAATGCTAATACGGTTTGTCAGCGTACGGTCCAGCAAATTCCGCACCCCCTTCGAAGCCCAGGAGGCGATGTAGAAAATGGGAATGGTCAGCAGAATGGTAATAACCGAGATCTTTGTATTTCCCGACTCAAAAAACGGTTTACTCAGTACCTGGAAAAACAGGCGCAGGTAGTTCAGTATTTTCGCGCCGAAAAGCCTTCCGATTAACACACCGATAAGAATTAAAAATAAAAAACGAAAAAACCTGCGTATCCAAATAAAGAGCTTTTCCTTCGGCTTTTCCTTCATTGAAGATTTCCGGATAAGCCGTGAAAAGAGGAGAAGCACCAGTTTATAAAACACGGCGTACACAATGACCGGAAGGATAAACTGCAGCAGGAAATCTCCCCAGGTGAAGGGGAATTTCTCTCCGCTGATCTGTATCGCCGACTGAAAAAAATCTCCGATTTGCTGTAAAAATTCCATTATTTGAAGCATAGCATCTGTAAAAAAAAATATCTACTTGACCAAATACAATAAGCGTTTAAACTTATAGATGTGAGTATTACTTTCGGCATAGAAGTGGAACATGTTCATTATGCTCTGCTGCTTACCACGGAAAAGCAGAATCAGGGGACCATCGACCTCACAACCTTAGCGGACAACCAGAAGAAAGCGCTTATCCGGGTGTTTTTATTTGAAAAACATAAAAAAACCCTCATCCATACCATTGAATTGGCCCCGCTTCCGCGAAAACCCGCGGGAAACCTCCGCATCTCCTGCCGGGGGGAATTCAAGACCAACCGTTATCTTCATCTGTCCGTCTCGTTAGAGGGAAAAAATATCTATTCAAAGACGGTCGATGTAAAAAAATTCAGGTCAGGCGGCCCCGGCCGGTGGCTTATTCCCCTCCTGATTGTTCTTATCGGCGGAGGAATTGCCGCGGGATTGATACTTGCACGGGCCGATAACGGGCATGGGAACGTACAAAAAGGGCTGCTGGACACGAAAACGGAACGGTCCGATACCGCCGCGCCGAAACAGGAAGCAGCTGAGCCGACCCCGGCGGAAGACGCCGGCGCTGCAAGTAAAAACGCCGCGGCTGCCGATCAACATACCGCGGCTGCGGAAGACACCGCGGCTGCGGCCGACAAAACCGCCGCCGTGGAAGCAGCGGAGAACGCCGATACCGTGGAAAAGAAGACCGGTCCCGAACCGGCGCCGGCGGTTACGGTAAGCCGGGAAACCGTATATTTTCTCCCGGAAAGTCCGGTATTGCTGGAGCCCGCAAAAAACACCCTGCGGCGGATATACGACCGTGCTGCCGGGACAGACGCGGTAATAACCGCGATAGAGGGGCACTGCGCCCTTTTCGATACCGAGGAAAGCCGAGAATGGCTGTCGGAAGAACGTGCCGAGAACGTGTATGCCTATCTCAAGCAGCTCGGAGTGCCGTTTTCCGCTCCTCCGGAAGTGAGGGGGGCCGGAGGGAGAAAGCCCGTAACACGGACCCTCGATAAGCAGGAATTGAACCGCAGGGTGGAAATACTCATAGAAACAACGGCACGGCAGGACCCGCGGCGTTGAAACTGGCAGTTTTTCACTATCATCTGCTTCCCGGCGGAGTGACGTCCGTCATTACCCTGTCCCTGCAGGCGGTAGTATCGTATATCGAGGAGATAGAAGAAGTAGTCCTCGTCAGCGGCCGGGAAGACAACCTGGACACCGTACAAAAAAGCCTCGGGCCGGTACTCCGGGAAAAGGGGTGCTCCCTGTCCGGGGCGGTCCTTCCGGAAATCGGATACACCGATGAGAAGGAGGCCGCGGGGCTTGGACCCGAGAAACTGAAAGCGGTTTTACGAAAGCGGTTCGAAGGGTATATCTGGTGGGTGCATAACTATCATATCGGGAAAAACCCTGTTTTTACCCGGAGCATTATAGAATTGGCAGATGAATATCCGGAACAGCCGGTGCTGTTCCACATTCACGATTTTCCCGAATCGGCACGCTACGGAAACCTCCGGTTTATCCGGCAGCATTATTCCGGCCCTCTGTATCCGACAGGCAATAATATCTGGTATTCCGTTATCAACAGCAGGGATTACCGGCTGTTACTCGACGCGGGACTCCCGGAACAGCGCGTGGTACTCCTGCAAAATCCCGTTTCCGGCGGTGTATCGGTCCCCCGCCTCGATGCCGCTTCAAAAAAGGCGGTAACCGCGAAATTGGAAACATATTCCCGGTTCCGCGCCGGCGCGCCTTCCCTTCTGTATCCGGTTAGAAGCATACGGCGAAAAAACGTTCTGGAAGCCGGACTTATGGCTGAACTAACACCCCCCGGAGTAAATTTACTCCTTACCCTTCCGGGCACATCGGAACAGGAGCGGCCGTATTCAGACCTGGTTTCCCGCTGTTTCCGGCGGGGACTCATCCGGGGGGCCTTTCCTACCGCGGATGAGGTCGATTTTCATACAATTATTGCCTATTCCGATGCAATTGTCAGTTCCTCGGTACAGGAAGGCTTCGGATACCTCTTTATCAACACCATTCAATGGCAAAAACCGCTTGCAGCGCGGGACCTGGATATCATGGATGATTTTACCCCCTTCTTCCATGCAGCCTATCATCACTTGTACAGAGAAGTCTCCATCCCCCGCGATTTTGTCGATGTACCGGTGCTGAAGGATGCCTATTTCCGGTTTATCGGGTCGTATTCCCGCTACCTTTCCGATCATCAGCGGGAATCCCTTGCGCGGGAGGCTGATGCCCTTGGAAACGGTCCTGTTATCGGTTTTTCCTACCTCTCTCCGGACATGCAGGAGGGAATTCTCGCGCTGTGCGGGGACAGCGGTGTTCGCTTTCGTATTTCCGAAGCCAACCGGCCCCTGTTAGACCGCCTGCGCCTGCTGCTGGATACCGCTTATTCCACCCCGTTAGACGCGGCTGTACATGAAACTTTCGGCTTTGAAGGGTACGCGCGGAAGTGCGCTTCGGTTTTTTCCGCCATGGAAGCAGGCGGCGGACCCGCGGCCGGACAGCAGGTCCCCGCGGCAGCGCCTTCAGCAGATTCATATATTTTCGATTTTTTTGTAAAACTGGAAAATTTTCGCCTCCTCTATGCCCCGTACCCCCCTAGCAGGACACCTTGAAACCGTCCGAAAAACCGAGTATAGTTAGAATGACCAAAAAAAATTAACCGAACAGGAAGGATTTCAATATGTCAGAAAAAAACATGGTAATGATTGATGGCAATACGGCCATCGCGCATGTAGCCCACGCGACAAACGAAGTCGTGGCTATCTATCCGATTACACCGTCTTCCCCCATGGGGGAATTGGCGGACCTCTATTCAGCACAGGGAAGAAAAAATATCTGGGGAACAGTCCCCCATGTAGTAGAACTGCAGTCCGAAGCCGGGGCCTCCGCCGCCGTACACGGAGCGCTTACAACCGGCGCTCTTACGACGACATTTACCGCCTCCCAGGGCCTTCTTCTGATGCTGCCGAATATGTTTAAAATTGCCGGCGAATTGACCCCTGCCGTTTTCCACATTGCCGCCAGGGCGGTCGCGAACCAGGCACTCTCCATTTTCGGGGACCATACCGACGTTATGGCGGCCCGTACCACCGGCTGGGCAATGCTGTCTTCCTGCAATGTCCAGGAAGCTATGGATTTCGCGCTTATCAGCCAAACGGCGACACTTGAATCTCGAATACCGTTTCTCCATTTCTTCGACGGGTTCAGAACATCCCACGAAATCCAGAAAGTTGAGGAACTTTCCTACGATGTAATGAAGAGCATGATCGACTTCGACCTTGTTAGAAAACACCGGGAGCGGGGCCTGAATCCTGAGCGGCCCGCCATACGCGGCACAAGTCAGAACCCGGACGTATTTTTCGCGGCGCGGGAAACGGTCAACAAATACTATAACGCAGTCCCGGGAATTGTAAAAAATGCAATGAAAAAATTTGTTGAACTTACCGGAAGGGAATACAGCCTCTTCGATTATATCGGCGCTGCCGATGCTGAACGGGTCGTCGTTATGATGGGCTCGGCGGCGGACACAATGGAGGAAACAGTCCGGTATCTCGCCGACAGGGGTGAAAAGGTGGGACTTGTAAAAGTACGTCTTTTTCGCCCCTTCGATGTTGAAGAAATGGTAAAGGCCCTGCCGAAAACGGTAACGGCAATTGCCACGCTGGATATGACAAAAGAGCCGGGTGCCATCGGTGAACCGATGTATGAAGACGTGAGAACGGCAATCGGCGAGGTAATGTCCGCGGGCGGCTCACCCTTCAGCGGCTATCCGGTTATTGTCGGCGGACGCTACGGCTTGGGACTCTCCGGCCACGGGATGACTCCCGCGATGGCAAAATCGGTCCTGGACAACTTAGAAAAAAGCAAACCCCTCAATCATTTTACCGTCGGAATTATCGACGATGTAACAGGGACAAACCTGGAATGGGACGAATCGTTTCATACCGAATCCCCGGAAGTACACCGGGCCATGTTCTACGGTCTTGGTTCCGACGGAACGGTAGGCGCGAATAAAAACTCCATTAAAATTATCGGGAAAGCCACGGACAATTTCGCCCAGGGATATTTCGTATACGATTCGAAAAAGGCGGGGGCCCAGACGGTCAGCCACCTCCGCTTCGGTAAACAGCCGATTAAAAGCACCTACCTTATCAGTAAAGCCAGTTTCTTAGCATGCCATAAGTTCAGCTTCCTTGAAAAATTCGACATGCTCTGCAATGTCGAAGAAAAAGGTACATTTCTCTTAGCGTCCCCCTTTACCAAGGAAGAGGTCTGGAAAAATATTCCGGAGGAAGTCCAGAAACAGATTATCGAAAAAGAATTGAACTTCTATGTTGTCGACGCCACCGATATTGCCCAGAAAGTTGGTCTCGGTTCAAGAATCAATGTTATCATGCAGACGGCCTTTTTCCTCATTTCCGGGGTGCTTCCGGAAGACCAGGCGTACGACCTTATTAAAAAGGCGGTGCGGGACACCTACGGCAAAAAAGGCCAGGACATTGTTGATAAAAATATTAAAGCCATCGATGAAACAAAAAGCCGTATTGAAAAGGTCGACTATCCGAAGGAGACAACAGGGGGCCTGCATATCCAGTCCCCGGTCCCCGAAGACGCCCCGCGGTTTGTCCGGGAAGTTACCGGTGAAATTATTGCCGGACGGGGATTGACAATTCCCGTATCGAAACTTCCCGATGACGGGACCTATCCGACGGGTACGACAAAATACGAAAAAAGGAACATCGCGGAATTTATCCCGGTGTGGGACCCTGAAACCTGTATCCAATGCGGCGACTGCTCGGCGGTTTGTCCCCATGCCGTTATCCGGATGAAAGCCTACAGCCCCGAATATCTGGATAACGCGCCTGAGACTTTTAAATCAACCGACGCGAAGGGGAAAGAGTTTGAAGGCATGAAGCTGACAATCCAGGTGTCGCCGGAGGACTGTACGGGCTGCGGGGCCTGCGTAAACATATGCCCGGCCCATCAGAAGGTAAACGGTGAAAAAACGGAGAAGAAAGCCATCAATTTGGAGGAGCAAATTCCGCTTCGGGAACGGGAAGCGGAAAATTGGGAATTTTTCCAGACAATTCCGTATACGGACCGCGCGAAACTGAAAATACAGACAACCAAGGGTTCGCAAATGCTGGAACCCCTCTTTGAATTTTCGGGAGCATGCGCCGGGTGCGGAGAGACCCCGTATGTGAAACTGATGACACAGCTCTTCGGCGACCGGGCGATTATCGCCAATGCAACCGGCTGTTCCTCCATTTACGGCGGTAACCTTCCGACAACCCCCTATACATCCCGGAAAGACGGGCGCGGTCCAAGCTGGTCTAACTCCCTCTTTGAAGATGCCGCTGAATTCGGTTTCGGTATGCGCCTTACATCGGACAAAATGGAGGAGTACGCCCTCGAATTGGTGGACGAACTGCTTGCCAACGGCAATTCCGTCGATAAAACCCTGCTGCAGAATATACGGAACAACGCCCAGTCAAGCCAGGAAGAAATTGAACAGCAGCGGCAGTGGGTGGAGGAGCTGAAAAAACAGCTTTCCAACGGCGGCACGGAGCAAGCCGGCGAGCTTGCATCGGTTGCGGACAATTTAATCCGGCGATCGGTGTGGATTTTCGGCGGCGACGGCTGGGCTTATGACATCGGCTATGGCGGACTCGACCATGTTCTTGCTTCGGGTAAAAATGTAAACGCCCTTGTAATGGACACCGAAGTCTATTCGAACACGGGCGGCCAGATGTCGAAAGCGACCCCCATCGGTGCAATCGCGAAATTCGCGGCCGGAGGAAAGGCGTTACGGAAAAAAGACTTAGGTCTTATGCTTACAAACTACGGATATGTTTATGTGGCCAGGGTCGCGATGGGATATAACCGAATACAAACCATTAAGGCGTTTCTCGAAGCGGAAGCCTACGACGGACCGTCGGTCATCATTGCTTACAGTCACTGTATTGCCCACGGCATCAATATGACCAAGGGAATGGACCAGCAGAAAGCCGCGGTAACCTCGGGTGTGTGGCCCCTGTTCCGGTACAATCCGGTATTGAAGGAAGAGGGAAAGAACCCCTTCATCCTCGATTCGAAAGAGCCGACCACCGACGTCGCGGACTATATTTACAACGAAGTCCGGTTCCGTTCCCTGCTGCAGTCGGACCCCGAACACGCGGACATTCTCCTTTCACAACTGAAAAAGGACGTGGAACAGCAGTATAAAGAGTACAAGTATATTGCGGAACGGCCGTTTTAAGGGTATACTGCCGCTGAAGAAGCAACAGAAAACTGCCCCTCACCGAAGGGGCGGTTTTTTTTACGGCCTCGGCAAACCGCGCCCGGGTCCTTTGTGTGCCGCCGCGGCGGCGAAAGGATGAAATTACGTGAAGAAATGGATTGTTTCCGCGCTGTTCTTCATCATTGCAAGCCATACCCTGCTTTCAATGCCCGGCGGAGCGGCCTTTACCCCGGAGCAGATATTTTCCGCCTTCCAGAAGGCCTATCCCGGCATTGTCGGCGGTATCGAGTTTCAAAACGGCGATTTCTCCATTGAAGTTAGGGGAGAACGGTTTTACTGGGCCCGGGGGAGGCTGCTGCCGGAAGAGAAACGGGAGAACTGGGAAGACTACGACGCCTTTCCCTTTTATCACTATCCGAAAGGACCTCTGCCGCCGTTACCGGTGTATTCCGAAGCGCAGAAGCAGGAGCTGCTGGAGAGGACCGCGAAAATGGATATTGATCGGGTCCGAAGGCATCCCGGTTTCTACAACACCCTCTGGCGTCTTCACGACCGTCAGAGCAGCTGGGAGCGGATGAAAACAACCTACTTCCTGGGGTTGAAGACGGAAATACACCGCGAGCTTTTAGAAGACCTGGCGGCGGTGGAAGAGGAATTGTACAACAAGGCGGCAACAGATCCCGTTCTTGCCGGATTCATCAGCCGTATTGGAAACCTCGAGGGGTACAACTGGAGAACGATCGCGGGCACCTCCACTTTCAGCTTTCATTCTTATGGTATTGCAATCGATATTATCCCCTATTCCTACCAAGGGAAACAGGTCTACTGGCGGTGGGCACGCCAGTTTTACCCGGAATGGTTCAGTATTCCTTACACGCACCGTTTTGTCCCGCCGGAAACGTTTCTCGAAACATTTGAGCGCCACGGGTTTATCTGGGGGGGGAAATGGCTGTTTTTCGACAATATCCATTTCGAGTACCGTCCCGAGGTCCTCATTGTAAACGGATTCCGGGTACAGCGGCATTGAGACAGCGGCGGGCGGTTATTTTCCCAAAGCTTTCTTCAAAGCCCGTAAATCCGGTTCGATAATTATTTCATCCGATTCTATTTTCTTTACAGCGGCGGCATCTTTCAGGCCGCTGCCGGTATTCAGAACCAGGACCGCGCCGGGACCGCCGATCAGCTCCGATTCGAGCGCCTTCCTGTATCCGGCGAACGCGGCCGCCCCCGCCGGCTCGGAAAATATTCCCGCCTTCCCCGCGGCGGAAAGGGCCTCGATAATCTGCATGTCCGTTACTTCGATATACGCGCCGCCGGTCTCCCGAACGGCCCGGAGCGCCCGGACACCGTCGGCGGGCATATCCACCGATATGCTGTCGGCTATTGTAGTAGAGGAAACGGCACGCACCTCCTCCGTCCCCGACGCCCACGCCCGGGCAATGGCGGCGGACCCTTCCGACTGCACTCCAAAAATTCGCGGCGGCACTTCCAGGAAGCCGGCACCGGCAAGGTCTTTACATCCTTTGTGGATGCCGGAAATAATGTTGCCGTCTCCCACCGGGACAAACAGCGTAAGCGGCCGTTTCGGTGAATGGGGCAGCACGCGCCGCCGCATGAGGTCCCATATCTCGAAGGCGGCGGTCTTTTTCCCTTCTACGGTAAAGGGATTGTATCCGGTATTCCTGCAGTACCAGCCGAACTCCTCCGCCGCTTCGAGGGCAAGGCGCCCGGCGCTGTCGTAATTCCCGTCGACTAGAATAAGCCGCGCGCCGAACACTTTCGCCTGGGCAAGTTTTGCCGGCGGGGCGTTTTTCGGCGCGAAAATAACGGCCTTCTGTCCGGAAGCCGCCGCCATCCCCGCTAAGGCGGCCCCGGCGTTGCCGGTGGAGGCGGTAACCACCGTGGGGCCGCCGATTTCCATTGCCCGGGCAAGGACTAACGCCGACGCTCTATCTTTCAAGGAAGCCGTCGGGTTGACCGATTCGTCCTTTACCCACAGCGGTCCGGCAGCGGAGGGGAAACCGGGTAAGCCGTCGAGTTTATACACCGGCGTGCCGCCCGCGTTCCGAAAGGGGGTGTCTTTATGTCCCGGATCGGAAACCGGAAGGAGGGGAAGATACGCCCACATCGACGCTTCGCCGCCGCGTACATCTTTGAGACGGCGGACCTTCGCGAAATCGAGTACGACGTCGAGGTTTCCGCCGTCGTCGGGACAGGTATAGGTTACCTCTTCCTCTCCGTATTCCCTTCCGCAGAGACTGCATTGGTAGCCGATAAAATTACCCATAATTTATCTCATTGTCAGCGCCATCAAGGCCTTGTTTACATGCATCCTGTTTTCTGCTTCATCATAGATAACAGAGCGCGGTCCGTCCATTACCTCCGAGGTAACTTCGATGTCCCGGTCCGCCGGCATGCAGTGCATGTAGACGGCGTTTTCCCGTGCCCGGTCCATCATCTTTTTATCGACTACCCAGCCCGGATACTTATCGATTAAGGCAAGCCCCTCTTTTTCATCTTCGGTATGCATAATCGGTCCCCAGCTTTTCGCGTAAACGATGTGCGCGCCGTCCGCCGCGGCTTCCATGGAATCGACAACTTCGAATTTGACCCCCGCCTCCTTTGCGTTGGCTTCAGCCTGCTCCATGATATCGGGGCGCAGATTGAACTCCGGCGGATGGGCCAGGGTCACGTCCATGCCGAAACGGGTCATCAGCAGGATGAGGGAATGGGGCATGGAAAGGGGCCGAATATAGTTGGGAGCAGATGTCCATGATATTATGAATTTTTTCCCTTGTAAATTGTTGTGAAACTTTTCCTTTATTGTCATCAAATCGGCTAAGGCCTGCGTGGGATGATAGATCTCGCACTGCATGTTAATGACGGGAATTTGGGCAAACTCCGCGAGGGCCCGCATCCATTTCTGCCCTTCACCAAAGGTCTTTCGAACACCGATCCCTTCACCGTACCGTTCTACGACCTTTATCGTGTCCTTCGGCGTTTCACCGTGGTCAATCTGCGTCGCTTTCGGGGTAAGAAAGTGGGCGTGCCCGCCGAGTTGATGAATCCCCGCCTCAAATGAATTCCGCGTGCGCGTCGATTCTTCAAAGAACAGCATAAAAAATGTTTTAGCCCGCAGAATGTGGTCGTGGTAAATTCCCAGCTGCCGCTCCTGTTTCAGCCGTTCGGCAACTTTCAAGCATTTTTCAATTTCCTCCACACTCCAATCCTGTGTGGTCAGCAGATGTTTTCCTCTAAAATTCAATTCCATTGATTACCTCCTCTATTGCTTCTCTT
>CAYTSI010000026.1:15038-27224 GCA_964440465.1 uncultured Spirochaetales bacterium
AGATGTTTTCCTCTAAAATTCAATTCCATTGATTACCTCCTCTATTGCTTCTCTTTTTTTATATTTTTCGCGGCCAACTTCACCGCGTCGATTATCTGTTTGTAGCCGGTACAGCGGCAGAGGTTGCCGGCAAGGGCGTCGGCTATTTCCTCTTCGGCGGGGTCGGGATTACGCCGCAGCAGGGCGAGTGCGCTCATAATCATGCCGGGGGTGCAAAAACCGCACTGCACCGCGCCGGTTTGAATAAACGCCTTCTGCAGGGGATGGAGTTCCCCGTTCTCCCCCCCCACACCTTCGATGGTAAGTACTTCGCGCCCCCGGGCCTGCGCCGCGAGGACCATGCATGAATTGACAGGCCTGCCGTCTAAAAGAACGGTGCACGCGCCGCATTCTCCGACCCCGCAGCCCTCCTTCGTTCCGGTAAGGTAGAAATTGTCCCGCAGAAGGTCTACAAGCCTTGTCTCCGCGGCAACCTCCGCCGCCATTTTTTTACCGTTTACCGTCAATTCCACCGGTATTGTTGTTTCAATTCTTTTCATTTCGATCTTCTCCATCAATTCCCGCCTCCCCCGCCGAACAGCGTTTTCAGCGCGCGAATTGTCAGCGCCTCGGCAGCCGGTTTTTTATATTCCGTCGACCAGCGGTATCCGGTCGTGTCTATCATCTCCGCGGAGACTTTTTCCGCCGCGGCTTTGAACAGTTCCTCCGACGCTATTTTTCCGAAAAGCGTCTGTTCAGCGGCGGCAAAGCGGACCGGCCGCGGTGTTACCGAACCGAGGGAAAGAGACACGCCGCCTACGGTACCGTCGGACGCGGTGTATCCAAGTGCCGCAATCGTCATCCGGGCCTTTACCAGGGCGTTTCTCCGAATTAGTTTCTCGTAGGCCCACTTCATTTTCAGGTCCGGCACCGGAAATGTTACTTCCGTCAAGAGCTCCTCCGGTCTGATGTCTACCGAACCCGCGCCGGTAATGAAATCGGACACAAGGACCTCCCGCGATGCTACCCTTCCCCCCGCGCCCCTGGAAACAAGCACGCAGACCGCGTCCATAGCAACGAAGGCCGGGACCGTGTCGGCGCACGCGGCTGCCGTCACGATGTTGCCCCCGATAGTCCCCCGGTTCCGGATCTGCGGAGAACCGACCCGGGAAGAGGCCGCCGCGAGGAGCGGCGCTTTTTTACACAGCACCGGGTCGATAACACAGTCGGCATGTTTCAGCCCCGCCCCGACGCGTAGTTTTCCGTCTTCCTCCCGGACATAGCAAAGTTCCCGCACTCCGTCGATATCGATAAAACAGGTAACCGAATCGGAAATGTCCCCCTTCCGCAGTTCAATAAGCAGGTCTGTACCGCCCGCTACCAGACGGGCCGACCCGTTCCGTTCGGCTAAAAGATCGAGGGTTTCCTCAATCGTCGTTGCTGAAATTATATCGCGTCCACACATACCGCTGCTCCTCCCTTCGGCCGGCGTAAGTCTTTCCCTAAAAGGACCTTTTCCAGATTCATCGGGAGCTCCCGGACCCGCCTCCCGGTCGCGTTATACAGAGCGTTTGCAATCGACGGGGCCGCGAGTTCCACGCCGATTTCCCCGACACCTTTCGCCCCGAAGGGCCCGACACGGTGGTCCGTTTCATAAAGAATAATGTCGAAATCCGGAATGTCTTTCACAGTCGGAATGAGATAATCATCGTAATTGAGGGTCTTCATGTATCCTCCGTCGAACGCGATTTCCTCATAGATCCCGAAGCCGATTCCCTGCAATAAACCGCCCATCAGCTGCCCTTTTACGATTTGCGGATTGATGGCCCGCCCGATTTCGTACGCGGCGGTGAGTTTTTCAACGTCAATTTTCCCGGTCCCGGTGTCGACCCGAATTTCCGTAACCGCCGCGCCGTAGATATAGGAGGGATAGGCGTTTCCCTGTCCCGTTTTGTGGTCGAGGTGTTCCGGCCCCGGATTGTGCCATCCCACGGCGCTGAGAGAGAGCCCGAGACCGGCGGCCGCGGTATCGATCAGCTGTTCTAAAGCCGCTGCATTGCCCCGCTTCCCCGCGGGAAAAACCATATTGTCTTCATGAACAATTTCATCTTCACCGCAGCCGAACATGCCGGCCGCCACGTACGCGAGGCGGCGGCGCAATTTTTCCGCGGCAATCATCATTGCCCGCCCTCCGGCGAGGGTCCCCCGGGAGGCGACGGTGGGGCCGCCGTCCATGGTTGCCGATGTGTCGGTAGTAAGAAAGGTAATCCGGTCGAGACTGATTCCTAAAACTTCCGCCACGATCTGCGCGTGGGCGGTACGCATTCCCTGCCCCATTTCCGTCAATCCGCTTTGAATAGTTACGCTTCCGTCTTTTTCTATGGTTACCCGGGAATCGGCCGTATCGATCCCTTCACCCCCCAGTCCGGTCCCGCGAAAGGTAACGGCCAGTCCTATTCCCCTCTTCACCGTCCCCGGTTTTTTATTTTCCTCTCTGTACTGTTTCCACTTCGCGTCGAAGCCGGCCCGTTTACAGACGTCTTCTATCATCTCGTACAGCGGCGCGGGCATCTTTTCCGGATCGAGACGCTGTCCCGTTGCAATTTGGTCCCCCGGCCTAACGCAGTTTTTCAGCCGTATTTCCTTCGGTGTAAGGCCGAGTTCCTCCGCGAGCTCATCCATCAGCGATTCATTGCAGAACACTATCTGCGGGGCTGAAAAACCGCGGTACGCGCCGCCGTAAACGGTATGGGTATATACTCCGTAGAGGTCGGTTTTTACGTGGGGGACCCGGTACGGCCCGGCGGCATGTACCGACCCGCGCCAGTTGGCAAACATGGCCTTGTTGTTGTAGGCGCCGCCTACAGTGTAGATGATGTCCTCCACCGCGGTCAGGGTCCCGTCTTTTTTCGCGCCGACCTTGTAGCGCGATACGCAGGGATGCCGTTTACAGCTTTCGAGGAACGACTCCTCCCTCGTTAAGACCATCTTCACGGGCCGGTTTGTTTTGACCGCGATAACACTCAAGCGCGCGGCCATCAGCATGACCGATTCGTCCTTGCCGCCGAAACTTCCGCCGATCGTGCTTTGTAGTACCTTCACTTCGGACATTTTCAGATTCAGTACCGCCGCTACATTCTGACGGATCGAATACGGGTTCTGAATGCAGCCGTGGATTTCCACCCCCCGGCGGTAATAATCGGGCAGGGCAATTATCGCTTCCGGCTCAATGTACGCCTGGTCGACGTAGTGGGTGGTGTATCTTTGTTCCAAAACCACATCCGCCTCCGCGAAACCCTTTTCAACATCCCCGAAGTACATGGGATAGTGGGTATTTTCCATAATGTTTCCCGCTGCATCTTCATGGACCAACACCGCGCCGGGAGCCAGCGCATCCTCCGCCGTTTCGGCGAGCGGCAGTTCCCTGTAAGCCACCTTCACCTTTCCAGCCGCTTCTTCCGCCGCTTCCGGCGTTTCCGCGGCAACAACGGCAACACCGTCTCCGATATGCTTTACTTCTCTTTCCGCTAAAACGGGGAAACGGCCGAACATTTCATTCTTACCCGGAACATCCGCCGCGGTAATAATCAGCACCACCCCGGGGACCTGTTCCGCCTCCGAGGGGTCGATTGAAGTAATTTCCGCGTGGGGATAGGAACTGTAGACGGTTTTCGCGTACAGCTGATTACCGAAGGTAATATCGGCGGCATATTTCACCCGCCCCGTTACCTTTTCATACGCGTCGATCCTCTCCGCTTCCTTGTTGATACTTCGAAACATAATAAACCCCTTATTCAATATCCAAGTCCATCCGCAGTGCATCGTGGGGACATACGCTCGCGCAGAGCCCGCACAGCCGGCACAAACTCTCGTCTAATTCCATTGTTTTATCGTGATCGAGGCCGCGGGCGTCATAGGGACACACCGTTACACAGCGGAGACAACGGGTGCACACCTCCGGATCGAACGAAAACCGCGGCTTCCCGAAGAGTTCCTCCTTCGGAAAATTCCGAAGCGCGGCCCGGGAAACCTCCCCGATGCACCCGTAGCCGAGGGATTCCAGCAGCCTCTCCGTTTTCTTATTCAGCGTGGTAAGATATTCCGTCCCCTTTAAAATCGGCGCGGTGCAGACACCGACCGCGGAAGCACCGGCCATAAGCATTTCAAGCGCGTCCTCTTCGTTCATAACGCCGCCGGTCCCGATAATCGGGATGTTCGTTTTCATAGCTATTTCAGCCACATAGCGGAGGACCACCGGCTTAATCGCGCTGCCGGTAAGCCAGCCGAGCCCGTTTACAGATCCTAAAAGCGGCCGGGCCGTTCGGATATCGATCCTTAACACCGGGCCTACCGAATCCATTGCCGTTAGTCCGTCCGCGCCCGCGTGGAGTACTTCCAAGGCGGCGCGGACAGGATCGGTCCAGTTCGGGCTCAATTTCACCACTACCGGTTTAGATGTGCTCTTTTTTGCTATCCGGGTCATCTCGACGATTGTCTCTACCTCGTAGGACACCAGCTCGATGATGTCCGCCCCGGCCCGGTCGACGGGGGCGGTCCAGTTCCGGGCCTCCCCCGGGGTATGGCCGATGCTGCCGATAACGAAAACCCCCTCCTTTTTTGCCGCGGGAATTTCCCGTTCCACCCACCGGTCAGCGTCAAAATCGGTCCATTTTTCCGCGTTCACCATGGTATTCGGCGAGGAATAGGCAATGTGGGGAACGGGGTTTTCCGCCTTCCTGTCCCGGATCGTTTTCGTAGTAACGGCGCCGGCACCGGCCCGGTAGGCGGTGATTATCCCCGCGGCACCGTACCCGATCGGGCCGGAACCGATAATAAAGGGGCTTTGCAGCGTGTGTCCGAAAAGTTTCGTTTCCAGTTTTTTATTTACTTTTCCGGTCATCTCCTTACTCCTTCCCACAGCCGGGCAGCCTCGGCCCGGACCTCGGCCCGCGTCTGTTTATCGTCGTATCCTATCAGGACACCGTCCCGTTTCCGCTGCACCCCGTCGATAAAAACATCCGCCACATTTCGAGGGTTGCAGTACAAAATCAGCTGATCGAACATGTTCCGTTCATTGAGGGGGGTGGGCAGTTCCGGAAGGACCGTAATGATGTCCGCCGCGTACCCTGCCTGCAATTTTCCCCTTTTCCCGAGGGCAGTCCCTCCGCTAAGTACCCCGGCACCCGCTGCCGTGGCCATCTTCAGGACTGCCGCCGCCGGCATTATTTCCGGGTTTTCGTTGTATGCCTTGTGGATTAAAAAAGCGCCGCGCATTACTTCAAAGAAATTGTTGATATACCCGTCGGTACCGAGGCCTACCGGTACACCTTTCTCGAGCAGCTTCGGGACGGGGGCCACACCGCCGCCGACTTCGCAGTTGCTCAAGGGTACATGGACGAGATTGACTCCCCGCCGGGCAAGAATATCAATTTCCCGGTCCGTTAGCTGTACCCCCTGCGACGCGAGCACGTCGGGCCCGAGACAGCCGAGTTCCTCGTACAGTTCGACCGGCCCCTTCCCGTAACGTTCCCGGCAAACCGTCGGCTCGTAGATGCTCTCGCTCAAGTGCATCTGTATACCGGAGCCGATTGTGTCCGCGGCCCTCCTGGCCTTTCGGATAAATTCCTTCGAACAGGTAAAGGTGGTGTGGATACACATCATCCCGGAAATTCGGGGATGGTCCTGATATTTTAGGAAAAAGTTACTGTTTTCCGCAATGCCGAGCTCCCCGTTTTCCCCGCCAATCCGCTCGCAGGCTTCGAAAGAAAGTACCCCTTTTATCCCGACCTGTTCCAGCGCTTCGGCCTGTGTCTCGAGACCGCCGGGGATTGCGTTCGGGGCCTCCAAAACATCGCAAAAAGCGGTAACTCCGCTGTCCAAAAGCTCCCAAGCGGCTGCCCGTGTGGTAATATCGATCATCCGGCTGTCAATTCGGTCCTCCACCATCGGCCACCAGAAGTCGTGTAGAAAACTGTCGAAGCTGTCTATTCCGGGCGGGGGAGTTATTCCGTGAGAAAGGACCCCGTAGCAGTGCATGTGGGCGTTGGTAAAACCGGGCATGATAATTTTATCCCGGTAATCCCGGACCTCGAAATCGGTATATGTTTTCTTTAAATTGTCGTTCGGTCCGGTCTCGAGGACCGTCCCATCCGAGACGGCGGCACCCCGGTCCGGATAAACCCGCATCTCCCCTGCCGCGTCCGCCGTTACCAGATACCTTCCTAAAAAAAGTTCCCCCATACCTGAATTATTCCTTCCTTGTATTTTCCGCCACAACGGACGGCAGGTAGGCAAAAAACTTCGCCGCCTCTACCACATCCGCGGTTTCGATACATTCGTTATCGCTGTGGGCCATTACCTCTTTTCCCGGGCCGAAACCGAACGTGGGTATTCCGGCTTTCCCCATGGTGTAGTTGCCGTTGGTGCTGAACCCCCAGACCGTAACGACAGGCTCTTTTCCGAACATTCCCCGGAAAGCACCCGCCGCCGACTGTATAAGGCCGTGATTTTCATCGATGACCCATGCCGGGAAATACTCTTCCGTTTTTTTCGGACAGCCGGTGTAGCTCGGCTCCTCGAACTGGATGTATCCGATTTCCGCCCGGTCCCCGTTAGGGAGCTTCCGAAGCTGTTCCAAGACTTCCTCTTTGCCGTCTTTCGTCGTCAGCCGCCGGTCCATAATAACAGTACAGACCGAAGGGACCGTATTCGGGGAAACGGAATTGCTGTCGATTCGGGTAACGACGATGTCCCCCCTTCCGAGTTCCGGGTCGACGGCCAGTTTCTTGTCCAAATCCTCCACAGCCCGCGCGAAAGGAAGGGCCTTCTCTATGGGATTGTCCCCGTCTTCATGCATGCTCGCGTGAATCGACTTCCCCCGAAAACAGGCTTTAACTAATGCCCGGCCCCGATGGCCCCGGCATATTTTCAGATCGCTTGCCTCGGAAACGCAGACATAGTCGGGACGGATATTTTTTTCGGTCAGAAACGAACCTAAGGCGAGGCCTTCGCAGTCCTCTTCGGAAATACTTCCGCTGATGTACACCGTTACATCTTCATCAAGGCCTAAATCTTTTATGGCTTTTCCCGCGAAAAATATCGCCGCGAAGGGGCCTTTATCATCGGCGGCGCCCCGGCCGTAGACTGTGCCGTCTTGTACAACAGCCTGGAAGGGACCGGTGTTCCATGTATCCGCTTCGACATCGACGGTATCGAGGTGGGCGTCGAACAGGATGGAAACAGGGCCGCTGCCGATTTTCCCGACAACGTTTCCCATGGAATCGGTAATAATTTCATCAAACCCGGCACCTTCCATCGCCGTTTTTACAAAAGTAACAATTTTTTCCTCATCCCCGGTAATGCTCTTGATATTAATTAAGTCGCGCAAAAATTTTTCCAGATTGTCCCGCTGTCCCTCCAGGTATTCCTGAATTTTTCCCGGCAGCTCGTTCTTCTCCATTATTTATCTCCTGTTGTCATCTTTTAAAATACCGCGGGCGTTAGAGCCGAAACAAAAACCGCTTCCCGTTCTCCCTCGGCATAGATCTGCACAAGCTGGGTCCCTTCAAAATAAATGCTGTCGCCCTCCTCCAGCTTGTATGCACCCCCCGAAAGCTCCACATGCAGTGTACCTTCTAAAACCAGAATACACTCCTCCGTGGGTGTCCCCAGGCTGTGGGCGATATTCTCACCGTCGGGAGCGACACGGCACATAAACATCTCCATCTTCCTGTCTAAATCCGGCGTTACCAGTTCATATGTTACCCGGGAGCTGGGCAGGCTGAGATGTTTCCGTTCACCTCCGCGCACCACGGGATTGGAATCTACCTTTTTTTCCAAAAAGTAGAGGATGGGAACGTTCAGCGCCCCCGCGATACGGTGGAGCGACTTAATAGACGGGTCTACCTGGTCCCGTTCAATTTGGCTCAAATAGCTTGCCGTAAACCCGGTCCGTTCCGCCAAGTCCCTGAGGGTGTACTTCAGCTCCTGCCGCCGCGCCTTCAGCCGCTCGCCAATTTCTATTTTTTCCTGCACGTGTTCTTCCATATTATACCGCCGCCTTTTCCGCTTTGCCGCCGATCCTCGTTCCGGTCTCTCCCCGCAGGGCCGCTGCTGCCGAACCGGGGGAGGTAATGACCACCGTACCGCTTTGTACGAGGGTATTGTAGTTAAGGCAAACCTTTTCGACATCGGTAAGAATGATCAATTTTTCGGCGTTTACGGCCTTTGCGAGGACCACTCCCGGCCGGTTCTGAAGCATCCGCCCGATCTGTTCCGCGGCTGTATCGATATTAGCAAACTGTTCTTCCGTCGTCCCCAGTTCGTGACTTTGTTTTATTGCATTTCCGCCAAGGGCGATAACAATCGGCCTCGCTGTCATCCCGCTCACCGCCTGATAGTATTGTTTTGTGATACAGTCAGTGTACCCCGGGAGACCACCTTTGTCAATTATCTTTTGATATTGTTAACAAATAGTTCACAAATCCTTGATAATTTCTTCCAAATCGAGTTCTTTCAGCTTCTCTGCCGTCGGTATTCCGGCGGCTGTCCATTTTCTCAGCTTATAGTACTTGTCGAGCATATAGTCGAGGTCGACGACCAGCCCTTCTTTAATCGGCTCCCAGGTTTCGGTATCGTACACCGTTACCGGCTCCTGCAGAAACCGTTCGGGGAGCTGATCGTCCTTTCTGTCGAGGCCTAAGCGGTGGTTGAACATACGCTCAATGTTGACAATGCGCTCACCCGCCCGGATAAGGCTTTCCTCATCGTACTCATACCCTTCCAGTTCCGAAAGGCCCCGTGCGACGTCCTCCGGCAGCAGGGCAAAATTTTCGGTAGTGGAAAACTTGCACACACCGAGGGCATCGGAAATAGCACAGTACGCCTCGGAAAACACATTCATTTCCGGCTTGTAGGTCTCCTTGTTCGGTTCCAGGATATCGGGCATGCATTCGGGAAAATATCTGTTTGCAACTTCCGCGTTGCCCGTCAGGTCAATCGTCGGCAGGGCATAGAGATGGTCCGCCCCCCGGTTCGAAGTCGAATGCCCTAAGGCCATCCCTTTGCAGGTCCTCGGTTCCTGCATCGGGATTTCAAGCCCCTTTACATGAAGGGCGTATTTCCGGGCGCTGCCTCCGATTTTTTCAGCGGCATGCCGAACCCCTTCGGCCAAAATGTCGCCGATCCCGTCCCGGTAGGCAATTTTCCGCAGCAGGGTAATAATACTGTCGATGTTGCCCCAGCTCAAATCTACTTCTTCCGCGTATTCTTCGAGCATTCCGTTTTCCCGGCATTCCATTGCAAACGCAATAACCATTCCGGTAGAAATCGTGTCGATGCCGTACTTGTTGCACAGAAAGTTTCCGTAAATGATCGATTCCAGATTGTCGTTTCCGAGAAGCGGGCCGAGGGCATTGATCGTCTCGTATTCCGGACCTTCGGTTGCACAGGTATAGGGTCCGGACTCGACCTTGGTAAACCGCGAGCAGCGGATCGGGCAGCTGTAGCAGCCGTCGTTTTTCTCGAGGAATCCGCTGAGGCTCTCGGCATTTACCTTGTTCGCGGTCCGGAACTGCACCTGTTGATGGTTCCGCGTGGGCAGGTCTCCGCTGATGTTCTTCGGATCGATGAGTTCCGCTGTCCCCCATTTTCGCAAGCTTTTCGAACCCGGATGTCTGCCGCATTTCCGCGTCATTTCCAAGGCGGTCTTTTTAAACCCGTCGGTATAGGGGACCTCACCGGAAGCCCGTACGGCAACCGCCTTCAGGTTTTTCGAGCCCATTACCGCGCCCATTCCGCATCGGGCGGCGGCCCGGCCGAAATCGTTAATTACCGAAGAAATTTTTACCAGGCGTTCTCCGGCCGGGCCGATGGAAGCGACCCGGCAGCCTTTATACCGTTTTTTCAGCAGTTCCTCCGTCTCTTCGGTGTCTTTCCCCCAGTACCCGCCGCCGTCGACCAGTTCGAGTTTCCGGTCTTCTATGACCAGCACCTTCGGCGTTTCCGCCTTCCCCGTAAATATAAGGGCGTCGAACCCCGCCTTCCGAAGCTCCGGCCCGAAAAAGCCGGAGGAATTGGCATATCCGTATACTCCCGTAAGCGGCGATTTGGCGGTTACCGTAAACCGCGCCGAGGTGGGCCAGGGGGTCCCGGTAAACGGACCGGTTGAAAAAATCAGGCAGTTTTCCGGACCGAGAGGATCAACATCCCGGGGGACCATGTCGTACAGGAGCTTGGCCGCGTACCCTCTGCTTCCGAGGTACTTTACCACGGTTTCCAGAGGACTTTTCCGTACTGTTATTTCACCGCTTGTTACATTGATTTCCGCCGTGTATGCCATATACGTTTATTCCTCCATACCGAAGTAGCTTTTCAGCAGGAGGTCCTTCCGAATCCTTCCCGCCGAAAATACCCTGCCGGTGTTCATATTATAAACCTGCACCGCTGCCGGTGAATGAATATCCAGGTCCATTTTGTAAAAATCACGATCCGCCTCTTCGAACAAGTCGATAAAAAGCCTTCCGTAGTCGGCGGAGCTTTCGGTAACAAGCCGCGGAAGGACCCGCTCGATTTCCGCGTCGCCGCTTCGGACCCAGAATGAAGACTTGCCTCCGTACAGCAGCGAATCGTTGATGGCTCCCATAGCCTGCAGCTCGTCCCCGGTAACGGGGGCCACGGTGCAGTATCCCCGGGCGAAAACAATTTGCGAAAGGTCAAAATCTTTCCGTATCATTTTGTTGATGGTCTGCTCGACAATACGGGCCGACACCTGCACCGACGCTACCATACTGGCGCTGGGGTGGGCAAGCAGGTAGATGTTTTCCGGACTAACTTTACACACTTCGGCGGCTTTCCGGGCAATCCCTTCGTCCGGAAGCGATGTCATCTGCAGGCCTAAAACCGCGGTCCCCGACAGGTCCCGGTAGGATGTCAGCTCGAAACAGTGGTCGTCTTCGGCGGCGGCGAGGGCCCGGGCCGGGCCCGAACCGATGGCGGCGAACTCACCCCCGGTAAGGCGGAGTCCGGCAATCTGGCTTACGAGACAGGCCAGTTCCGGATTGTCCACGTATACTTCCACCGCGGGCACGCTGATTTCTTCACTCAGTTCAAAATCCCGGTACCCGCAGGTGCCCAGGCCCGCCATATTGATTTCGGTAAAGATCCGCGCCGCCTGCCAGCCGCCGGGGACCTCAATTCCCATATCGACGATGTGAGCGCCGTTCGGCAGGCGAAAGTAGCCGCAGCCTAAAGCTTCGGCGTTTTCAACCAGGCCGCGGACCTTGCCCATGACATACTGGTTAATGCTTACCATAATTCCTCTCCGTTTAGATACGCGTTGAGCGACTGTAAATACCGCGCGGCGGGGGCGCCGTCGATAACCCGGTGGTCGAAGGTCATGCTTAAGCTGAGAATCCATCTGCTGTATATGCCGCCGTCGAGTATTACCGGCTGCCGCGTCAGCGTGCCGGCGCCGACAATGGCGCTCTCCCCGGGGTTGAGAATCGGCGTTGAATACCGGACGCCGAACATTCCCAGATTCGAAAGGCTTATTACACCTCCCTGCAGGTCCCCTGGACGAAGACTTCCGGACCGTGCCTTGTCGGTTTGACGCTGCAGTTCGGTGCATATTTCCGGCAGTTCCTTTTTGTCGGCATGCCTGATGACAGGCACCACCAGACCGTATTCCGCGTCCACGCCCACGCCGACATTGATCTCCTCCGCCGTTCGAAGGGTAGTGCCTTCCCCCAGGGCCGTGCGGATTACGGGATGGTCAAGCAGCGCTGCCGCCATGGCTTTCACGAGAACGGCAGTGTATGAGAGTTTGATCTTTTCTTTTTCATATTCCGGTTTTTCCCGGCTGTACCGCTCTACCAGGTCCGATACATCGGCATCCATGGTAATGGTGGCCTGGGCGGATTCGGAGAGGCTCCGCGTCATATACTCGGCGGCAGCCCTCCGGGCGGCGCTCATCGGGGCACTGCCGCCGGCAACAGCTGCTGACGGGGATGGAGCGGCCGCCGCGGGTACAGCCTTGCCGCCCGCGATCAAAGCCTTAATGTCATCCCGCGTTATCGCCCCGTGAATGCCGGTCCCCTTACTACCCGAATAATCGACGCCCTTCTCCTCGGCGAGTTTCAGCGCCTTCGGAGTTATCGTCATTCCGGCGGCGGCCGTAGACCGGTCCGCGGACCCCGCGCCGGCTTCGGC
>CAYTSI010000026.1:27324-35090 GCA_964440465.1 uncultured Spirochaetales bacterium
TCGTCATTCCGGCGGCGGCCGTAGACCGGTCCGCGGACCCCGCGCCGGCTTCGGCTTCCGTTTCCGGCCCGGCTTCGGCGGCGCCTTCAGCCTCGGCAAGGAGCCCTCCGATATCTTCATCCGCGGCGGCAATAACCGCAATCGGTCCGCCGCAGGGCCGTGTATCGCCTTCCTCACAGAGGACCTTCCGTAAGACCCCGTCCTCCGGAGCTTCCAAATCGTTGGTAAGCTTTTCTATTTCAATTTCACAGATAATCTGCCCTGCTGTTACTTCATCACCTTCCGCCGCGAGCCACCTGCCGACGGTACCTTCTTCCATATTCGCCCCGTAGCGGGGCATTCTGACTACTATTCCCATCACATTCCCCCTCTAGAAATCTACGGCTTCCCGGCACGCCGACACGATGTGCTCGGTCTTCGGCATGATGTAGTCTTCCAATCCCGGCGAAAAAGCAACGGGAACATCCAGATTGGTGACCCGTTTCACCGGCGATTTCAGGTATTCGAATATCTCCTCGCTGATCATTGCCGAAATTTCCGCGCCGAAACCCATTACCTTCGGTCCTTCCTGCGCGATAACGAGGCGTCCGGTTTTCGCAACCGACTCGATAATAGTCTGTTTATCTAAAGGGAAAAGAGTACGGGGGTCGATAATTTCCACACTGATCCCCTCTTTTTCCAGTGTTTTTACCGCCTCATGGGCCAAATCGAGCATTCGCATCGTCGCAACCAGAGTGACATCGCTCCCCTTCTTCTCTACTTCAGCCTGAAACAGATCGATTGCGTAGTTCTCCTCGGGGACCTCCCCTTTCGTGTTATAAAGCAGTTTGTGTTCCAGATATACCACCGGATCGTTGTTTCTAATGGCACTTATTAAAAGTCCCTTTGCCTCGTAGGGGGTCGCCGGGGCGACAATAACAAGGCCGGGGATGTTCATCAGCCAGGGTTCGATACACTGTGAATGGTGATACGCGCAGCGGATCCCCCCGCCGGTTACCGCCCGGACAACAATGGGGCAGCTTGCCTTGCCGTTGTACATAAAGTGGATTTTCGCCGCGTTGTTCACCAGCTGGTCGTAACAGACCGTTACAAAATCGGCAAACATCAGTTCCGCCACCGGCCGCAGCCCGCAGACCGCCGAGCCCACCGACAATCCGAGAATTGCCGACTCTGAAAGGGCGGTGTCCTTCGCCCGACCGGGCCACTTCTGCCAAATTCCCTGGGTAATGCCGAAATCGCCGCCCATCTTTGCCACATCTTCACCTACAACAAAAATCCGCTCATCCTGCTCCATCTCCTGCAGCAGGGCCTCGTTTATCGCTTTTCCGTAGGATAGTTTTCTAGCCATTCTTCCAATCCTCCACTTTGTAATCGGCGTACACATGTTCGACGGCATTTTTCGGATCGGGCCATGGGCTGTTCAGGGCAAATTCCACCGCTTCCGCGATTTCTTCGTCTGCCTGCCGTTCCAAGGCCTTCAGCTCCTCTTCCGGATAGCCGTGGACCTCGACAAGTTTTTTCCGGGCCCTGGCAAGGGGGCACTTGGCTTTCCATTCTTCAAGCTCCCCTTCGGGACGGTACGCCGCGGGGTCCCCGGCGAAGTGCCCCTGCCACCGGTAGGTAAGAAACTCGATAAGGGTCGGTCCTTCACCCTTCCGGGCCCGGGAGGCGGCGCGCTCGGCTGCCTCCACAACTGCTTCTATGTCGTTGCCGTCGACCACCTCGTTCGGCACCTCGTAGCCGTCGGCCCAGGTTGCAAGCTGTTTCTGCGGGTGGGCATCCTTGTAATGGGTGGATATCGCGTATTGATTGTTCAACAGACAGTAAATTATCGGCAGCTTCCAGGTAGCGGCCATGTTCATACTTTCGTGGCAGGTCCCCTCTCCCAGGGTACCGTCGCCCAAAAAGATAGCGGTAACGTCGTCCGTCTTGTTGTACACCGACGCAAATGCCGTGCCTAAACAGGTTACCATGGTGGACCCCTGAATGCCGTTAAATCCCATGTTCCGGTACTCTAAATCGTTAATGTGCATCGACCCGCCGCGTCCGCCGTTAATTCCCGCTGCCCGGCCGAAGATTTCCGCCATGACAAGCTTCTTCTCGGTACCGCAGAGGCAAATTGCCCCGTGGCCCCGGTGGTCCGGAAACTTATAATCGCTTGCGCGTAAAGCCCGGACGATCCCCGCCTGGGCCGCCTCCTGGCCGATACTCAGGTGAATAAACCCCGGGATCGTACCGTTTTTTGAATATTGTTCCACTTCCTCTTCAAATCGGCGGATTGAAACCATATCGTAATACAGATTCTTCAGCCGTTCTTTTTCAAGCGCCATTTCGTTCCTCCTGTTCTTTCCCTGTCTCTCTCCGGCCGCTAGGCCTTCTTCCCGAACACATCCACTGCCGCACCGACTATGGGCGAGGCTTCGTCGGACGCGAAAAAGAGCACCACCTTCGCGACTTCATCCACCTGCAGCATTTCGTTTAAGGGAATTGTCACCGCGGCGTCCTCGTCCATCCGCTCTCTGGTGTATTCGGTATTTGTCATCCCCAGATAGAGGGCGTTTACATTGATGCCGTACTCCTTCACTTCTTCCGACAGGGTGCGGGTAAGGCTGACCATGCCCGCCTTCGACGCGGCGTACGCGCCGAAACCCGGGAAATAGTGTTTTGCCGCGGATGATGAAATATTGATGATCTTTCCGTACCGCTTTTTTTTCATAATCGGGATAATCTCCCGGCAGCAGAGAAATGCACCGGTTAAGTTCACGCCGATCTGCGTGTCCCACAGTTCCTTCGAAGTTTCCTCTACCGGCATCGATTTGTGTACCGCGGCGTTATTGACGAGAACATCAACGGTACCGAAGCTGCTTACCGCCCGCAGAGCCATCTGCCGGACGTCCTCTTCAACGCTGATATCGCAGACGGCGGGCAGGACCTTCCCCCCGGCGGTCCGGGCTTTATCGTTACCGCGTATTTCTTCCGCAACCGAAAGCAGTTTCGATTCCGTACGTCCGACAAGGACCACCGACGCACCCTCCGCGGCAAAGGCCTTCGCGTACCCCGCGCCGAGGCCCTGTCCGGCCCCGGTAATAATAACGACTTTATCTGTAAATCTCACCACACTCCTCCTTATGGAAACCGGCAGCCTTGTACCGTCCGGCCCCACTGCACATTCCCTAATCCGGATTTTTCCACCAGCTCCGCGGCCGTATTTTGTGTTTTTCGCAGAATTTCCTCTTCATTGCATACTGTAATTTCGCCGTTTTTCATAACGACTTTCCCGTTAATTACTGTCGTTTCCACATTCGTCTGACCGGCCGAATAGACTATGGTTGATACCGGATCGTGAAGGGGGACCGATCTGGCCCGTAAAGGGTTGAAAATAAACATGTCGGCCTTCTTTCCCTCTTCGATGGAACCGATCTCTTTTCCTTTCAACAGGGCCCGGGCGCCGTGCAGGGTCGCCATTTCCAAGACCCGCGCCGCCGAGACCGTTGCGGCGTCCCTGGTCATCAATTTATGCTGCAGGGCCGTTATTTTCAGCACCTCGAGCATGTCCTGGGTATCGTTTGAAGCAGCACCGTCGCAGGCAAGGCTCACGGTCATCCCTTCCCGCAGGAACCTCGGCACCGGCGCCGCCCCGGAGGCAAGGACCATATTCGATACCGGGCAGTGGCAGACCGACACACCGTACTTTATAAATGTATCAAAATCCGATTCGCTCATGTGCACCGAGTGGACCGACACAAAGTCCGGTCCTAAAATTCCGCATTCTTCGAGCACGTCGACAGCCGGTTTTCCGTACCTTTCCATGGAAAACCGGTCGTCGTCCTCCGTTTCCAGCAGATGCATGGTAATCGGGATTTTGTACCTGTCCGCCATGTTTCTGGTCTCGATAAATCCCTCTTTA
Organism: uncultured Spirochaetales bacterium; assembly: GCA_964440465.1. Taxonomy (GTDB): domain Bacteria; phylum Spirochaetota; class Spirochaetia; order SPDA01; family CAZSGZ01; genus CAZSGZ01. Next base: position 31,232 of record CAYTSI010000026.1, read on the forward strand.
CTGTGGTCCCAAATAATGCCGGGGGCAAGAGACATACTCAGCATGGGGTCGTCCGCGAAGCGGCTGCACAAGTCATCCATTTCCTGGAAATAATCATCCTCCGACTCTACGTAACCCGGCCGGATTTCCGGGGGCAGCCCGGAGACATCGGTATGACATTTCGACAGCACCCCCCGCACACCGAGTTCCCTGTAGGCCCGGATGACCGGTTCGTCGAAGCCTTTCCGCACATGGCAGTACTGGGAATCGGTTACCGTTGTGGTCCCCGTCCGGATTGCCTCGATAAGCCCGGTCATGGCCCCGTAGTACATACACTCCTCGGTGTAGTTGTGCAGGGCAACCCGTACGGAACTGTTCAGCCAGTCGAACAGCGTTTTGTCCCGGCCTAAGCCCTTTAAAAGGGTTTGAAAAAGGTGGGTATGGGTTGTAATGAAGCCGGGGAACACGTACTTGCTCCGAGCATCTATCGTTTCGACCCCGGTATACCTGCCGCGGAACTCTTCCTCCGTCCCCACCGCGGCGAAGGTATCGCCGGTTACGGCAACAGTGCCGTTTTCAATAATTTGCCGTTCTTCATCCATGGTGATGACGGTCCCGCCTGTAATCAGCAAATCAGCCTGTTTCATATCAGTATTTCATCTCCCGAAGCTTCGCGTTGCTCCCCCTTTTTTCATCAGCACCGTAGACCATCCGCTGCCGGGTAAACATAAAATGCCGGTCGTGCAGCGCTAATGAGGTCAAGGCCGCGTGCGGGTGCCGGGTGCATGAAAATGCATTTCCCGCGTTCGGTGTAATCGGACCTCCGGCAAACACGAGGGAATAATTGATAAACATTTCATCTAATGCCGCTTTTTTAATGAGATGGGCCGCGTAACTCGGGCTTTCCACGGCAAGATATTCATGGCCGAGCTGCCGGAGAACATAAAGAAGCACTTCCGCGTCCGGCATATCGCCGGCCCCCGTTAAAAATACCGGCACCCCCCCGCCGGGGCCAAGCTTCTCCCGGGCCTTTTCGAGCTCCGCCCCGGAAGGCCGCCTCTCATAGGGTCCGATAAAAAAATGCTTTCTCCCGAATTTCCGGCCCAGATATTTTCCGCCGGCCGGTGAAGTTGCTATCGCGGCGTGAAAGTGCTGCCCGTCAGCAATACGGAAAATCCGGTGCTCCATGGGAACATCGGTACCGTCAAACGAAACAATGATGTTCCGCGGATGCTCGGTTTTATTTCTGAGCTTTCCGCGCTGTTCAACCAGTTCAGGGTCAAATATATGACAGGTAGTAAGCGGTTCGGTATGCAGTGTTTTTGCCCCGATGATAATGCCGTCCGCGTTCGCCCGGAGCGCGGAAAGCAGCCAGAAATCGGAGAGCGCGCCCTCAGGATCGAGGTAGTTGTTTTTCGCGATAACCGGTCCCGCCGGGTCGTCGGTAAAAGCCATTTTCCCGTCGGAAGAAAGGACAATGGATGAGTAGGTATATGGTCTGTCTCCGGGAGGCGGGGGAAAGGGCATATCACCGTAGAGTTTTTCGATTTTTGGAAGCGGCGCCGGACAGCCGGGGGCATTCTTCATCCTGTCGATAAGCTCCCTGTCCTCATAGCGCGTGTCGAATGCCACTTTATCATCGTTAAAATCGATCATCACCAAGGTATCGTCTGAATATTCAGCCACTGCTTTCTCCTTCATTCGGTTTGTTCCTCCGGTTTTCGTTTCGGACCGCAGGATTTTCGTTCCAAAAGTTCGAGAGGCAGCACTTTCCTTACCGGGGGCTTCACCCCGTCTTCAAGCTGACGCAAAACACTTCGCGCCGCCATTCGTCCAAGACCCGCACCCGGGTATTTGAGGGTAGTCAGGGGAGGGACTGAAAAAGCCCCGTTCGGGGCGTTATCAAAGCCGGCAACCGACACATCTTCCGGCACCCGCAGTCCCAGAGCATGGGCCGCGCCGAGAGCACCGATTGCTATGACATCGCTTGCGGCAATAACAGCGCTCGGCGGGGATTCCCGCTGCATCAGCTTTGTAAACGCCGCATGACCGCCGCTCATCGACCAGCCGCAGGTAACCACATTTTCTTTTGTATACGGAACAGATTCCGTTTCCAACGCGTCGATAAAGGTCCGCACCCTTCTCGGCCCCGAAGCGGTTGTAAAATCACCAGCCAAAAGCCCGATGTCGGTATGCCCTGCATCGACTAAATACTGCACCAGCCGCAGCATTCCGCCTGCGTCATCCGAGGCGAAATTATCCACCGGCACATCACATTCCGGGCAATCGATAACGGCCATCGGTGTTACCCGCGCTACTTCCCGCATCGGTTCCGACCTTCCGCATTCGGTCATAATTATAACACCGCTGATCAGTTTCCGCGGCAGGTTCCGGATAAACCGGTCGGTTTTGTCCGCGTCCTCCTGGGTGTCGTAAATAAGCGCGCTGTAGCCGGCATTCTCCAGTTCATCCATAATGCCGTAAACGATTACCGAAAGGCAGGGATTGGTTATATTCGGTATAACAATGGCGATAGTTTCGACCCGGTTGTTCCCCAGTGCCCGTGCTATCGGGTTCGGCACGTACTGCAGCTCATCGATAATCTCCGCGACACGGGCGCGTTTCCCCTCCGTAACCGATTCCGGATTATTCAGCACCCGCGACACGGTTGCAATCGAAACTCCGGCACGCTCCGCCACCGTTTTAATTGTTACCGGCTTTGATCTGCTTCCACTGTCGGTCGTTTCCGCCACGGCATCTCCTTTTTATGCTCTCCACTTCCGAATTTGTAAACGTTTACGAAACCGTTTACAAAATGATATTGTAGCATAGATTTCCAGTTTGTAAAGGGGGTATTGATGGTTTGAGATCTCAAGCCCCCGGCTCGAACCTGGGTTTGGCAAAGTTGGATTATCGTCGGCCCAGGCGCTCATGGACCAGCAGACCCTCGGCACTTTCACGACTGCGGCGAGCGGAGCGCTGTTCTTCGGATCAGTGATATCTTTTCTTCAGGGACTAGTGCCGGGGAATTAAAAAACCGGTTAAAAGGATTTTTTTCCTTCAACCGGTTAGATAATAGTTATAAATTAATCGAATTATTTTCTTGTGAGGGTGACTGTTTCAGTTATTTTATATTTATAGCTATCATCGTTTATATCAGAATCCTTTTGATATCTTCTTGTAAGTGTCATAGTCGAGCCATCGATAGAATAGCGGTAACCTGCACTATTCTCCTTATAAGTATGCTCTTCTTCCCAGCTTCCGTCAGGATAATCCCACTCTTCATTATAGTTTGTCCAAAAAATTGTTATTACTTTATCTTTACCATTAACTGCAGCAAAACCTGTTCCATTCAATGCTACTTCCCAATCATATTCATTATCGGTATTGTTATTTGTTTCTTCTCCTTCAATAGACATGATTAAAGTTGCAGATTCATCTTTAATTGTTAGACTTCCGCCGCTTAGAATGTCACCTTCCCTATCATACGTTTCCCCCTCATATTCGTGCTTCCCACCGGTAATCGACCACTCGCCATTAACATCCAAAGGGACCATCCCGCACGAAACGAACAGTGCGACAGCGACCGCACCGATTAACACATACTGTAGAGTTCTTTTCATAACCTTCTCCTAAAAATAAGTTTTCATTCGCTTAGAGTATAACACCATACAAGTAATTGTTCAATAATTTATTAAATACAAACAACATTTATCGCCGACGGTACGGAATATGTACATACACATTGACATCAAGGAATTAATTTTCTACACCGTATAAAAACCGGGAAAGCCGAAGACTTCGTTCTCCGCAATCTTCTCCTGCGCCCTTTACGCCGGCAAGTCGATTGTTTACAGTAAAGAGAGGACTCTGTATGGAA
>CAYTSI010000027.1:0-8226 GCA_964440465.1 uncultured Spirochaetales bacterium
AAACCAGGACCGATTTATCAACAAAAATAGAGAAATCGAAGACTGAAACAATCCGGTGGATGTTTATCTTTTACATCGGACAGGTCGCGGCATTAGGGGGCCTTCTCTTCGCGCTGCTTCGCTAGGTTCCCTGTATATCAGGATAGATGGAATACAGGCTCTTGCCTTTGGCCGGAGGTTTCCCGCGGGATTAATACGAGCCGCTGCTCTTGTCCCGGTGCTGTTTTCATAAAACCGGAGGATGTTTTTTCCGCCGAAGACAATATCGCGGATGCTGTTCGGGCCGGTTTGAATTACGCTTCCGGAATGGACCGTTGTTCCAAAATCAACCTCGTTCCCCGCAACAACTACCGTACCTTCGACATAGGTAATTTAATTGTATTGTTGTTGTTTCTGATCGTGTTGACGATGTTCCATGATACTGGCATTCAGTTCGAATCCGATTATCAGCGCGAAACAGATAATATAAATATAGATAAGCGCCACAATAATCGAACTCAATGATCCATACAGTTTATTAAACTGTCCGAAGTTATTAACGAAAAACCGGAACCCGTAGGATGCCGCGATAATTAAAATTGTTGCTAAAGTGGCACCGGGCGAGATAAACCGGAAACGCCCCCGCTTAGCCGGAGCTAGAAAGAACAGGAATGAAATGCTGAAAAAGAAAAGCCCGATTCCGGTAATGATTCTGACAAACATAAAAACGTACAGCAGCACGGGATGTTCGGTAAAATAGCGGTTATAGACCGACCTGTTGACGATAATCAGACCCACGGCGGCAGTTGTAAGGACCACTTCAATAAAAACCATCAATATTGCCACTAACCGGCGTTTCCACCATGTGCGGTTTTCGACGGAGTGATAGGTGGTATTAAAGGCCCTCATCAGTGCTACGATGCCGCTGGATGCGGAAAAGACAGTAAAAAAGAAGGTGAGAGACAGCAGCGAACCCCGCTGCTGTGTTACAATGTTTACAATTGTGGTTTCTACGGTCGTATATACGTTAGCGGGTAGGAAATTTCCAATAAGCCCGAGGAGTGATTCCTGAAAATTATCGATTGGGATATAGGGAATGAGGGTAAAAAGAAAAATCACCGCGGGAAAAATCGACAAAAAGAGTGAATAGGCTACACTTCCTGCCCGCTGGCGGATAGAGCCGTTTCGGATGCCGAGAAAAAAGAATTTTGCCACGTCGTACACCGGCAGGGAAATATTTTTTATTTTTTCACTGAGCAATCGCCGCAGGCTATTCATGGCTCTCCCCGTTTTCTATCCGGGAGTGCGGCAGAAGAAACCGGTACGGCGCGTCGCGGTCCATTGGTTCCGCATAGTTTATTCCGATGCGTGGGACGGCCGCGATGCTGCCGTCGTCGAAAGTTTTGTATTCCGCCACCCGCAGGGCGTTGTTGTCTGTCAGATCGATGCCGTTTAAGCCCCTGTCAACGGCAAGGGCCCGGCAGAGCTTACCCGGTCCGTCCGCGATATTTTTTTCCCTTCCGCGGAGTTCGATCATTGTTTCAATTCCTGTAAGCGGTATCAGACCGCGGATTAACACTGCCGCCGGATACCCCCGCTGCCCGGTTACAAAATTGAGCATATGATGCATCCCGTAGACAAAATAAACGTAGGCGTGCCCGGGGGGGCCGAACATCACTTCGTTCCGCTGTGTTTTTCCCTTCGAGGCATGGCAGGCGGTATCTTCCGGCCCCACATACGCTTCTGTTTCGCAAATCATGCCGCTTAGAACAGTCCCGTTATATATACGGACAATTTTTTTCCCGATCAGTTCCCGGGCAACAAGGAGGGCGGGCCGATTGTAGAATTGCCGCGGTAAAGATTTATTATCCACATTTTCCATGACATCGTAGTCTAAACGATCCGCCTCTTTTTCGGAAGCAGGCGGAAGAACAACGTTGGTGTTTATCAATTATATTGTCCCGTAAATAGTTATTTCCGGAATTCCTCTTCCACCAGCTTATTCGCACGGTCGATGAATGTCCTGTTTTCGAGGTGCCGGGCAGTTATAACATGGAGAGCGTCGAGAATACAGATCTGGCTGATCCTAGAGGAAACCGCCGCGGCCCTGGTCAGGTTTTCGGAAAAGGCGGTGCAGAGAAAGATGTCGGTACCTTTTGCCAGGGGAGAGGCGGGATAGTTTGAGATACCGACGGTCAGAGCACCCTGTTTCCGTGCTTCCGCTGATGCCCGCCGGGTTATTTCCGTCCGCCCTGAATGGCTTAACGCCACGAACACGTCGCCCTTCTGCAGCAGGGAGGCGTTGAGCATCATTTCTATCGGCTCCCGGTATGCCCCGGTCCGCAGGCCTAAGTGGGTAAAGCGGAGTGAGGCGTCACCCGCTATGTAGCCGGAGCTGCCGAACCCGATAAATACTGTCGTTCCGGCCCGGGCAATTGCAGCCGCGGTCCGGCGGAGTTCCTGCAGGCCCACCATCCGCAGAGTGTCCTGCAGACTCCTGATATTGCCGCCGAATACCTTCTGTATGCAAGTCTCATCCGAATCGTCTCCGCTGATCCCCTCGAAGACCGCGGCAACTTCGGAATCGATCCCCCGGGCGAGCTGAATTTTCAGTTCCTTGAAGCTGCCGCAGCCGGCGCGGTGTGCCAGACGGGTAACGGAAGCAACGCTGGTTTTTCCCGCCTCGGCAAGCTTGTGAATGGAAAGAAAGGGGACCTCATTCGGGTGGCCGATAATGTAGTCTGCCACCCGTTTCTCCGAGGCCGGTAGATTATCGAGCAGGGACCGCAATGTTACGATGATATCTGCCATAATGATATTATTGCACAGGAAAAAATAATTACAAGTGGTATTGACAAAAAAATGTAAGTATGTATCATTAATATGAAAATAAAAAGTAATAAAGTAACATTCGAGAGGGAGGGAACATTGTTTGAAGAGAGACGCGTTGTTGATTTAAGCCACCTGATGGTACCCGGAAAAGAGGAGTACGGCCTGGAGCTGATTACCCGCAATACCGCCGATATATACCCTCAATACAAGGTAGACAGGGGTACCTGGTATATTCTTCAGTCCATGAATATGGGGTCCCACTGCGGAACCCATGTCGAGTTTCCCTACCACCATAACCGGAACGGCATGGATGCCGGGTCTTTTCCCTTGGACAGGCTGATCGGCCCCTGTGTCCTTTTTGATTTTACCTGGAAAAAGAAAAACGAAGCCGTTACACGCGAGGAGATCGAGGCCGCGGAAACAACGGACACGGAGCTGGGAATACGCCCGGGGGACATGGTGATGTTCAATTTCGGGGTGAGCGGAAATTACGGGACCGACAAGGGGCACGACCGGCCCTGCATTACCGAAGACGCGGTCCATTGGCTTGCCGACGAAAAAAAAATTAACCTGATCGGTTCCGACGCGTCAGGAATCGAGGTGAAGGGCGTGGTGAACCAGCCGAACCATCAGTATTTGATGGACCGGGAAATACCCATTATCGAGTTTGCCAATAATCTGGACGCGCTTACGAAGAAACGGTTTACCCTGTTCGTGCTGGCCCTCCCCATTAAAGGGCTCGACTCATGTCCGGTGCGGCTGATAGCGGTTGAATAAAAGGAGGAGCAGAAAATGGATAAAAAACTTGGGCTTACACTGCTGGAAACGATGATTATGTGCAGGCGCTTCGAAGAGAAGCTGTTTGAACTCTTTTCCACCCGGATTATGCCGGGAACAATGCATCAGTATAACGGCCAGGAAGCGGTGGCGGCCGGCGTCTGTGCCCATTTAGACAAGGACGATTACGTAACCAGTACCCACCGGGGACACGGCCACTGCATTGCCAAGGGCGCCGACGTGAACGCCGTTATGGCGGAAATGTTTGCCAAATCCACGGGATGCTGCAAGGGGATGGGCGGATCGATGCATATCGCCGATTTCAATGTGGGCATGCTCGGAGCGAACGGTATTGTCGGCGGGGGAATTCCCATTGCCGTCGGCGCGGGGCTTACCTGCCGCTACCGGAAGCAGGGGGACAAATCAAAGGTGTCCGTTGCCTTTTTCGGCGACGGGGCGACAAACGAGGGGGCTTTCCACGAATCGGTGAACTTAGCCGCGGTGTGGCAGCTGCCGGTGCTGTTCGTTATTGAGAACAATCTGTACGGATTCAGTACCCACTACAAGCGGACCATGCTCCTTGATGATGTTGCCCGGCGGGCACAGGCCTACGGAATACCCGGTGTCATTGCCGACGGCATGGATGTGGAGGACGTGTACGAAAAGGCAGGCAGTCTCATCGAAAACGCCCGCGCGGGGAAGGGGCCGGCCCTTGTAGAGTGCAAGACCTACCGGTTCCGGGGGCACAGCAGGTTTGAAGACCCCACCTACCGGACCAAAGAAGAATGCGAAGAGTGGAAAAAGAAAGACCCCATCCCGCAGTGCACCGCCCGGCTGATACAAGATTACGGTGTCGACAGTACCGAAATCGATGCAATTGAAACGAAGACGGCGGAACGCTTAGAAGAGGCGGTGCGGTTCGCGGAATCCAGTCCGGACCCTTCCCCGCGCGATTACAAAAAATACATATTTGCCGAAACAAGGAGTTAAATGATGCCTGTAACGACCATAGTTGAGGCGCTGAAAGCAGCACTGATTGAAGAAATGGACCGGGACGACAGCGTTGTCGTTTTCGGAGAAGATATAGCCGTCTTCGGCGGCGCATACCGGGTAACCGAAGGGCTTTTGGATAAATACGGGGAAGAGCGTATAAAGGACACCCCAATTTCGGAAATTGCCATAGCCGGCGCCGCGGTTGGAGCGGCGATGACGGGCCTGCGTCCGGTGGCGGAGTTCCAGTTCAACGACTTCATGGCCTGCGGTATGGACCAGATTTGTAACCAGGCCGCGAAAATCCGCTTCATGATGGGCGGACAGGTGAAGGTGCCGCTGGTGTTCCGCGCGCCCATGGGAGCAACCGGCCGGGCGGCGCAGCACAGCCAGTGTTTGGAAGCGTGGTTTATGCATACGCCGGGGCTGAAGGTGGTCCTGCCGAGTACTCCCTACGATGCCAAAGGACTGCTGAAGGCGGCCATCCGGGACGACAATCCGGTTATTATGCTCGAACACAAGCTCCTCTACGGGGCGAAGTCCCCGGGAGGCAAGGCCCAGACTGCCGTTAACGACTTAGGGGACGCCTTTACCCCCGCCCCGGACGAGGACTATACCGTTCCCTTAGGTGTAGCCGATATTAAGCGGGAGGGGAGGGACGTTACCATCGTTGCCACCAGCATGATGCTCCACAAAGCGCTGAAAGCGGCGGCGGAACTGTCGAAGGAAGGGATCGAAGCTGAAGTTGTCGACCCGCGGACCCTCGTGCCCTTAGACAGGAATACCATTATCGAGTCGGTGAAAAAAACCGGCCGTCTGGTCGCGGCCAGTGAGGACGTTCTTACCTGCGGGTTTACTTCCGAGGTCGCCGCCTGTGTCGCCGAGGAAGCCGCCTACTACCTCGAGGCGCCGGTACAACGGGTAGCGGTACAGGACACTCCCATCCCCTTTGCCCCCTCCATGGAGAAAGATGTTATTCCATCGGAAGAACGGATTATCAGCGCCGTCAGACAGGTGATGGAATAGGAGCGGGCTGATGGACAACTATGCCTATATTTTTGATTTTGACGGCGTGCTTTTCTATACCATGGAGGAGCACTTTCAGTGCTACCGGCAGGCCCTTGAGGAGTACGGTGTCGCCATCGACCGTGCCCAGTTTTACCGGCAGGCCGGGATGAAGGGTGTGGAGCAGATTGCCTATTTTGCCGAGGCCGCGGGTGTCAGGGTCGATCCCGCGGAGGTGTACCGGAGGAAGGGTGAGATACAGAAGTCCCGCGATCCGGCCGCGGAACCGATTAAATGTAACCTCGACTGGCTTGTAATGCTGAAGAAAAACGGTAATCCCGTTGCTATTGCCTCGGGGAGTTCGAAACCGTCGATCCTTCCCGTATTAGAACGATACGGTATCTCGATTGATGTTATTGTTACATCCGAAGACGTGAAACGCGGAAAACCGAACCCCGACCTGTTCTTAGAGGCGGGGCGGAGGCTGGGGGCCCCTCCCGAACGGTGTATTGTAATCGAGGATTCCGACGCCGGGGTGGAGGCCGCCCGGGCCGCGGGGATGGCGGTCCTCCGCTATTACGACATTCAGGAACAGGGAGGCGTTTAATGGCACAGCAAGTAATCATTCCTCAGTTCGGTACCTCAGTGGACCGGGTAACCATTCTTTCCTGGAAGGCAGGTCAAGGTGATACGGTAAAAAAGGGCGATCTCCTCTGTGAGGTGGAGACGGACAAATCGGCCCTGGAAATCGAGTCCTTTTTCACCGGGACCCTGCTGAAGGTTTTAGCGGAGGAAGGGTCTGAAGTCGGTATCGGTGAAATTATCGCCTACATCGGTGAACCGGGCGAGAAGGTCCCGGATGCGCCCGCGGGTCAGTCGGCAGCAGCGGCCGCGTCACTGCCGCCGGCGGAAGCGTCAGCCTCTCCCGCCGGGCAAACTATGGCCGGAAACGGCGGCGCGGTACAGGCGATGCCGAAGGCGCGGAGGCTCGCCCGGCAGATGAAGGTGGACATCGCAGCAGTCCGGCCCGCGGGAAGCGGCGGTGTTGTTACCGAAGCGGATGTGCGGAGGGCGGCGGTCGAGCGGATAACGGCCTCTAACAATCGGAACGTCATCGAACTGTCGAAGAACCAGCGGGCCGTGGCTTCCCGCGTCAAACAGAGTTACGGGGAAATTATTCCCATCACTCTAACGGCGACCATCAACATGGATACAGTAATGAAGGCGAGAGGTCGTTCCGCGGAAAAACCCTCCTTCGATGCTTATTTCGTCTACGCGGCCGCCCGGGCCATGGAGAAATACCCGACGTTTCAGTATTTCTGTTCCGGGACCGGGGACGGGCTTATCCATGCCGGCGGGCCGCATGTAGGCGTTGCCGTCAGCAGCGGAGATGAGCTGTACATTCCGGTCATAAAAAATCCGGCAGCGGTCCGGTCAATCGACAGCCAAATCAGGGAATTTCAGCGGCAGGCGGAAAGCAATCAGCTGCGGCAGGATGATCTGGAAGACGGCGTCCTTTTACTATCGAACCTCGGTATGTATCCGGTGGATACCTTTACGCTCATTATTCCGCCGCGCTACAGCGGGGCCCTTTCCATCGGCAGGGTCCGCGCCTCCCGGGAACCGCTGCTCTACAGCGGCGACGCCACGATCGAATCGCATGTTGTAACAGTGCAGCTTGCGGTGGACCACCGGTTTATCAACGGCCGTTTAGCGGCGGAGTTTGTAACCGAACTGAAACGGCAGATTGAGTTGTTCGGGGAAACGACGGTAATTTGACCTTCGTCGGAAGCGGTGCCCCTATTGAGCGTATAACTTTTACACAAAAAAAGCCCCGGTTTTGCCCGGGGCTTTTGTATTTTTCTACTGAGAATGCAATTAAACCGACTTGAACTGCGAAAGAGCGTTTTTCAATGACTGCTTCATCTCTTTTTGCGCGGCTTTGGCGCCTTTTTTCAGTTCTCTCATGGATGCCGAACCGGCAGTTTTCAATTTTTCGAGTTTTTCTTCAAAATTCGCCCGTTTCCGCTTCAATTCCTCTAAGGTTTCCTGCTGTTTCAATTTTTGATCTGCCGCGGCGGATTCCTGCTCGGCCTCCATTTTCTGTATTGCCGCGTCTACCTTTTTCATTTCCGCCGCTAATTTTTCCGCGTATGCGTCAACTTTTTCGTTACTCATGTAGTATCCTCCTGTATCTAAACATGCAAAAACCATGCCAGGTAACGGATACAGCGGAATATGCAGCGGAGCGTGTTTTACTTCAATACTACAAATAGAATTCCCGCTAAGGCGCCGACCTGGCCGATGTAAAAGAGAAACATCCATTTTATCGTATCGGTTTTCGATTTTTGGATTTTTTCCGTCAGGTCTACCCGCAGCCCCGAAATTTCCGTTGTTATTCTGGTATCGACCTTCGAGATCTGTCCGGATAATTCTTCCCGCACATCGGTGATTTCTGTTGTAATTTTATTGCCGAGCCGTATTTCAACACTGCTGATTCGTTCGGAAAGTTCATTCCGCAAACCGGCAACCTCTTTGGTAAGCAGCTTTTCGAAACGGAGTGCCGCCGTTTCGATAACCGAGTCCTTTGTTTCTTTCCCCTGCTCATTCAGCATGTTTACCAGTCCCTCGCTTGCCGCTTCG
>CAYTSI010000027.1:8326-19681 GCA_964440465.1 uncultured Spirochaetales bacterium
CGCTTCGGTACCGTAATAATAGCCATTTTTCTGCCTCCTTACAATATGTAAGGGGGAAAACTAAAACGGTGATTCAACTTATTCCGTAAAATTCATAAAAAAAAGCAAAAAAAGACGCCTAAAATGCCGCCCGGATGCTGCCGCCGTCGACGGGAATGGACACACCGTTAATGTAGCCTGCCAAATCGGAAGCTAAAAACGCCGCTAACGCGCCGAACTCTTCCGGGGTGCCGATCCTTCCGGCGGGAATGTCCGCGGCGGCTTCCGCTAACATCTCTTCATCGCTTTTTCCGGCGGCACGGCCCGGCTTGAAAACCAGTTCTTCCACCCGGTCGGTCCGGGTAAAGCCGGGCATTACGTTGTTGACGGTAATGCCGTTCCCCGCCTCCTGCCGGGACAGGGTCTTTGCCAGGCCGTGGACGGATGCCCGAATTGAATTGGAGAGTATCAAATTGTCCACCGGTTCCTTTACCGCGGCGCTGGTAATAGTGATTATTCTCCCCCAGCCGTTTCCCCGCATATGGGGGAGTACGTTCCGGATAAGGCGGACGGTGCTTAAAAAGTTCAGACGGAAGGCCATCTCCCATACTTCATCGTCAAAATCGTCGAAAAAACCGGCAGGCGGTCCTCCGGCGTTTGTAACGAGGATGTCGATGCCGCCGAACCGCTCCGTTGCAGCATCCGTCATACGGCTGATGTGCTCAGCGTCGGTTACATCGGCGTGTACCGCGAGGACCTCAGATCCGGTTTTTTCGAGTTCTTCATGATGCCTGGCGCAAATAACAACATTCGCTCCCTCGGCCGCCAGCGCTTCGGCACAGCCGCGTCCTAAACCCTTCGAAGATGCAGCAACGAAAGCGGTTTTATCGCGTATTCCTAGATTCATATCAGCCTCCTCTACGATAAAATATGCCGAATTTCTTTGCCGTCGGCAAGGAGCAGGCCGGTATGAAAAAAAATCGCTAAAAATGAAAAGTTTTTGTTGCGAGAAAAACGTTTTCCCCCTATAATAATACAAAATCAAAGAAAATCGTTTTTCTTTTATAAGGTGAATGTGTGAGAAATTCAGGTGCTGGTCCGGTAGGTCCTGAAAATTACAAAAAAGTGTCGATTAAAGACATTGCGAAAGAGGCGGGAGTGACCATTTCAACGGTTTCCCATGTCTTAAACGATTCGAAACACGTTACTCCTCCTACCGCGGAGAAGGTCAGGCAGGCGGTAAAAAAACTCGGCTATCGGCCGAACCGCATAGCGCGGAGCCTGCGGACCCAGAGTACCGAGGTCGTGGGAGTTATCGTTCCCGATATTAAAAATCCATTTTATGCCATCATTATCCAGGAAATGGAACGGGTTGCCCGGGAGCGGGGCTTTACTCTTATCCTCGGCTGCACCTTTTACGATTTAGAAGAGGAAAAACGGCAGATGCAGGTTTTAATGGACCAGTTCATTGACGGGCTGATCTTTTTCGGCGGGTACGATTGTGAGGAACATTTGCAGTATGCCCGGGAGCGGGACATTCCCGTTGTTTCTGTAGACAGGGAGATTGACGATTTGACGATTCCCGCCGTATTGGTTGACAATGTGAGTGCTACCGAAGCGGTGGTCGATTATCTCGCCTCCCTCGGCCACCGGGAAATCGGGTATGTCTCTTTTTCCTTTGAACATCAGACAGTCCCCCGGCGAAGGTATGAAGGATTTCGAAGCGGACTTGAACGAAACGGGCTTTTTTACAATCCGGATTTTGTCATTATCGATGATTCCACGAAACTGGAGGAAACGGCGGGGACGTATAAACTTGTAAAAGAGCGTTTTTCCGGCGGGGTAATGCCGACGGCATTTGTAACGATATCCGATCTCTTTGCCTACGGCCTTATCCGGGGCCTGCATGAACTCGGATACCGTGTGCCCGAGGATGTATCGGTAACGGGGTTCTGCGACAACCGGATCGGGGACTTTTTCGTACCCCGGCTGACGACGATTGTGCAGCCCATGGAGAAGATGGGCGCCGCGGGTATGAATATGCTCCTCGATATGATAGAAAAAAATGAACGGCCCGATACACGGATCTTTTTTCAGGCGGAACTGATGGAGCGGGATTCTGTAGCGCCTCCGATAGCTGCCGACTTTAAAACAAACAATCGAAAGGAGAGAGTATGAGGACATCGCGGGAGCGGTACTTTGACACCTGTGAATTTAAAGAAGTGGACAAAAAATGGGTTCGCTGGGGGAGCTTTGTCTGGCCGGAAACGGAGAAGAATTGGAGAAAGCAGGGATACGACGGGACACCCTTGGACGAAGTATTCGGATTAGACCGCTTAGACAGGGTCGACCCATATTACGGACCGATGCCCGAGTTCACCCATGAAGTTATCGAGGAAGATAAAGAAACGGTTACGTACATAAACGAGGAAGGGATCCTCATGAAGGAATTCAAGGGACACGCGGACACGAGTATGCCCCAGTTTCTGAAATTCCCGGTGGAGACCCGCGAGGATTACGAAAAGTTTAAAAAAGAACGGCTGCAGCTGGCGCCGGAACTACGCTTTCCCGAATCCTGGAAGCAGCAGGTGGAAAAGGGCGGACGGAGCCAAACGACTGTCGGGGTATCCATCGCGCAGAGCGCGGGGGACACGATTGAACGGCACGATGGTGAACAAAGGGAGGAAGTCTACCCCCGTCTCTGCTGGGCCGACCGGTGGGGCGGGTTTTTCGGTCCTTTACGGAACCTTTTCGGTGTAGAGGGATTGTGCATTGCCTTTTACGAGCAGCCCGAATTAATCGAAGAAATTATGGACGACCGGGCGGATGCGATTATCGAGATAACAAAAGAAACGCTGAAATATACCGATTTTGAGACCTTCTGGTACTGGGAGGACATGGCGTATAAAAACGGTCCTCTCGTCAGCCCCGAACTGTTTCGGAAATTTGCCCTCCCGCGGTACAAGCGGGTAAACGAATGGCTGAAGAAGCAGGGCATTAAGCATATCGGCCTGGACAGTGACGGGAACGTGTGGAAGCTGATTCCAATTTGGATAGATGCCGGGATCGATACGCTGTGGCCCTTCGAGGTGCAGGCGGGCATGGACGTGAACGCGGTACGGAAGGAGTTCGGCAGCAGCTTTATGATGTTCGGCGGCATCGATAAAAAGGAGATCGCGAAGGGCGGGGAAAAACTCCGGGCCGAGGTCGACAGAATTATGCCCGCGGTCGAAAAGGGCGGATATATTCCGGAATTGGACCACAGTGTCCACCCCGATATCGATTGGCCGACCTTTTGCGACTACCTGGATTATTTATCGAAACGCCTCGGCTGGGGATAGAGGGGCTGAGTGTGGCTCGGCCCGGGTTATAAATATAATATGGAGGTTTGAATGGTACCGGAAAAATTACGCGAACCCGATGTAAACAGATTATTGGCGGTGATGAAGGGAGAAATACCCGACAGAGTACCGATTTTCGAGATATTAATTGAACCGAAAAACGTCCAGGCCATTTTGGGGAAGGACGTGGGAAGTACGATGGCGGCTTCGAGGGGGTCCACCGACACGGTCGGAGTCGCGCCTCCAATGCCCCCGGAAGATTTTATGCAAATTTGCAGGCAGGTAAGCATGGACGCTATGACCCTGGAGGCGCTGTGGACGCCGCTGAAGTACAGGGATGAAAAGGGCGATCTGCATGTAGTTACCGACGGCCGGATCAAGGACTGGGAAAGCCTTGAAAAAGCGGTTAAACCCGATTACGAAACGGACATAAAACCGCGGCGGGAAATTATCCGTAACTACGTGAAGGCCGCGCGGGGGACCGGGATTGGGGTAGATCTGTGTTTCGGCGCGTTTTTTCAGTGCTGCTATTTCTTTTTATGTGAATTTAATACCTTTTTACTGAAGGTCTACGAAGACCGGGAGTTTGTCGAAACACTGATGGACATCTGCGTCGATTACTATATTCAGCTCGCGGAAATGGGAATCGAAGAAGGGATCGACTTCCTCTTCTTTGCCGACGACATTGCGTTTAAAACAGGCACCTTCATGGAACCGAATTTTTTCAAGGAGCTGTGGCTGCCGAGGGCAAAACGGTTGTTGGAACCGGCGAAGCAGGCGGGTGTGCCGATTATGTTTCACAGCTGCGGCAACGTTACGGACATTATGGACAGCATTATTATGGAGATGGGAATCGATGTATTGAATCCCATTGAACCCTACTCGATGGACATATTCGACATAAAAAAGAAGTACGGCGACAAGCTGACGATCAGCGGAAACATCGATATCGCGGGCCCGCTGGCTTTCGGAACACCGGAAGAAGCTGCCGAGGAGGTCCGGATGAAGATGGAGCGGCTGAAACCCGGCGGCAGGTATATTTTATCGACAAATCACAGTATTATGGACGATATTCCCCCGGAAAATTACCGGGCAATGGTGGAAACCGGGCTGGAACTTGGGGTATACAATTAAAATGTATATGCGGTGAAACAAAATGTGTATGGTAAACCGGTACGACTGGTGGTAAAATTTTGCAAGCGTTTTTTAATTTGATTCTAACACTCTACAAAAACAATGAGAGTGTAGGATAATATATTTATTAATCCACAAGGAGGATTGTATGAGAAAAGTACTTGTATTAGTGCTGGTGCTGTTGATGTGCGGTTTTGTTGTATTTGCCGGCGGTAAGCAGGAAAAAGCAACAGAAGAAGCTGCAACAGAAACAAAAGAGGATGATGAAATTATCATCGGTTTCAACAATGGATCAACGACGGTTGATTTCTTACGGCAGGTCGGGGAAAGTATGGAACGTGCCGCCGAGAAGCATGGAGTGAAACTGCTTGTGGCGGAATCAAACTTCGATCCTGAAAAAATTCTGCCGAATGTCGACAACATGCTGCTGCAGGGCGCGGACCTTATCGTCGATTTCAACGTTAACGCGGAAATCGGCGGAAGCTTAGTCGATTACTGCGCCCAGCAGGGCGTTCCGGTCATCGGAATTGATGTTAAGTACGTAGGAGCGGACGGAGAGGAAGGCTGGTTCTTCGGCGCGAACAATCAGCAGGCCGGTGAAGTAGCGGGTGAAGGACTCGCGAAGGCCATCAAAGAAAAATGGGACGGCGAAATCGAGCAGGCGCTTTTCTTCTTCAACAGCGAGAACGGCCCTGTCGTACGGCTGAGAATGTCGGGAATGATCGACGGCATGCGGGCTAACGGAATCGATGTTCCGGAAAGCAAGGTTGAATGGATTGAGATGGGCGGCGGCGGTTCCGATACCACCCTTGTCGCGAACCAGAAGATGACCGACTGGCTGACGGCTCACCCCGACCTTCGGAAGATTGTGGTTGGAACGGTAAACACCGAAACCGGCCAGGGCGTATTTTCAGCCGTTCAGGCGTCGGGAAGAGATTCGGACGTTCTGCTTGCAACGAACAACAACGGAATGCAGACATTGGCCGCTTGGGAGCAGGGAGAAAACTGCTGGCTCGGCGGTACCGCCTACTATCCGACACAGTACGGCGACTATATTATTCCTTTGGCCCTCGACATCTTAGCGGGAAAAAATCCCGACAAGATGCAGACCATGGAACATGAGTTCCTGACCAGGGAAGATATTGACAAAGTAATCGAAGAAAACAGTTAAACACATTTTATCGACGCGGGTCTCAGAGCGGCCCGCGTTGATATACCTACAATATTTTTGGAGTGCATGTTGATACTGGAAATGAAAAAAATCGTAAAGCATTATCCCGGTGTTCTCGCGCTGGATGAAGTGGACCTGGAAATCAAGAAAGGCGAGGTGCTGGCGGTCATCGGAGAGAACGGCGCGGGGAAATCAACGCTGATAAAGGTCCTTTCCGGAGCTGTTCATATGGATTCCGGAGAAATTATTTTAAACGGAAAAACTATACGTCCGGACTCAATACCGAAGGAAAGAATAGATTCCGGTATATCTACCATATATCAGGAGTTAAATTACCTAAATGAGATGACCATTGCCGAAAACCTGTTTATCGGCGCGGTCCCTGTAAAAGGGAAAATGAAGCGGGTAGATTATCAGCGAATGAAAAAGGAATCGGAAGAACTGATCCGCTCGTTTAATTTGGATTATGATCCCTTTACAATTGTCAATGAACTTACCGTGGCTGAAAAACAAATATTAGAAATCTTAAGGGCCGTTTCGAAAGATGTAAAAGTCCTTATAATGGATGAACCTACGTCTTCTTTAAATGAGGTGGAAACAAAGCGGCTGTTCGAGTTTATCGAAGATTTAAAGAAGAAAGGTGTTTCGATTATTTATATCTCCCATAAGCTTGATGAAGTATTCACCATTGCCGACCGTGTTCAGGTAATGCGGGACGGAAAAAGGGTCGGAGTATTGGATTTAGATGAAACCTCGACATCTGAACTGGTGGAACTGATGGTCGGCCGCGCGATCGTGGATATGTATCCGAAAGAGGAAGCACTGATTGGCGATGAAATGCTCCGGGTTGAAAACCTTACGTGCAGCTTTGCAAAAAATGTCTCATTCGATATACGAAAAGGTGAAATACTCGGCTTTTTCGGACTTGTCGGCTCCGGCCGGGTTGAGGCCGTTGAAGGCCTGCTGGGTTTGCGGGCGGTCCGTTCCGGAAAATTCAGTATCGAAGG
The DNA here is from genome assembly GCA_964440465.1 of uncultured Spirochaetales bacterium. Taxonomy (GTDB): domain Bacteria; phylum Spirochaetota; class Spirochaetia; order SPDA01; family CAZSGZ01; genus CAZSGZ01. The sequence goes on from CAYTSI010000027.1 coordinate 14,959, forward strand.
GAAAGAGGTAACAATTGAGAGCCCCCTTGAGGCGAAAAAACACGGAATAGCATACATTCCAAGCGACAGAAAGCAGGACGGGCTTATCCTTATCCATTCGGTAAAAGATAATCTAACGATAACGCAGATCGATGAACTCGGAAAAGGGATCGGTATCGATTCCAGAAAAGAAAAAGAGTACTGTGACATATGGATTGAAAAGCTGAATATCAAGACACCCTCGAGGCAGACAATCATCGAATCGTTAAGCGGGGGAAATCAGCAGAAGGTAGTTATCGCGAAATGGCTGCTGACCAATCCGAAGGTCCTTATCATGAATGATCCTACGAGAGGAATTGATGTAGGAGCTAAGGTAGAAATCTATACGGTCATGGAAGAGCTCTGTAAAGAAGGGATTTCCATTATCATGGTGTCCGCGGAATTACCGGAGGTTATGGGAATTACGGACCGAATGTTAGTTTTCACCGACGGAACAATAGCCGGTGAATTTAAACGAAGTGAATATGATCAAAATAAAATATTGCATTTGGCGGTGAAATAAAATGACAACGAACGAAAATACAGATACGGGAAGGTCACTACGTAAATTTGGGCATAGAGTTTGGGATTTGGGAAACATTCTAAGTCTCGCGACAGCACTGGTGCTGCTGTCTGTCGTTTGGGCCTCATTATCTCCATATTTTTTCACGCTTAAAAATATCATGAACGTCTTTATGTTTGCGTCTATACTGGCGATTCGGGCATCGGGCTTGACCGTTGCGATGATAACGGGGGGGCTCGATATTTCGCAAAACGCAATCGGGGCGGTTACCGCTTTACTGTGCGCGCTGATAAGTATCGCGGGAGCGCCCTGGTGGCTGGTTATAATACTAGTAATCGGTTTGGGATTATTGATGGGAGTTGTAAACGCGACACTGCATGCCGTCTTAAAAATTGCCTCGATTATAGCAACTTTAGGTACGATGCAGATATTCAGGGGAGTCGCGTGGCTGATTAAGGACGCAACGGTAATGGTCAAAGATCCTGTCATTCTCATGCTCGGCAGGGGAAGGCTCTTCGGCGTTGTCCCCTATGTTACCATTGTCGCCATTGCAGTTCTTGCAATTACCTACTATTTGCTGAAATTCACCTCCTTCGGCAGAAAGGTGTACATGGTCGGCGGGAACGAGCATGCCAGTTACCTTTCGGGAATTAATGTAAAAAGAATCAAGTTTACCGCTTTCGTCATCAGCGGGATTACCGCCGGCATCGCGGGGTTTCTGCTGGCGGCACAGGTCGGCGCCGCCCTGCCTCAGTCGGGCTCCGGGACGGAAATGACGACTATCTCGGCGGTAATACTTGGAGGCATCAGTCTCGCCGGCGGAAAAGGGAAGATTGCCGGTATTATTCTCGGTATTTTAATACTGCAGACAATCAATAACGGGCTGACCCTCTTAAGCGTCAATGCCTATTTCCAAATGGTAGTAAGCGGTTCCGTGCTCTTACTTGCCGTAATGATCGACATTATACGAAGCGGTGCATTAAAGAAACAATAACAGCAAGCAACAATAACAGCCGAGGAGGTTGACGATGACGAGAGCTGCTTTCAAAATGAAACTGAAAAAAGGATTTGAGGAAGAATATAAAAAACGGCATGATACGATATGGCCTGAATTGTCAAAAGCCATATCAGATGCCGGTATTTATGACTACAGTATCTATCTTGACGAGGAAACCCTTACCCTTTTCGCGTTTCATAAAACAACCGAAGGGGACACCGCCGATTCTTTAGCGGAACTTCCTATTGTACGGAAATGGTGGGATTACATGGCGGACATTATGGATGTCAATCCCGATAATTCTCCCGTATCCGTACCGTTACGAGAAGTCTTTCACATGGACTGACCGGTAATTTCAATTGATGCTGCCGGCAGGAGCAGGAAGGGGACAGGATGAATTCGAGAGAACGCGTTTTTCACGCTTTTAAAAAACGGGAGGGGATGCCCGACCGGGTGCCGGTCGAGTTCGACCTCTGCCGGCAACTTACCGATCACTTTGGAAAGGAACTGGGAATTGAGCCCGATTATGCTCCCTCCTACTACGAGGATTTAACCTACCGGATTTCGGCAAATGAAATCCGGACTAAAATGGGGAGTGACTGCGTTGTCGTCGGCGGTACCGTGGCCGAGGGGTTCGAGCCGGACACGATAAAAGACGACATAACGACAAACGAGTTCGGGATGCATATGAAGCCGACAAATCTCTATGTCGAGGTGGTGAAGGCTCCCTTAGAGCAAGCATCCTCCGTCGAAGACATCGAAAACTTTTCCTTCCCCGATCCGAATGCCCACGGCCGCTTCGAACATGCAAAGCGGGACATCGACCGTTTCGGAAAGGACTATTTTTGTATCGGTGAAGCAGAGCTGTCCCTCTTTGAACTGGCATGGCATATGACGGGTATGGAAAAGTACCTGCTTGCCATGGCAATGGAGAAACCCTGGCTGGTAAAGCTTAACGACTGGGCCGAATACTGGACCACCGAGCTTGCAAAGCAGCTTGTAAAGCTGGGGGTTGATGCGGTCTGGTTCGGGGAGGACCTGGGAAGCCAGACTTCGACCCTCATTTCGCCGGACATGTGGAGGACGATGTTCAAGCCCCGCTGGGTACGGATGATTGCGGCAGTAAAAAATCTAAATCCGGATGTCATTGTGATGATGCATTCGGACGGGGCCGTTGCCCCCATGCTGGAAGACTGGATTGAAATGGGAATCGAAGTGTACAATCCGGTGCAGCCGAATGTTCCCGGATCGAACCCGGAAGAACTGAAATCGAACTACGGAAAAAACATCAATTTCTTCGGCGGCATTGATCAGCAGGAACTGCTCCCAAATGGCGATCCCGGGGCAATTACCAAAGAGATAGAATTCCGGGAAAAGGTACTGGGCAGGGACGGCGGATATCTCCTTGCCCCGGCCCACATCATTCAGGCGGATGTGCGCCCGGAAACGGTGCTAACCATGATAAACGCCGCACGGGAGTACGGCACATACTAACAGCGAGGAAGGTTTATGAATATCGAGAAAAACTATAAAAACGCGAAGGAACAATACGCCGAAAAAGGTATTGATACGGACAAGGTCCTGAATGACCTGAAAAAGGTACCGCTGTCCCTGCACTGCTGGCAGGCGGATGATGTCGGCGGCTTTGAAAAGGCGGGGGCCGAACTCGACGGCGGAGGGATCGCGGTAACCGGCAACTATCCGGGGAAGCCGAGGAGCCTGAAAGAGATGAGAAGCGACCTGGAGAAGGTCTACTCCATCATCCCCGGGACCCATCGTCTGAATCTCCACACCCACTACGGCGATTTCGGCGGGAAACCGGTTGACCGGGACGAAATTGAACCGAAGCATTTCGATTCCTGGATTTCCTGGGCGCGGAAAAATAAAGTGAAACTCGACTTTAATTGCACCGTTTTTTCCCATCCATTTTCCGACGACGGCTTTTCCTTAAGCAGTAAAAACAGAAAGCATCGCGGTTTCTGGATGGAGCATGTAAAGCGGGCCCGTGAAATCAGCGCCCATATCGGCAGAAAGCAGAAGAGCTCCTGCATTCACAACATTTGGCTGCACGACGGGATGAAAGACCTGCCTGCCGACCGGATGGGCTGCCGGAAACTGCTGATGGACACCTTGGACGAAATATTCAAAAAGAAATATCTTGAAAAAGAAATGAAAGACGCGGTGGAGTCGAAACTCTTCGGCATCGGAAGCGAAGCCTTTGTGGTCGGCTCCCATGAGTTTTATCTTGCGTACGCGCTCACTAGAAAGAAGATGCTCTGTCTCGATATGGGGCATTTTCATCCAACCGAATCGGTGGCCGATAAAATTTCATCGGTCCTGCTCTTCTCGAAAGAGCTGCTTCTCCACGTTTCCCGGCCGATCCGATGGGACAGCGACCACATTGTTATCTTAAACGATGATGTGAGAAATCTCTTCCAGGAGCTGGTCCGGAGCAAACGGCTGAAAGACGTGTATATCGGTCTCGATTTTTTTGACGGGACGCTTAACCGTATCGGCGCTTACGCAATCGGCGCGCGGGCTTCCCTGAAGGCGCTGCTTCTGGCAATGCTCGAACCGGGGAAGCAGCTGATACAGTACGAAAAAGAGGGAAATTATTTTGCCCGGCTGGCGTTACTGGAAGAGATGAAAACAATGCCCTTCGGCGCGGTATGGGATTATTACTGTTCCGCCATGAACGTTCCGCTGGAAAAAGAGATAATTCCGGTTGTCCATGAGTATGAACATACCGTACTGCAAGAGCGTACCTAAGACACCGCGTACCGGAGGTAAAAATGGCTTTACAAGAATTGATAAACGTATCCCGACAGTACGGAAAAGACCCGGAGTATGTTCTTGCAAACGGCGGCAACACTTCCTGGAAAGATGCTGATGTGATGTATGTGAAGGCATCCGGGGCTGCTCTCGCCGGCATCGATGAGTCCGGTTTCGTGAAAATGGACCGTGAAAAACTAAATGCAATTTGGCAAAAAACCTATCCCGAAAACGCGGACGCTCGGGAAGAGGAGGCCTTGGCGGACCTCATGAACGCGCGCCTGCCCGGAGAATCCGCGCGTCCAAGGGCTGGTCAGAGTCCTTCGGACTCTTGCTCGCCCATGCGGCCAAGGGCTGGTCAGAGTCCTTCGGACACTTGCTCGCCCATGCGGCCAAGGGCTGGTCAGAGTCCT
>CAYTSI010000027.1:19781-22929 GCA_964440465.1 uncultured Spirochaetales bacterium
CGGACTCTTGCTCGCCCATGCGTCCAAGCGTTGAGGCGCTTCTGCACGCGCTGTTTCCTCAGGCGTATGTCGTCCATCTGCATCCGGCGCTGGTCAACGGGATGACATGCGGGAAAAACGGCCGGCAGACGGCGGAAAAGCTGTTCGGAACGCGGAGTGTCTGGGTGCCGGTGGTCAATCCGGGGTATATTTTGGCAAAAACGGTAAAAGACATTATCGATGAATATACCGCTTCGGGGAAGGACTTTCCTGAAATTGTCTTTCTGCGGAACCACGGCGTTTTCGCCGCCGCCGATTCAATCGACGGGATACAAAACATATATCGGGACATAATGTCCGCGATAGAGAGATATGTAACGGATACGCCCGATGTTTCGGAAGTTCCCGCCGGCGAAATCGACCGGCAGGAAGTTGAGCGCCGGCGGAATGCCGTGAAGGCGGTACTGGGGAAATCGGAATGCGAATTCCTGGTAAACCGGGAAATCAGCCGGCTGGTACAATCGAAAGAGGCTTTTACGCCGATGTCGTCTTCCTACACGCCGGACCATATTGTCTATTACGGCCACAAACCGCTGTTCGTTCAACGAGGCGGTACCGGAGACGAGGACCCGGCTGAAAATATCCGCCGGGCCCTCGAGGAATATAGGAAAGAGTATCCCGACAATCCGCCGAGGATTGCCGCCGTGGAAGGGCTCGGCATGTTTGCAGCCGGGGACTCGGCAAAACGGGTGGAGCTGATGCTCGATTTGGTGAAGGACGCGGTAAAAATTTCGGTTTACAGCCGTTCCTTCGGCGGGCCGCTTTTTATGCCGAAGGAAAAAATCGATTTCATTATTAACTGGGAAGTGGAAAAGTACCGGAGCTCTCTGCAGGGGAAGTAAGCCAGCAGGAAGGGGTGATGCCGGTCTTTTTCTTGAACAGCCTGGAAAAATAGTACTGGTTCTCGAAAGCCAAATCGTGGGCGATTTCTTTCACGGCGTATTCTCCTGTTTCCAAAAGCTCCTTCGCCTTGTTGATCTTCAGGTTGAGGTAGTACTGGTACGGGGACTGGCCGGTGTAATTTTTAAAAATTGAACGGAAGTGCGTGTAGCTGATTCCCAAGTGACGGGATATTTCCTCCATGTCCAGGTTCCCAAAAAGGTGGTCCTCCATCATCAAGCGCGCCTTTTGCACCAGCTGTTCCGTTTCACTTCCCTGGTTCCGCTGCCTGCTGAAACTCAAGCTGTACGCCAGAAGGCGGATGATCGAACCCGCGAGCTTCGGCTGAAACCCCGGGGGTTCCCGTTTTGCGGTTTCAAACATCTCCTGGAACAGGTGGACCATGGTGGAATTGATTCCAATGTCTATGGCCGGACGGCCGGCGGACAGGACCCCGTTGGACAAGAGGGCCTCGCCGTATTCTCCTCTAAAACCCACCCAGTACTCGTCCCAGCCGGTATCGAGGTCCGAGGCATACCGATGCCACACGCCGGGAAAGACAAAGAAACCGGTGCCCGGTGTTATTTCGTAATTCCCCTGCTTCATCCGCAGTTCTCCCTTCCCTTCGGTAATATAGACGAACTGAAATTCGTTCAAGACCCTGCCGGATGTGCCTACGGAGCGGTATTCAGGGGGGTGCTGCTTTTTGCCCGGCGGATAGACCGTACCGGGCGGTATTTTCCGTGTCCCGACGGTGGTGCAGTACAGCTGCCACAGGGTATCGGTTTCGTTGTGCGGCAGGTATTTTAGAAAGTATCGGTCTCCGCCGTTTTTCATACGCTGCTTCGACTTGTAACTGTAGCGGAGAACCGCTGTTTTGTAAAGTTCGGTATTTCGGAATGGATATGAACTATGTCATTTTGTTTATGGCGGACTTCGCGCGGGAGGGGTAGAATACCGGTATTGAATATATATGGAGGGTAGAATGACGGAACTTGAACGGTTTACAAGGGTCATGAACTTTGAAAAGAACGTTCCCGCGCCGAAGTGGGAATTCGGTTACTGGGGACTGACGGTTGACAATTGGTACGAAGAGGGGCTCCCGAAAAAAAAATATCCAAAAATTACCGATGAAATTACAACGCCAACGGCGTCCCTCTACGCGCCCTGCTGGCAGTCGATTAAAACGGGAAAGCTGCCTGCCGGGATAGCCGTTTTAGGCGGGGGACTCTATTATCCGAGCCAGGCATTCCTGCAGGATTACGACGTCCGGAAAGAGCTGAACATGGACTACGGCCAGCGGCTTGTGGATGTAAACCTCCTGTTCGACCCGGTGTTTGATCTGGAAATATTCGAGGAGGACGATCAGTTTCTCGTATACCGGGACTTGGACGGTGTTGTCCGCCGTTTCGAGAAGCACACCGGCGTAATTCCGGTGGGGTGGGAGAACATCATCAAGGACAAAAAAAGCTGGGAGAAATTAAAGGATGAACGGATCAACCTGAAGGACGTAAGCGGCCGGTTTCCCGCGAACTGGAACACTCTGGTAGAGGAATATCGGAACCGTGATTATCCGCTGGTTATAGGCGGCTATCCCCACGGCTTTTTCGGCACCCAGGCACACCTGATGGGATACGAAAAGCTCTTTTACGCGTACACCGATACCCCCGAGCTGGTGCACGACATCAATTCCACCTTCTGCGATTTGTGGATAGCAGTGTATGAAGAGGTGCTCGCGCAAACGAGCGCCGACATGTGCGTTATTTGGGAGGACATGTCCTCGGGCACCGGGTCGATGGTCCCGCCGTACATGATTAAGGAGTTTATGTCGCCCTACTACAAGCGGCTTACTGATTTTCTGAAAGGGAAGGGGATCGACATTATATTTATCGATACCGACGGCTACTGCCACGACCTTATCCCCGTTTACATGGAAGCGGGAATTACCGGTATGTATCCCATCGAAGCCACCTGCGGGATGGACGTGGTGCGGGTTAGGAACGAGTTCCCCGATTTGAAGATGATGGGGGGGGTGCCGAAAATGGAAATCCGCCGCGGCCGGGAACGGATCGACCAGATTTTAGGACCGGTGGAGGAGGCCTTCAAGGGGGGCGGGTATATTCCCTTCGGCGACCACCTCATTCCGCCCGAAATTCACTGGGAAGATTTCAAGTATTACCGGACGAAGCTGAACAAGATAATTGCAGGGGGATGAGTCCCGGCGCGCCGT
>CAYTSI010000027.1:23029-34814 GCA_964440465.1 uncultured Spirochaetales bacterium
TCTGTTTTTATTTCTTCGTTGTTTTGCATAAGGTCTGCAGTATACCGGAGGAAAAGCGGTTCGTGAAGTATGCTTCAAGCTACATCCCGAAGGTCGATTTTACCATATCGGTCCATTGCCGCAGGCGTTTCTGCTCCCCGCCCACGGTGTAGAGGTCGCGTATCAGCAGTTCGGTATTGCAGTTGTTCCGTTTCATCGCTTCGTAGGTTTTCCGCGTGTCTTCCCGCATCAGGTCCCAGTCCGGGTTGGCCCCGCTCATATACGCCGGTGTCGGTTTCCGGGAATACACGATCCTTTCTCCCAGCTTTTCCGCCATAAACTCGAAGTCGGCCCAGCCGGATATGGAAACGGCACGGAGGTTCGGTACCGCCTCCATCAGCATATCAATCCGGTCGTCCACCGGCTCGCAGCAGCCGTAGTATACATATCCGAACTCCCGCGCCAACCGGGCAAGGTAGGGGAGAACGAATTCCTTGTACATTTCCGGGGAAATAATCATGCTTTCCTGCGATTCCGGCCACCCCCAGCAGTGTTTCAGGGTCACATTACCGGTGTAGTCCGGATCAGGCAAATCGGAAACATACCCGTAAAACCTCGGTCCCGCCATTTGGTTGTCGGTGTTCGGGACTATGAGCTTCTCCTTTTCGGCAAAGCGGAACGTACGAAGTCTGTCTTCCACCATGTATTCCATTAGGGCGTGGATTGCATCGGGGTGGTCATAGACCCACATCAGAAGGTTGTCGTTTCCGATAAAGCGGAACACCTGCCAGGTAAGGGCGAAAAAGAACATCCCCACCCATTCATCGTCCCCCTCAATCGGGCATAGGGGGTCATAATTGCCGAGTTTTACCGGCATAATGTCCCCGAATACATCTTCCAGCAATTGTTTGTTTTCCATGGTCTTTTCACGGTTTACCGCGGTGGTCCGTTTTTGGAGTTTCCCGATGTCTTCAGGTGTGTGCAGGGGGTGATTGAAGGCATACCCTAAGGAAGCCTGTCCCTCAGCAGTCAGCCCCGGCCGCATTTCAACGTCGACGCCGAAATCAGGTTCTTCAATTTCCCAGCCGATCCTGTAATACGGTTCGAGAACGATGTCGTCCCCAACGTCTTCGAACTGCCGGACCGAGCGGAGCATCTGCCGCTCTACACCGCGAAGATAGGTGTTTTCGCAGGCAAGCTCCGCTTCATCGAGAAACCCCTCGATACAGGAGGTTTCGATCAGTATCATCGGCCGTTCCTGCCGCAAATCACGAACTGCCGTCCACTGCCGTTTCCGTTCGGCCATAACCGGATCGGCGGCTATTTCCATCCACCGAACTGCAAGCTCGCGTATTCTGCTTTTGTCTTTATCGCTTACCATATATCGACTCCATGTGCATAATTATGTAAAAAAAGATATACTTTTTATATGTCCGGACTGCCCGATACGCCGTATTTTTCCGTTGTTTCTACATTTCCCCGCGGTTCTATATGTACCATAATATCGTATACATTGTCGAGTTTCTTTTTAATTTCTTGTTCAACGGCCACGGAAACGGCGTGCGCCTCGGTTACGGACATACTCCCTTCAACTTCGATATCAATATCGATAACATAGAGATTGGCCATTTTCCGCACCCGTGTTCGGTGGGGGTTGATAGCACCTTCGGTTGTGTCAACAGCCGCGAATATCGTTTTGTACACCGACTTGTCGTCGACCCCGTCCATCAGTTCGGTGTTTGTTTCTAAAAATATCCTGAAAGCGGTAAACATAATCCACAGGCTGATGCCGATGCCGAGAACTAAGTCGATAAAGGGAAGTTTGAAAATAAACACAACGACCAATCCCGCGAGGACCCCGCAGGAAATGATGATATCGTTTTGCATATTTTTCCCGTTCGCCATCAGAATGCTGCTGCCAATTTTTTTACCGGCACGTTTCAAGGAGAGGGCGAGAAAAATTTTTCCGATTATTGAAAAAACAATGGCGAAAATAGCGGCGGGGGAGGGGATATCTCTCACTTCCCGTGAAAGGATGCCGGTAATTGAGGTTTTTATAAGTTCGAATCCGACAAACAGCATAATAAACGCCAAAATTGTCGTAGCGATTGTCTCCGCCCGGAAGTGCCCGAAGGGGTGTTTTGTATCGGGGGGCTTTGCGATAATAATTGCCGTAAAGAGGGATATAACGGACATCACGATGTCGGAGGTACTGTCAATTCCGTCACCGATAACGGCGAGGCTTCCGGCGTACAGTCCGATGCTCACTTTTACCACGGCCAGCACACCATTGCCGATAATACCTATCCACGAAGCCCGTTTAATAATTTTCGCCCGATTATCCACATAACAAGGATAACGGTTTCCTTCCGCGCAGTCAAAGAGAATATGCCGGCCGCCGGCAATTTCCGCCCTTGACATCGGGCATGGAGTTATTGAAGAATATCCGGCATGATTACCTTCATAACCGGGGGGGTGAAGTCAGGAAAAAGCGCCTTTGCTCTTTGGCTTGCTGAAAACCGGTTCCCACTGAAGACATACGTTGCGACCGCCGTTGTGGAAGACGATGAAATGCGAGAGCGGGTCAGGAAACACCAAAAGGAACGGGACGGCAGCTACACCACCATTGAAGAGCCGGTGGATCTGCATGCCATACGGGCAGATAATATTATTCTCGACGATATTACCGTCTGGATGGGCAACCTTCTGCACCGAAAACAGGAAGGCCGGTGGCGGGACATCTTGGACGGTTTTTTCGATGGAAATGATACGGGAATAATCGTTATATCGAATGAAACCGGGTGGGGGAACATTCCCATGGATGCCATGACAAGGAACTATAACCGATTGTTAGGCGAGGCGAACGCGTATGTAGCCGAACGTTCCGACGAGGCGGTCCTGATGGTGTCCGGTATACCGGTGCGGATAAAACCGGACTTTCGCGGATGATTATTTCAACCCCTTCCTACATCATTCCGGGAACATATCTCGAAAATGTCCGGCGTATCGCGGAAATTCCAGAGATACAGTCGGTGGAATTGCTCTTTTTTATGTATGACGCGGAAACGGACCTGCTGATGAAAACGGAACTGCCGTCGATTCAAGAATATGCCGGCCGGCTCGGCTTTACCCTGCATATGCCGGATGATGTAAAACCGGAACACCGTATTATTATCGAGGGGACAAAAGGACTGGTCAACAAATATATTATTCATCCTCCAACCGAGGCCGTGGACCTGTTTCTTTCGGTTCTGGGGAGCTGGATTGATGAATACGGGCCGGTTTTTCTGCTGGAAAACCTTATCGGGCGGGAATTCGAGCTGCTGCTGAAACGGGAACCCCGCTTCGGTGTCTGTATGGATACGGGGCATTTACTGGTCCGGGGCGAAGAACCGGCGGGGTTTGCCGGGCGGTACGGAGACCGCATCGGGGAAATCCATCTTCACGGAGTGGCAGACGGGCGGGACCATAACGTGTTGCAAGGCGAAGAAGAGTGGTTTCAGGCCCTGCTCCCATTCCTCCGGGATTTCCGGGGGGTCTGCAATATAGAGCTGTTCAAAGAAAGCGAGGTAATGGAAATGCTTGCAATTTTACGCGGTTTCTCTCTGATGTAGGTCTATAGACTGGAAACAGAGTACATTTACCGCTATACTGCAGCAAATGGAGGAAAGATGGAGTCGCGGATACTGGCAGTTCTGTTTGATTTGGACGGTGTAATTGTCCATACCGATGCATATCACTACAAAGCATGGAAACAGCTGGCGGATGAAAAAGGGTGGGATTTTAATGAAACAATAAACCATCAGCTGCGGGGGGTCTCCAGGCTCGAGTCCCTCCGGCTCATTCTCGAGCACAACGGCATACCGCCGGAGGGCGCGCGGCTTAAGCAGTTGGCGGAATTAAAAAACAGTTATTACGTTGAATCACTGAAGGGAATCGGGAAACGTGACCTGTTCCCCGGCAGTATCAAGTTTGTTCGGCAGTGCAGAGACCGGGGGCTGCGGACCGCCCTCTGTTCCTCAAGCAAAAATGCCCAGTACGTAACGGACAAACTGAAAATAAGCACACTTTTCGATACTTTCGTTACCGGCTGGGACATAACGAAGACGAAACCGGACCCGCAGATATTTCTGCTTGCCGCGGAACGGCTTGGTGTATCTCCCCGGCTGTGTGTTGTGTTTGAAGACGCGGATTCCGGGATCGAAGCCGCGAAGGCCGCGGGAATGAAAGCATTCGGAGTGGGCGGACCTGACCGGTTTCAAAAGGCGGACAAGGTAATTCAGGGCTTCGATGAAGTCTCTCTCGATGCGGATTTGTAAGGACAAGACGGCGGTATGAGCAGCATATGAGCAGCAAAGGAAGCAGTTTCTTGACAACCTTCGGACTGATGAGCCGGATACCGTTCCCTTACGCGGGAACGCCACGTTTTTCCGGAAGTCTGTTCTACATTCCCGTCATCGGGCTGATTGTTTCCGGAATACTTTTTGGAATATTTGCCGGATTGTCGCTGCTTCTTCCCGACCCGTTTATCGTGGTCCTGGCAGTAATGGTGGTCCAGTACCTCCTGTTCAACCTGTTCCATTTCGACGGGTATCTCGACACGGCGGACGCCTTTTTCTGTTTCGCCCGCCGGGAAAAGCGTCTGGCCATTTTACAAGACAGCGCCGTGGGGGCCTTCGCGCTGTTTTTCGGCACCGTCTATGTCGGGACCAAACTCTACCTGCTGACGAAAGCCGGGGTATATTTTTATATTCTAGGGACCGATTCGCTGAGCCGGTGGGCATTAATTTTTCTTTTTTTCTCCTATCCCATGTCGGGCAGGACGGCCGCGGCCCTCATTCCTCTCATTTCAAAACCGGCGAAGAATGAAGGCCTCGGCGCGGCCATGGGGGAGGCGCCGCCGTTTACCGCTCTGTTCGGACTGCTTGTTTCTCACATACCCGGGGCCGCGCTGTATATAGCGGCATATCTCCTTTTTTCCTCGGTTTCGCTGCTTTTCTTCATTGCCTGCGGAGGCGCGTTCCTTTCGTTTGTCCTGACCGCCGCCGCCTATAACGGAAAAGCCGGCGGATATACCGGCGATGCCTTTGGATTTGCAATAGAAGCAGGAGAAATCCTGCACATATTTATATTTTACTTATTATTAACTTTTGGACTTGGATAAACTATGGAAGATTACAAAAAACCCGAACACGGCGGCAACATTTATGAACTCTCTGTCAAATCAGGAGTACCGATAGACGCGTGTACCGATTTCAGCGCTAATATCAATCCTTTAGGGCCTCCTTCATGGCTGAAGGAAGTACTGTTGCGGGGAATGACCCAGCTGGTGCATTATCCGGACAGGCTGTCGACCCGATTCAGAGAGGCCCTTTCCGAGCGGTTCGGGATCGGTATGGAAACTATTGTAGCAGGCAACGGATCGACGGAGCTGATGTACGCGCTCCCCCGGTGTATCGATGTAAAAAAGGCGCTCATTCCCGTGCCGTCCTACGGGGACTATGAAGACGCCGCGCGGATGGCCGGTCTGCCGGTGAAGCTGCTGAACACGCGGGAGGAGGAAAAATTTCAGCTTAACCTTGGCGGTTTGGAAAAGAAGCTTGCCGGGGAATCGAAGCCGGTGCTGGTTTTTATCGGACAGCCGAACAATCCCACCGGCTCCTCCCTTGACAGGGACCGGCTGATTAACTGCATACAGCGGTTTCCCCGGCATATCTTCTGCATCGATGAAGCTTTTGCCGATTTTATTGAAGATGAAATCTCCTGTTTAGGGGAGGAGATGGATAACCTTATTGTTGTCCGTTCTCTTACAAAGTTTTACGCTATCCCCGGGCTGCGGCTGGGGTGGCTGTATACGGGCAGGGACCTGGCCGCGAGAATACGGGACGTTCTGCCGACGTGGTCGGTAAACTCCATTTCCCAAATGGTCGGCGCGAGGGCTGTCCTCGACGAGGGATACCGGGTTCGGACACTCGATTTACTGAAAACGGAGCGGAACAGACTGCGGCACAGTCTGGAGGCCATTCCGGCGATACAAGTCTTTTCCGGAGAGGCGAATTTTCTCTTCGGCCGCCTGGAGAATACCGACGCGGGAGTTACGGTTGTCGGACAATATTTAGAGGGGGAGGGTATTGCTCTTAGAAATTGCGGCACCTTCCGCGGGCTTTCCGACCGGTATTTTCGCGTTGCAGTGCGGACCGGTACCGAAAACGACCGGCTTATCAACCTGCTGCGGGGCTTTTTCGAAAGCAGGGATGGATGATTGTCCGGCTGGAGCTGCAGGTCCTGGCCGCGGTTGTGCTGGATATGGCAATCGGCGACCCCTGGGGGTTCCCCCACCCGGTGCGGGGTATCGGCTGGGCAGTGGAAAAAATTGAATTTTTAAGCAGACGTATCCTGAAAAGCCCGCGGAAGGCCGGTGTGCTTACGTGGTTTCTCGTAACCGGCACAACGGCTGCCTGCACCTGGCTGCTGGTACGGGGGTTGTATTTCATTCATCCTGCCGCGGGAGATCTCATTTCCATCATCATTTTGTATACCGCTATTGCTTCGAAGGACCTTGCAAAACATGCTCTGTATATCCGCGACGGCGTGGCGGAAAAACCCCTCGCGGAAGCGCGGAGGCGGTTGTCAATGATTGTCAGCCGCCGGACCTCAAGCCTTTCAAAGCGGGAAATAATTACTTCGACGGTGGAAAGTGTTGCTGAGAATATCTCCGACGGGATCGTTGCCCCGCTTTTTTTTGCGTTTCTCGGCGGGCCGGTGCTGGCGATGACCTACAAAGCAGTAAGCACCATGGATTCGATGCTGGGATACAAGAATGATGTTTACCGCGATTTCGGATGGCTGCCGGCCCGGGGGGACGACCTTTTTAATTATATTCCGGCACGGTTGAGTGCCCTGTTCCTCTGGCTGGCGGCGTGGCTTTCGGGGTACGATAGAAAACGGGCTTGGAAGGTCCTCCTTCGGGACAGGAAAAAAAGTTCGAGCCCGAACGCGGGATGGCCCGAGGCGGTGATGGCCGGCGCTTTAGGCATCCGCTTCGGCGGGAAGGTAAATTATTTCGGCAAAACAGTGACGAAGCCGTTTATCGGGGACCAGATTTCCAAACCGCGTACCGGCCATATTACCGCCGCGGTACGGATCCTCGGCATCGTGCTTGTTGTATCGCTTATAGCAGGAGCGGGAATCCGTTACGGCATTGCGGCGGTAATTGCCGCTCATTGACATGTAACTGTTTCACTAGTATATTAAGGGTGATTAAATAAGATAACCGTGCCTAATAAAATACAGACCCGGGAGGATCGTAGGATAATGACAAACCGTATGGCGCCTAGCAGGGAAGGAAGGCCGCTTTCCTCCTTTCAGGAAGGAACGGAGGTAGAAGTCAGGACGATAGCCGGCGGAAAAGGGGCGAGGAAAAAATTGTACGACCTCGGTATTGTTCCCGGTGCTTCCGTAACTATCGCCCAGGGAACTTTTAACTATCCGTATGTCCTGCGGATCGGCGGAAGCAGGATCATGCTCGGCTGGGGAATGGTGCAGAAAATTTTTGTATGTGAAAAAGGATAAGATATTTTTTTCTACAAAAAGTTAGGTAACCCTAATATAAATAGGTAAAGATGATGGAGAAATACACAATAGCCGTTGTCGGAAACCCGAATTCCGGAAAAACCACCCTCTTCAACGGACTTACCGGCAGCAATCAGCGTATCGGTAACTGGCCCGGCGTAACGGTTGAAAAGAAAGAGGGCACCGGAGAATATAACGGGGAGAAATATCATTACGTCGATTTACCGGGTATTTACTCCCTTTTTGCATTTTCAGAAGACGAGCGGATTGCCAGGGACTATATTGTAACGGAACATCCCGACTTAGTGGTAAACATTGTCGACGCAACGAACATCGAGCGGAACCTCTATCTTACCACGCAGCTGTTGGAAATGCGGGTGCCGATGCTCATTGTACTCAATATGGTCGATTTAGCGGAGAAGCAGCATCTGAAAATAGAGTTCGAGCACCTGTCACGGCACCTCGAAGTGCCGTGTATCGGCATAAGCGCCGTCCGGGGAGGGGACATACAACGTGTCAAGGCCTCGATTGAACAGGCGGTGCGGAAACGGCCCGTATCGAGCGTCCAGGTAGTGTATCCGAATGAAATAGAAGAAGTTATCAGCTCCTGGACAAGTAAACTTTCGAAAGCGGCACAGCACATCGGGACCACCGAGAGGTGGATTGCGGTAAAGCTGCTGGAGGAGGAGGAATGGACGAGCAGGAGGGTATTTGAAAACAGTTCCCTTACGGAAGAGGACATTCGGGCCGCGGTTTCAGGGGCCGAGGCCATTCTCGGAGAATCGGCCGATGCAATCGTGGCGGATTACCGTTACGGTTTTATTCACGGCCTGGTGAAGGATGTCATTACGAAAACTGCCGGCCGCCGATCGGTTACCGATAATATCGATAAAGTGGTTATGCACCGGTTTTTGGGCATTCCAATTTTTTTTATTACGATGTTTCTCGTTTTTCTGGTAACCATCGGGCTGGGGAACAGGCTTATCGGGCTATTCGAAGAATTGTTCGGCATTATTTTCATCAACGGGACCGAAAAGCTGCTGGAGCTGTTTCACGCCCCCGGCTGGCTGCACGCGGTCCTTGTCGGAGGTTTGGGGACCGGGATTCAGACGGTAGGTGCCTTCATTCCGATTATTTTTCTGATGTTTTTCATGCTCGCCCTGTTGGAGGACTCGGGCTATATGGCCCGGGCGGCTTTTGTAATGGACAAATTTATGGGCCGTCTCGGTCTCCCCGGCAAGTCCTTTGTGCCGATGATTGTCGGTTTCGGATGCACCGTCCCGGCAATTATGGCCGCGCGTACCCTCGATAACAGGCGGGACCGGATCCTGACGGTGTTTATGACCCCCTTCATGTCATGCGGCGCCCGGCTGCCGGTATATTCGGTCATTGCCTCGGTATTTTTCCTCCGCCATCAGGGGATGGTCGTTTTTTCCCTCTACCTCGTGGGGGTTGTGGTTGCCGTTTTGAGCGGACTGTTATTGAGAAAAACCATCTTTTTAGGGGAAACCAGCCATCTCATCATGGAACTGCCGCCGTATCACTCTCCCCGGGCAAAGCATATCATGATGCACACCTGGCTGAACCTGAAGGGGTTTCTCTTCCGTGCCGGAAAATTTATCATTATCGCGTCGGTCCTTCTTGCTGTTCTCAACTCCTTCGGCACAAACGGGACCTTCGGCAATGAAGGAACGGACACGTCTTTCCTGACAAAAATCGGCAAGACAATAACTCCGGTTTTTACTCCCTTCGGGGTTGAAAAAGACAACTGGCCGGCCTCGGTCGCCTTGTTTACCGGCCTGTTTGCCAAAGAGTCCGTTATCGGCACCATGAATGCCCTCTACGGACAAATGGCCCGGAAACAGGCGGTAGACGTAGAACGGCAGCGGAAGGAATCGGCTTTCGCGGTAATGCGGGGATATTTTGCAAACAGTCGGGCCAGGGCCTACGCCTACCTCCTGTTTGTACTTCTCTATTTTCCCTGTATCGCGACCCTCGGGGTCGCGATAAAAGAGATCGGCAAGGGGTTCTCGATTCTGATGGTAAGCTATCAGACTATTGTCGCCTGGATAATCGCAACGCTTTTCTTTCAATTCACCGTCGGCGGCAGCCCCCTCTGGATTGGGGTCGCCGTCGGCGTCGGCGCGGCATGTATTGTTATCCTTGCGTTTATCGGAAAAATAGTACGGCGGGTGGAGCACCGGCGGATGTCCGGTTAGGCGGTACAGCGCCGGGCTACAGTAGGGAGGCCAGCCAAAACGCCAGCGGAATTGTTACTATGCCGAAGAGCGTCGATATAAGCACGAGAGCGCCGGAAAACTCAGCCCGTACCCCGTACCGTTCCGGCAGAACAAAGGCGAATACCGCCGAAGGAAGGGCGGAGGCAACAAGTACGACGGTTTTCAGCGTTCCCCCGAGACCGAACAAACGGACCGCCGCCAATCCTGCCAGAAATCCTCCGATGACCCGGAGCAGGAGCCCCGCGAAAAGGTGGACCGTAATTTTCATTTTTTTTCCGCAGAGCGAAGCTCCGAGGGCGAAGGTCGCCAGCGCGGTCGCGGCTGTTCCGGCGAACTGAAAGGTGTTGGCAAGGACCTCCGGCATGGGAAGGGGAAAAAAATTCCAGGCAAAACCGGCGACAATTGCCCACAGCAGGGGAGATTTTATCATTTCCTTCAATCCCTTCGAGGAAAATCCTCCGGTTACAATTAAAATACCCAGGGTAAAGATAAATGTCGTCTGGATTTGATCGTACACAACGATAAAATTCATCGCCGCCAGGCCGCCCCACAGTTTCATCAGGGGAATGCCTAAAAATCCGGAGTTCATGAAAATAATCGGGGGAATAAACGTTCTAGTATCCAGTTTCGCCGCCTTCGCGTACAGAAACGAAATAATGAAGAGTACGATAACGATGAAACCGGTAACTCCGGTCAAGTGAAGTACCGTTTTTCCGTCCATATTTGAAGCGGCAAGGGAGTAAAACACCAAAAAAGGCATGAAAAAATCGGTAACCGCCCTGACAATGGTTTCCACGGAAAGAGAAAAGCGCTTGGTCAGAAAATACCCCCCGGCGGCGGTAAAAAAGATGGGAAGAAGAAGTGTTAACGAGCTGACTAGCATATGTGGACTATACGGAAAAATTCAGTTTCCCGCAATATTGATGCTATACATAGCCGTACAGATGCCGATATGTAAAAAGAAAGGGTATAGTATGCGCAAAATTATCATTTCTCTCCTATTCTCAGGTCTTGTCTGCGCGGGAGCGGTTTCCGAGACGGTAATGCTGTATATTGGAAATGGAGCGGAAACGGATGAACAGTTCCAAGTCTGCCTGCCGGTGTCTTTGGCCCTCGAAGACGGGGTAATGAATGAATTTTTCGACAACGGGCATATTGTATTTAACGCGGGCGTATCCGTAGAACGGGAGTTTCCGGATACACCTTTTCCCGCGGACAGGCTGCCCCTTCGGGCGGCAAAAACAGGGGGAGCGGCATACTTGCTCGAGGTAACCATCAATTATACCTTTAAAGACGGGGAGGACGGAAAAATTGGAATGGATAATTCGTTTTCCGCGGATTACATTTTTTCACAGGTTTCCTCTTCCCGGGTACTGCGGACCGGCGGGGTTACGACTGCCGCGGTAACCGGGATTGAAAGTCCGGAACCTGAAAAGTACAGTTATGTTGTAGGGCAGATGATCGCCCGGGAGGCGCTTTCGATATGGTAACGAAATTAAAGAGGGAAGGCATGATGAAATCGGTAAAAGCAATCGTATATATTGGCATTATCCTGGTAATGACAGGCGGATTTGCTGCAGCCCAGAGCGGAAATCCTGTCTGGGAGGGGACGGCATCCATGAGCAGGTACGGTGAATTCCCTGCCACCGGTCTGTATGCCGCGTCTAATTCCTTTCCCCGCAATACTATTGTCGAAATTGAAAACCTGCAAAACGGAAAGAAAACAACGGTCATTATCGCCGACAGGCTGAACAATCCGGGGCTGTTTATGCTTTTGTCCCGGGAGGCGGCAGGCGCCCTGGGGATAACCGAGAACGATACCGTTCAGGTCCGGGTCGCGTTGGAAAGCAAGACCGAAAGCATAGCGGAATCTTTAGTGGAAGAGCGTCCCTATTCCGCGGACCCGGAAGTAAACCCGGCGGCACGAACGGAGCGGTACGAACTGCCGGAAGAGGAAGTGCCGGAGGCGCGTATTGCTGAGGAAGAGGGCCCCG
>CAYTSI010000028.1:0-32144 GCA_964440465.1 uncultured Spirochaetales bacterium
TTCGGATATTTTCCGGTAAAAAGGATGGCAAAGAAAGAGACAAACCATACCACGAGAAATGCAATTCCCAAACCGAATAAGCAAATATAATGTGGAATTCCGAGGATCCACTTGAACAACCACTTCCAACGCCCGGGCGGGACGCTGAGCTCGCCCTTTACACTTACCGGATATGCCCCCGGATTTAAATTCATTGTTCTGTCACTCATTTGGTACCTCCTGAATATATTGCTGCAGATGACGTTTCCGCTTCCGTTCGCTCCGCTTTTCACTTTTTCCCGATCCCCAGCTTTTGAAAAGGATAAAGCTCAATGCCATCAGGCCGGCGGCCTTCCAGAAATTGATTGTTTTCAATCCGAAGATGTCGGGCATGAGCCAGTTCCAGAGCCACATCACCGAAAATATGAGCAGGGTGATAAATCCGACACCTAAAATGCCGAAACCGATACCCATAAAAATTTTTGCCGGCAGACTGCGTTTTTCCCACCAGGCGTTGTCCTCTTTGCTGTCTCCGCAGTCCCGGCGCGGCCGCTTTGCCTGCTCTTCTTCCTGTAATTCGTTTTCATTCATATTGTTCTCCGACATTTCAATACCTCCTCCGGGATCCCCCGGTTTATGTTTCTTCAATCCAGTGTCTGAGCGCGTGTGAAAGTTTTTGCAGCGCGTAGCGTTTACGCGCGGTCAGGGTGTCGATGCTTTCGCCGGTCCGTTCCGATATTTCCCGGAAGGTCATCCCGCCGAAAATCTGCGCTTCAATCACTTTCCGCTGCGGTTCCGGAAGAGCCCGTACCGCATCGTTTACAGCATCCATCAGACTTTCCCGTACAAACCGGTCCAGCGGATTTAAGCCTGTCCCGGCGATAATTTCCCGCAATGTTTCCTCGGCAACATCCGTTTCTCCCGCGTTTCCGCGGACTTTGTCGCGGCGCCAGGCATCGATCATCCGCCGCTTCAGCAGCGAGCTTATCCAGGCCGGCAGATTCCGTATGCCCGAAAGCAGCGGCATTCGTGCCATGGTTTCAGCGTAAACGTCATGGACGATGTCTTCCGCTTCTTCCAGGGTGCGGCCGGCGGCGCGAAGACGGTACATAAACTTCGATTTTTCAGTTTTATACGCCCGTTCAAGCCGCCGGCTGTTTTCATTGTTGTTTCGCTGCTCTTTATCATGCATCATGCGCACCTATATCGACGTACGAGCTTCGGTTTTGGTGTAAATCAGCTGCCATTTTCTCGTTTTTTTCTGGTCATAGAATTGATGTTCCGCATAATTCTCGCTCATGTCCGTACCGGAAAGGAACCTGTTTGTTGATTTAGTAAATTACGCCTGAAATGGAGAATCGCGAATTGCGAAACTATCTTCGCATTTTACGAAAGCTTCCTACAAATTATTTGCCGTTCGATAGCTTTACCAAAGTTAATTCACTATTTTGCAACGATTTACATCAGGGCTGTTTTTTCGCACTTTTGGCATAAAAATTGCTTTAGGTTGGGACATGCAAAATACTTATTGCATTTTAAAACTAATTTCTAAGGAGGATCAATACGATGATTCGAAAAATTAAAGTGCCGCTCTTGTTTGTTTCTTTATTATGTTTGTGTTTTTTCGCTACCGGCTGTCCCAATGGTATACTTGGAGGTATCGGTGGTGGAATTGTCCCTGATAAACTTATCGGTAAATGGTCTGCCAGTAACAGCAGTGCTTACGCGAGCTCCTGCATCGGGACATGGACCTTTACTTCCACCACCGTGGGGTACAAAGAGGTGTGTGATAATAGCATCTACAATTCCTCATGGGAACGCCCCGTAGCGGAAGTATGGGAAGATGATGATTATCTTCGTACCGAAAATGATATGTATGTCGCCTGGCACATTGTAGGTAATTCCATTTATGTTGATAAAAATAATCCAAACAGCAGCGGGCCCGAGTCTACCTGGAATACTGACTGGTGGGACGGCAGGTCACCTTTTAGCAAGGAATAATTACATGCTCAGGAACGGAGGTTAATGAATTAACGAACGATACGGAACTGTCATCCGGCAGGTTTCATGACCCGGAGGGGCGGCCCCGCTCTTCACCTGAAGAAAGCCGCCCTCTCATTTTCCGGGACAGCAGCAGGAAACCGATGAGCGCCGCCGCCGAGACGAATCCGGATATATACCACAGCAGATCGGGTCTTTCGGTGTGATCCACTTCGTAACCCTGAACTGGAAGACAACGACTGCTAAGGCGTTAATGCTCATGAGGATGCCGTAATGCCGCGCCGAGATACCGTGAACGTCCCGCGGCGTCCGGACAAACGGTTCGCTTTTCGCGGTGCCGGATTGCTCCGGCCGAATTTATCGCTTAAGGCGCCGCCTAAAACACCGCCGAGCATCGCGGCGACCGCGAATACCGCCAAAAGGAGCCCCGCTTCGGTCATTCCCACATTGAATTTCCGGGTTACATAGAGGGTAAAAAAGGGGTACATCATGGTCCCGCCCAGCCTGTCGACGAAGGTGGAAGCAATCAGCACCCAGAATCGGTTTTCGACGGTGAACTTACCGCGTCCACGGTCCCACCCGCCCGCCGGTCATAGGAGATAGATACTTCATCACCTTACCTCTTTCATACAGCAACGAGTATAACCGCCGCCTAAAAAGGATGCAATGACAAAAGATGCATGCTATGTGTCTTTTCGCGTAAAGCTTATTCCGGCCTACAAAGATGTCGGTATATCAGGTAGATGTACCGTGATTAGATTTGCTTCCGGCGCTACTTCGAGCCATTCCGGGTGGATCAGCAGTTTTTTTATTAAATCATCCGGCATCCCCAACTTCAGGAGAGTTTTGCCGTTGGAAAAAACGACCTTTTTTTCATGTGATATATCGATGACCACCGGTCCGTTATCAGAAAAAATGGAAAGAAGGTCGCTGAAGGCAACAGCCATTTCGGACGCTTTTTCCGGGGAGATCCATACGGAGCTTTCACCTTCGATCCTGTCGATTCCCGGCCTCATTAATGCCTGCAGCAGGTCCTGCAGGAGCACGTTAGGATCGGAGGGTTCCGAAAGGATCAGATTATTTACAGCCGATATCGCGGCTACTCTTCGCGGGAGGCGGCTGTCGTTCCGCCCCTCATCGGTACCATGTTCCAGGGCTATCAGACTTTCTACGGTCTGCAGGTTGTTTCTGACCCGGTGGTGCAGGAGCCGGAGAAGCCCTTCTTTCGATTCAAGTTCTTCCTCGAGCGACTGCAGTAAGCGGTGGATAATGAGGGAGAGGGCGATTGAGATTACAAGCAGGTTGGAGGAGATGGCGATTAAGCTAATAACCGTTACAGACGACTCAATGATTCCGAAATAGACGGCAATTCCGTAGGCAAGCATCGTCATTTCTGTAAGGGCAATCGTGAAGATCACAATCAGTATGTTTCCGAAGAGGGAGGAGATGACCACGCTGCAGATAAGCCAGAGATGGCCGGCGCCGTCGTTGCCGGTGGTAAACAGTACGGCGCCGCCGATGAAGAGGGTTACAAGAACGGTAATCCACAGACGGACGTGGTGGGGCATCCTCCGGTGAAAGGCGACTATCGCGACAACGGCAAACGCAAAGGTATCGATAACGGCCAGCAGATACAAACTGTCTTTAATACACGCGATAACACTCGGTACATACGCAATCCCCCCTAACAGGAGGAGAAAGCGGAGAAAGGAAGACAGAATATGCTTTTGTTTTTCCGAAAGTTCCGTCACAACTGCAAGTATAGTTACTTTACAGTGAAAATGTAATATATTCCCGTAAATCTGAATGCAGGATACGCTCCAGTTCTCCGGCGGCGGATTCCTCGGCGACAAGGTCCGTACCGTCGTACAGCCCGAAGCCGGAAGCAGTTTGCGTATGAACGACGGGGATGCTTTCGTCTCTCAGGGTTTTTTTAAGAAAATCGGATACATAAGGTTTGTCGAGGAGGAACATGCTGATTCCGTTACCGCTGTGCTATTGCAAGCCCCTCGTCAAGCGCGGCCAGGATATCGTCGATGTGCTCGAGCCCCACGGAAAGGCGGACCAGCTCCGGGGTAAGGCCGCCGGCTTTCTGCTGCTCCTCGCTCAGCTGGGAATGGGATGTGGACGCGGGATGGAGAATAAGGCTTTTCGCGTCCCCTACATTGGCTAAGTGGGAGAAGAGGGTAATGTTGTCGATAAGCTTGACTGCCGCTTTAAAACCGCCTTTGATACCGAACACCACCATACCCCCCGCGCCTTTGTCCAAATATTTTGACGCGGTTTCGTACGCCGGGTCGTCTTTCAAACCCGGATAGCGCACCCACGCGGTCCTGCTGTCGTTGGCAAGATACTCGGCAACACGCAGGGCGTTTTCCGAGTGCTTTGCCATCCGCAGGGGCAGTGTTTCCGATCCCTGTAAAAAGATCCACGCGTTGTCCGGGGAAATTGCCGCTCCCAAGTTACGAAGGGGCACCGTACGGAGACGGAGGGCGAAGGAAACGGGGCTGAGCTCCGGCGGAAGATCATGCGCCCAGCGCAGTCCGTGGTAATTCGGGTCCGGATCGTTGAATAGCGGGAAATCCCCCTTGTCCCACCGGAAATTCCCCGAGTCCGTTACAATGCCCCCGATGGCGGTGCCGTGTCCGCCGATCCACTTTGTAAGGGAATTGATGACGATGTCGGCACCGTAGTCGATTGTCCGGAGCAGATACGGTGTCGTGAAGGTGCCGTCTACAACAAGCGGAACCCCGCGGGCGTGGGCAATGTCCGCTATTTCTTTGATGTCGGTAAAATCGAGGACCGGATTTCCGATTGTCTCGATATAGACCAGTTTCGTTTTTTCGGTAATGGCTTCTTTAAAATTGGCCGGCCGCTTCGGATCGACGAATGTGGTCGTAATACCGAAATTGGGCAGGATAGCGTCGAACATCGTGTATGTTCCGCCGTAGAGGTTGTTCGCCGAAACAATTTCATCGCCCTGTTTCACTATCGTTACGATGGTGCTGTAAATCGCGCTCGTCCCCGAAGCGAACGCGACCGACGCCGCGCCCCCTTCCAGCGCGCTTATCCGCTGTTCGAGTACATCCTGCGTCGGTCCTCCGAGGCGCGTATAGATATTTCCCAGTTCCTTCAGCGCGAAAAGACCGGCGGCGTGGTCGGTGCTTTTAAACAAATATGAACTTGTCCGATGAACGGGAACGCCTCTGGCAAGGGTGGCCGGGTCCGCTTCTTCTTGTCCCGCGTGCAGCGAAAGGGTCTCAAAACGATAGTTTTTCTGTGCCATTCTATTCTCCTTCGATACCTTCGAAAAGCCAGGTGCTTAAATAGCGTTCCGCGGAGCTGGGGCTTATGGTAACGATAAGCTTCCCGCTGTTTTCTTTCCGCTTCGCGACTTCCACTGCGGCCCATACCGCCGCGCCGGAGGAAATTCCCACGGGAAGTCCCTCCTCTTTCGCGAGGCGGCGGGCGGTATCTCCGGCGGCGGCGTCTTCTATTCGGATAACTTCGTCGATGATGTCCCTATTCAGCACATCGGGGATAAATCCCGCGCCGATACCCTGGATTTTATGCGGCCCCGCTTTTCCTCCCGACAGGACCGGCGAAGCGGCGGGTTCCACGGCGATAATTTGAACATCCGGTTTGCGGCTTGTAAGCAGTTCTCCGACACCGGTTATTGTCCCGCCGGTCCCCACTCCGCATACAAGAATATCGACATTGCCGCCGGTATCGCGCCAGATTTCCTCCGCGGTGGTCTTTCGATGTATTTCCGGGTTCGCCGGATTTTTAAATTGCTGCGGTACAAAAGCGTCCGGTAGTTCCGCAGCAATTTCCTCCGCCTTCGCTATTGCTCCTTTCATCCCTTTTGCCCCCTCGGTCAGTACGAGTTCCGCTCCGAGCGCTTTCAGGAGTTTCCGCCGTTCAACGCTCATCGTGTCCGGCATGGTCAGAATTAGCCGGTACCCTTTTGCCGCGGCCGCAAAGGCGAGACCTATCCCGGTATTACCGCTCGTCGGCTCTACAATTACCGTTCCCTGCTTTACGCGGCCCGATTGTTCTCCCGCTTCGATCATGGCCGCGCCGATACGGTCTTTTACGCTCGACAGGGGATTGAACCATTCGAGTTTGACCGCCACTTCCGCGAAAGCGCCGGCGGTAATTTTATTCAGGCGGACAAGCGGCGTATTTCCTATCAGTCCAATGACGTTTTCCGATATGTTCATATGTTTCCTCCCGGCACACATTATCATACATGACAAAAATTATCAAGAATAAACGGCAGCCTATACACTAAATAACTCAGCCTGCATTGAAGGTAATCGGAACTCGCCGTCGTACGTTTCGTAGGAACAACGAATTGCGGTGCCCTCAATGGAAATTGTTTGTACGGTTTCTAATTTTAATTTCGTTTCCTGATTTGTAACCACGGGAAAGTGATGATGCACATTGGTGTATTTTGGGGGCCCTTTCTTTTCATTGTAATTTTCCATGAACCGAAGATGGGACTGGTACCTGGCTTCAATAAAGCTGTTTATTGTTTTTGAAAAGGACGCGGCATTCTCCAAAATGATGTCCGCGAGGGAGCCGTCTATTTCATACCCCCTGCACTGCCGTTTGTTTAACATACACGCATTCAAGGTCGTTCCGGTGCCGAGAAAAGGGTCTACAACAACATCATCTTTCAGCGAGTACATGTTGATAATTCTGTGTGCCAGTTCAACGGGAAACGCGGCACTCCGCTTCCTAGTATTTGGCGAAAGAATATTCTGCTGTGTCCCTTTGAAATCCCAAACATCCGAGAACCAGTTGTTGCGTTCTTCCCAAAAAAACGCGCTTTCCTGCCGTTTTTCTTTTTCAGCTTCTTTCCATTTCCTTTTTGGTCCTTTTCGGAAAATTAAAATATATTCATGTTCAAGGGTAACATACGCGCCGGAGGGCAGCATGCCCGATCCCATAAATTTATTAGGAGCGTTTGTCTGCTTTCGCCATAAAACAATCGGTAAACAGTCAAATCCAAGATCGATGAATTTTCGGGTAATCCTGCTGTGATTGGAATATAATTTAAACTGATCTCCGATTTTCCTGGTGGCATCTCCAATGTTAATACATGCAAAGGCGCCGTGCTTTAGGACCCTTGCGCATTCTTCCCATACAGCGTCTAACTTTGTATGCATACGTTCAAAGGACCTGTTTCCGTCTAGTTCTGAAAGTGATTGTTTTATCGATGCGTCCCAGCTCGAGAAGCATTCATCCCACATTTCTATCATCGGATACGGCGGCGAGGTCACGACCAAATCGACGCTTTCATTCCGAAGTTCGGGTAACTCTTCGGAATTGGAGAAGTGTATTGTATTTTCGGTGTCCATGCCGCATCCTACCGGATGTATTGCCGGATGGTCAATAATTATCTCTCAGATGCCGATATACTAGACGGAAATGGGAAAGCACAATGTATTCGACGGCAGTTTCGATCTCTTTTACCGGAAAGGGTGGGCGTACCTCGCGGTGTATCCTCCGGCGGAGAAGGGGAAGCCCGTCTATTTTGAAGAGATCGAGGGGCGGATGCGGATGCTCGGGGTGCCGAAGGTCAGCTCGAAGCGCCTCCGGGAGCTGATCGCGTCCGCCGACGGCGCCGCGGTGCCCTTAGTGGAATGGCCCGAGGGGAAGCGGCTGGCATCGGAGATCGAAGTGGAGATTGCCGAAGATGAGATGTCCGCGGCGGTTAGGGTGCACCCTCCGAGAAAAGGAGCGGCCCCGCCCTCGGCGGAAGATGTGGAGGAGGCAGCCGCGGATTTCGGTATTACCGGAGGGATTGACCGGGAACGGATCGAAAAACTGCTGCTGCGGAAAGAGTTCGATACGCCGGTGGTAATTGCCCGGGGGAAGGGGCCGGTGCACGGAGAATCGGGACGGGTGTTGTATCACTTCAATACAAACCGGGGAAAGCCGTACCTGGAGATGGATTTCGGCAGGATTAACCTGAAGGAGCTCAACTTTATCGAAAACGTCGATGAAGGATCACTGTTAGCGGAACTGCTGCCGCCGATCCGGCCGGAAGACGGGTTTACGGTAACGGGCCGGACCCTCCCCGCGGAAAGCGGTACCGAAGGGGTGCGCCTCGAAGCAGGGGAAAACACCCGATTCAATGATGAGAAGGACCGGCTCTACGCGGCCCGCGACGGGAACGTAAAAATTGACAAGGGAAAGGTAACTGTCGAGCCGGTGGTAACGGTGGAGAATGTCAACTACGAAACGGGGAACATCGATTTCGAAGGATCGGTGGTAATAAACGGATCGGTGGCCGACGGTTTTACGGTAAAAGCCGGCGGCGAAATCCAGGTCGGGAAGGGTGTCGGCCGTGCTCGCCTTGAGGCCGGCGGCAATGTACTGCTGAAGACGGGCATTAACGGGAACGGGTCCGGTTTCATCGACTGCGGCGGCGACCTGTTTTCAAAGTATATCGAAAGTTCCACGGTGCGCTGCGGGGGGCATGCCTTTTTAGAAGAGGCGGTAATGCATTCCCATGTGTCGGTCCGGAAGCATTTGGTATTAAGCGGGAAACGGTCGGAAATTATCGCCGGTGACCTGGTAGTCGGCGGGAGTTTGTGGTGCAAAAAGCTCGGGAGCATCTACGAGGCCCACACCCATGTGGATATCGGCATCCCCCCCGACCGTCTCGGCGCGTACCGGGAGGCGAAGCAGCGGCTGGAGGAGAAACGGCAGGAACTGAACAAGGCGGAGGAGCAGGCAGACCAATTGACGGCGGCTGTAGAGGAAGGGCATACCGAAGACCGGGTCCTGCGGGCAAAGGAGCAGCTTTCGGAGAAGGCCGAAAAACTGCAGAGGGAGATTCCGGAATTAGCGCGCGCGGTATCGGAGGAGCGGCAGAAGCTGCGCGCCTCGGGGTCGAGCATGGTTGTGGTGGAGGACACTATCTTTAAAGGGGTTGCCGTCAGTTTCGGCCGACTCGAATATCGCGCTCCCGACAACGGCGCGCGGAAGACCATTCTTCGTGTCGGGGAGAATGATGTTTTGGAGTCGGGATTCAATTTTCACGACAAACCGAAGCTCGATTTCGGCTGGTAGCACTGGTTTTTTTTAAGCAACCCTAACTAGAAAACAATAGACTTGATGTATGCAGCTCGTTATGGTAGTATGTATATGGAGCCGTATATGGAGCTGACAAAAAAAACCACCATTTTATTCACCGAGCATCAATTTAAGCTGCTACAGCAAATAGCAGCTTTTCGAAAAACGAGCATCGGCGATTTGATCCGGCGTGCCTGCGAGACAGAGTATGGTCTTGTGAGCGGGCGGGAAGCGGCGGAAGCAGTGGAAAGGCTTTCAAGTCTGGCTTTACCGGCGTATGATATAGAACAAATGAAGGCAGAAATACTGCACATGAAACCGGGACCGGTTTGATAGATGGTATTTGTTGATTCTAATATTTTTATGTATGCTGCCGGTTCGGCCCACAAGCATAAAATTGCTTCCGTCGCTTTTCTGCATAGAGTTGCAGCAAAAAAAATTGAATGCTGCATCAACACCGAAATTCTTCAGGAAATTCTGCACCGGTACAGGTATATCGGGAGATGGGAAGACGGGAAAGAGGTGTACTATCTGACAAAAAGCATCGTACCTTTGGTTGTTCCCGTGGTTATCGGAATAATGGATATTGCGTATCGTCTTCTTCAGCAATATCCTTCGATTTATGCCCGGGACGCGGTGCATGCCGCCACATGCATTGAGGAGCATATTGATACAATTATCAGTTTTGATAAAGATTTTGATGTAATAGAGGCTCTGCAACGGACTGAACCTGAAGACATTTAATACTTGCTAGCACTGGTTTTTCATTCCTTTTGCCGCTATACTCTACCTGAATATGTGGTTTCTCTTCGATATTCTGCATCACGCAAACTTTTTCCTCATTACCGGGATGGTCCTGATTGCCATTTTTTTCAATCATGTCTTAGGGAAGGACACCAAGTTTGCCCCCTTCCTGCTCATTTTGATTCCCCTCTTCCTCTGTTTGCTGCAGATAAGCGCCTACATCTACATCAGCAAGGCCGCCGCCTTCCGGAATATACACCTGTTCCACAACGACGTTTCGGCGGCCTTTCTCGTCTATTTCAGTTCGTTTTACTCAAATGCCGTTATTACCCTTTTCATCCTGGGGACGCTCCGGTATCTAATTATCCTTTTTGATTTTCGGGAAAAGTTTGAACGGCTGCTGTTCTGGATAGCGCTTTTTTATAGTATCGGAGTATTCGGCGGCAATATGGTGTTCCTCTGGAACAAGGCAATGGAAGACCCGCTGACGCTGGCAAATTGGGGTTCCTGGGGCATCCTTCCTCTGGACAGCCTCATATTTTTCATTCCCGGCGTATATGCTGCCGTCCGGCTGGCGGCCGGGAGAGAAGGAAAATATTACCGTGCCGCCGCAGCCGCTTTTCTTCCGATACCCCTGTTCGCGCTGTTTGATATTTTCGGGATTGATCGGGGCCTCATCATCGCCTCAATTGTCCCTTTCCGGACGACATTTATCCCCTTTACCATTTTTATTGTGTGGGGCATCTATCATCTCATGCAGGATAAAATTGAACAGACCCGGCCCATCATTGACGAATACGATCAGAAAAAAGCGCTGAAAAATGAATATGGCGTATCGGAACGGGAAATCGAAATTATTGAACAGGTTGCCCAGGGCAACCCGAACAAAGTTATCGGGGAGACCCTCTTTATTTCGGAAAACACCGTGAAAAGTCAT
The DNA here is from genome assembly GCA_964440465.1 of uncultured Spirochaetales bacterium. Lineage (GTDB taxonomy): Bacteria > Spirochaetota > Spirochaetia > SPDA01 > CAZSGZ01 > CAZSGZ01. Next base: position 10,751 of record CAYTSI010000028.1, read on the forward strand.
ATTAAAAACATCTACCGGAAACTTGAAATATCCAACCGTATTCAGCTCTTAAAGCTTTTGGAAAAGCTGCGCGGCCATAGATAACGCGTCACCCGTCGGGGTGATGGGGAAAACCCCCCGGGAAGGGGGGCGGTTTACACTGTTCGGGCGCTTTTTTCTCTCCGTAAGCGGCGGTACACTGCAAATCATGCAGCACATACTCGATTTTGCGGGAAGCCCCTACGGCATTATTGCCATGACTGTGAGCATCTATGTTTTCGTCATTACCCTCTGGAACCTCATATACAAGCTGCGGATACCCAAAAAAAGCGGTGTTACAAACGGCCCGCTGGTTTCCGTTTGTATTCCCGCCCGGGACGAAGAGGCCAATATCGGCCGGTGTCTCGACAGTCTGCTGAAACAGACCTATAAAAATATAGAAATTATCGTGTACGACGACGCCTCGTCGGACAATACCTGGCAGGTCCTTACCCGGTATGCCGATACCTGCCCGAACGTTCGGGTCCTTCGGGGTAAGGAGAAACCCTCCTCCTGGAAGGGAAAATCCTACGCCCTGCAGCGGTGTACCGAAAACGCACGGGGCGAGGTCCTCTATACCACCGACGCCGACACATTTCACTCGCCCGAAGCCGTTGCCTGGGCGGTGGAGCGGCTGAAGTCGCGGGAGATCGATGCCTTTACGGCGATGCCCCGGCAGGTAACCGGCACTCTCGGAGAAAAGCTCGTTGTCCCTATGGTGTACCTTCCCGCGTTTTTGGTCCCCTTTGCTCTGTTAAATAATCACCGGCTGAAAGGGGCCGTTTTCGGAATCGGACAGCTTTTTGTGTTCCGGACCGAAGCGTTCCGTGCCGTCGGCGGCATGGACGCGGTAAAAAGTACTATTACCGATGATGTGGCAATGGGGAGGGTCTTAAGGAAGGCGGGGTTCCGGTACGAATTTCTCGACGCCCGGGGACATGTCGAGTGCAAAATGTACGGAAATTTCACGAACAGTGTGCGGGGGTTTTTAAAGAATTTTTATGAAATTGTGTCCGCCGCGCCGTATCTGATCGTTTCCTCCGCGCTGGTCGGCATTTTCGCCCTTTTTGTCATACCCCCGGTCTTCGCGGGAATCGCCGCGGCTGCCGGCCCGGCTTCCGCGGGAACGGTGTTTCTGCTGCCGGTTGTTCTTTTTGTGCTCAGCTGGGGAGCCAACCTGGCATATTACCGGACGCCGCTCTACATGGCGCCCCTGTATCCGGTGTTTTTCATCGTTATTGCCGTTATGTTCTGCGTTTCCCTCGTGCAAGTCCAAACCGGCCGGGAGCCGGTGTGGAAGACCAGGGCCGTCGGGGCGTAAAAGCGCCGCGGCGGATACTATCGCTTAAGTATGTGGGTTATAATTTTGTCCCTCACTTGTTCTTTCATCGGGTCAAAGCGGATGTGAAGCCGGCCCCCCTCCTGTGAAGTCCGGACAATTCTGCCGCTTACTTTCATTTCCCCGTAGTCCGGTAGCGAAAACGTAAGAAACACAGAATCTCCCTTTTTATAGAGCCGGTCACGGTCCAGTGCCGTTGCCCCTCCTCCGCCGAGGTCGGTCAGGACCGCCGCCCTCCGGTATTTTCCGTCGTTCCGCTGAATTACCGCCTGTTTCCGCACCTCCTTCCGGTAGAATTTTCGGCGCTGCACTTTTCGTATTTTCTGTGGATGGGCCAGGACGATGAGGCCCGGTCCGGAGGAGAGGACCGGCGCCCGGAAAAAAAAAGTATCGGTACTCCGCTTGAAATAACAGGTCAGCTCTGTGTCTTCCGGAAAGGAGAGTTCATTGTCCCGCGGTTCGATTTGCAGCGTGTCCGGCGTTTTCAGGCGAATTTCCCCGTGAAAACCGGCGCTTCCCTGTTCCATCATGTATACATGCAGTCCCGCCGGAAGGTCCTTCGTGGTTGCCACCCCGTGATGTTCGACAAAACAGCACGCGGCAAGCTTTTCCCGTATGCCCGCCGCTTCCTCCGGTACAATTTCTCCCGTTTCGATCAATTTGCCCGCCGCTTCGTCGAAGGCGGCGGCCCGCTGGAGGATGATGTGGCGCTTCAGTTCCCCGAAGGGAGATTCTTCCGCGATCCGCCGCAGGATGCCGCGCTCCTCCGGGCCGAGCGCCGCCTTCTGTACGGCCCTGTCGAAGAGGGTCCTGGTATATCTGAGCTGATGTTCCCGGGACCGTTTTTTCTGATGCCGGTAGACCCCGATGAGGGTGCCCGCGAAAATACCGATGCCCGCGACGATAAAAATAATTTCCAGCGGTGTTGGCCGAAAACTCTCGCTGATTGTTTTATAGAATTGATAAATCTCGTAACGGAGTATAAAATCCATTTGCTTGCCGCCCCCCTTAGGAAGGCGCTTTATAATTATACACCGGTATAAGTATCGACGTAATGTCTACCGAAGGTCCCAGTTCTTTTTTCAGCCGGCTTGTCTCTTTGTACGCCTGTGGGGATTCGTCGAGGGTATTCTTGCCGATACAGCTTGTCCAGACATTATGTTTCTTCATAATCCGGCGGAAATCCTCTATCGGGACCTCTTTTTTTGCCTGCCGCCGGGACATTTTCCTCCCCGCCCCGTGGGGAGCGGAGATGTTCCATTCCCGGTTTCCCTTTCCCCGGCACAGGAGGCTGCCCTCGGCCATATTCAGCGGTATGACAACCTGTTCACCTTCCGCCGCGGAGACGGCCCCTTTCCGTACAATATTGTCCCGGAAACTGATGTAGTTGTGCACCGACTCCACAAGGGGCAGGTCCCGCCAGGGGAGCGCGAAGAAGGATGTGATAATTTCATAGCCAATAATCCTGCGGTTTCGTGCCGCGTATTCCTGGGCAACCGCCATGTCCCGGAGATAGGCGGTTTTATCCCCGCCCTCCAGGTATTCCAGCCCGTTCATTTTGCCGAGGGTATCCACCGCCTTCCGCTGGTGCCATTGGGCAATCCGCAGACCGAAATTCCTGCTTCCCGAGTGCGCCAGCAGCCAGTACTCCCCTTCTTCATCGGTATCGATCTCGATAAAGTGGTTTCCCCCGCCGAGGGTCCCGAGGGACCGCCATACCCGCTCTCCCTCCTGTTTCGTCCGCCGAATCGCGGCGTCGAGGTCCTGTTGAAAATCAGAAAAAAACCGTGCGCCGGGCGGCCCGCCGGCGGATTCCATTTCCGGATGGAGGGACCCGCGTACCTGGTGGCCCGACGGAATATGCCGGCGTATATATTCATCGAGGTCTGGAAAACTGATTGTTCGAATGCCCGGCAGTTTCCAGGCGCATACTCCGCAGCCGATGTCCACTCCAATGAGGTTCGGCACCACCTTGTCCGTTAGGTGTGCCGTATATCCGATAACGCATCCGGCGCCCGCGTGACAATCGGGCATAATTCGCACGCGGGCATGCTCGGCGGCGGGATGATTCAGAAGTGTTATGATCTGCTCCCGGGCAGCTTCTTCGATCCGGTCCGTAAAGATTTTTGCCGATCCGTAGGTCCCGTGTAACTCTTTCACTCTTTACAAATTACTCGGTGCCGCGGCAATTTTCAAGCTTTTCCTCTTGCAATTGTTTTTGTAAGCGAATAATATATCTCTGCCTTGTGTAAAATAACGCCTGAATTGTCAATATTTACCAAGGCAACATATACAAGGGAGTGTTTTTCGTGCTAGGACAGGGAGTGACCCTCACCATTATAGGTATGGCCATCGTTTTCGTTTTTCTCGCGTTATTGGTGCTGCTGATGGTCCTTATGTCCGGGATTATCCGGAGAATTGAAAGGAGAAAGTCACAAACGGCATCTCAGGGGCCCGGCGGCTATGCTGAAGCCCCGGCTGCTCCGGAAGCAGTGCCGGAGGATTATTCTGAAATAGCAGCAGCTGTCGGCGCGTATTTACAGGCGGGAGGTGTACTTCCCGCTCCCACCGGAAACGAGCGTGAGGATGTCGCCGCGGTTGTAGCGGCGGTTGCCGCGGCCGGAGGACCGGTCCCGAAAGGTAACTATAACGAGGTTGCCGCTGCAATCGCGGCAATACGGGCCTATAAATAATTTGAGAAGAGCAAGGACGGGCAAATGAAGAAGCGAATAAAATTTATGGTAACGGCATTCCGGGACGGATTCCAGTCCGTGTTCGGAGCAAGGGTATTTACAAAGGACTTCCTGCCGGCGGTTGAAGCGGCCGTTGAAGCGGGTATGAATCACTTTGAGGCGGGCGGAGGGGCGCGTTTTCAGTCGCTCTATTTTTACTGTAATGAAGACGCCTTTGATATGATGGAGTCCTTCAGAAAAGCGGCGGGGCCCGACGCGGACCTGCAGACCCTCGCGAGGGGAGTGAATGTGGTCGGCCTCGATTCCCAGCCCCGGGACATTATCAAGCTGCATGCCGAGCTGTTTAAAAAACACGGAATATCGACAATTAGAAACTTTGACGCGTTAAACGATGTCAACAACCTTATTTACAGCGGGCAGTGCATTGTCGACGCGGGCCTGCGCCATGAGGTGTGCGTTACCCTTATGGAGCTGCCTCCGGGGGCAAGCGGAGCGCATACCGCTGAATTCTATATCGATACGCTGAAAGGAATCCTTGACGCGGGGATCAAGTATGATCAGGTTTGTTTTAAAGACGCCTCCGGGACCGCGGTGCCGGGTAAAGTATATGAAACAATTAAGCAGGCCAGGGCGCTCTTAGGCCCCGACCAGCATATTACCTACCACACCCATGAAACCGCGGGCATCAGTATTGTCTCCTATAAGGCGGCCCTGGAAGCGGGGGCCGATCAGATCGACCTTTCCCTCGCGCCGGTCTCCGGCGGGACCTGTCAGCCCGACGTCATCACCATGTGGCACGCCCTGCGGGGGACCGAATTCGACCTCGGTATCGATGTCAATAAAGTGGAGAAGGCGGAAGAAGTGTTTAAAGACTGCATGAAAGACTACTTCATGCCTCCCGAGGCGAAAGCGGTCGAGCCGCTTATTCCCTTCTCGCCGATGCCCGGCGGCGCTTTGACTGCCAACACCCAGATGATGCGGGACAACGGCTTGATGGACAGGTACGCGGAAGTGGCTCGTGCTATGAGTGAAGTCGTCGAACGGGGCGGTTTCGGCACTTCGGTAACGCCGGTTTCCCAGTTTTATTTTCAGCAGGCCTTTAACAATGTAATGATCGGCCCCTGGAAGAAAATTGCCGAAGGGTACGGCAAGATGGTATTGGGGTATTTCGGAAAGACCCCGGTGGCACCGGACCCGGAAATTGTAAAACTTTCACAGGAGCAGCTGCAGCTCGAACCGACAACCAAAAAGGTTGTGGACATCAACGACGAGGACCCCGCTAAAGGAGCTGAAGCGGCGAAAAAGATGCTTACCGATGCCGATCTCCCGGTAACTGATGAAAACATTTTTATCGCGGCTGCCTGCAGGGAGAAGGGTATTACCTATCTGCAGGGCAGCGCGAAAACCAATGTTCGGAAAATATCGGAACAGCAGGAAGAAGCACCCGCGGCAGCCTCCTCAAGGCCGCCGGTAACCGATTATACCGTTACCATTAACGGAACGCAGTACAATGTCCATTTAGAAAATAATCAGGCAATCGTTAACGGCCTCGCCTATGATGTGCAGGTGGAAGAAGGCGCTTCGGCGCCGGCACGGACCGCACCGGCACGGTCAGCACCGGCACGGACCGCGCCGGCACGGTCAGCACCGGCACGGACCGCGGCCCCCAAGCCCGCCGCTCCCAAGGCGAAAAAGCCCGCCGCCCCCGCCGCGAAACCCGCGGCAAAACCGTCGGGAGCAAAACCATCCGGTGCGAAACCGGCGGGCGGCAAAGACACGGGTGCGTCCGCCGCGCCGCCGGCGTCGGGAACTGAAACCAAGGTTGAAGCTCCGCTTCCCGGTCTTGTTTTGCGGATTGTTGCCGGTGAAGGGACCGACGTGAAGGAGAACGACGTAATAATGGTACTGGAATCGATGAAAATGGAAACGGAGATTTTCTCTCCCGCCGCCGGGACCGTCCGGTCGATAAACGTCAGCCAGGGCGACCAGGTACAGGCAGGTACTGTTCTTGCCGTAATTGCATAAGAGGAGAGCCGCAAACAGCATGAATTTAGGAGAAGGGCTAGGCAGCTTTTTACAGTCGATAGGGGCAATCAACTTCTCGTGGGGACAGGCGGTGATGGTTCTCGTCGGGTTTGTACTGATTTACCTGGCTATCGCAAAAGGATTTGAACCGCTGCTGCTTATTCCTATCGGATTCGGCGGCATTTTATCCAACATTCCGCTGGCTGAAATTGCTCAGCTGACGGTGATGTCCGTCGGCGGCAACGGGGAAATCCTCCGCCAGTTCGGCGGATTTATCGGCCAGATATACGGATTCGGGATAGAAAACGGCCTGTTCCCGCTCCTCATTTTTATGGGGGTAGGCGCGCTGACCGATTTCGGGCCGCTTCTGGCAAATCCGAAAACCGCCCTGTTAGGCGCCGCGGCGCAATTCGGTATCTTCACCACCTTGTTAGGCGCCCTTGCCCTGTCCGACTCCCTCGGCTTTTTAGGAATTCAGTTTTCCCTGCAAGACGCCGCCTCCATCGGTATTATCGGAGGCGCCGACGGGCCCACGGCAATATTTCTGGCCTCAAAGCTGTCGCCCCAGCTGCTAGGGGCAATTGCCGTAGCGGCGTATTCGTATATGGCCCTGGTCCCGATTATTCAGCCGCCGATTATGCGCGCGTTAACGTCAAAAAAAGAGCGGATGATCAAGATGGAACAGCTTCGGCCGGTTTCCAAAGCCGAGCGGATCCTCTTCCCCCTTGTAGTGCTGGTGCTCTGCATCCTGCTGCTGCCCAGCGCGACGCCGCTTATCGGCGCGCTCATGTTCGGCAACCTTGTGCGGGAATGCGGGGTCGCCGACCGGCTGGCGAAAGCGGCTTCCAATGAAATGATGAACATCGTTACCATCTTGCTCGGCTTGGCCGTCGGTTCGAAGCTGCAGGCGGACAAGTTTTTACGCCTCGAAACAATAGCGATTCTACTCCTCGGACTCGTTGCTTTCGCGATCGGCACGGCGACAGGGCTGCTGATAGCCAAGTTGATGAATAAGATCTCGAAAAAGCCGATCAATCCCCTTATCGGCGCGGCCGGAGTTTCAGCCGTACCGATGGCCGCCCGCGTAGTGAACAAGGTTGGGCAGCAGGAAAATCCTCAGAATTACCTGCTGATGCATGCAATGGGTCCGAATGTGGCGGGTGTTATCGGTTCCGCGGTGGCGGCCGGAGTTTTGCTGGCAATTGTGCCGATTATCGCCGGTTAGAGCTGGTCGATCCGCGGGTCCGGCAGTTCGGCGTTGCGGATATTGGCGCGGACGAGTTTTCTTGCCAGCAGTTTTGATAAAAATATTCCATAGTGGGGATACTCTTTAATAACGGAGACAAAAGAGCGCCGGGTAATTTTTACCAGCAGACCTTCGGTATCCGCGCGCACTTCCGCGCTCCGCTTATTACTGAGGAGGAACGACATTTCTCCCATAAAAATATCTTCGGGACCTAAAGACCCTACACGCTGTCCTTTATGGTACACGGTAAATTTTCCGCTTGCAATGTAATAGAGGAAATCACTTCCCTCGCCTTCCTTGAAAATGGTTTCCCCCGGAACGACATGCAGGATTTCTTCGCCGGAAAATCCGGCGGGCGCGTTTTTTGAGGCACCTTTGTCGTGTTGTACGATCAGTACGACCATGTTTCCCTTTTTGTTGTACATCAGCCGTTCCGCGAAGGCCCGGGCCATCCGTATCCCCCGGCCGTGAAGGGCTAAGGGGCCCTCCTCTTCAATTTTTTTTCTTAATCCCCGGACATCGAACCCGGAGCCTTCGTCGCGGATGATAAATCGGGTGTTATCTTCGTAAATTTCCCATTCGAAGTGGACCCGCTTTCGCGCAATTTCCGGGTTTTGACACTTTTGTTCCACTAATTCTACGATGTTCATGTCTTTATCGAGCATTCCCGTTTTTTCATCGAAGGAAATGCCGCAGTTGCCGTGTTCCACCCCGTTTACCATCAATTCCGCGAGGCAGAGCTGCAGATGCATCTTCGCTTCCGGTTTAATATACCCCCGCTGGAGCAGGGACGTGGCGGCGATACTGGCATAGACGCTGGTTGCAAGAATGTCGTTTTCAATGGTAAACGAGCCGGAGGCTTTGTCCACGAGTTTTTCTTCAATGTCCCGCTGAAAAATAAGCTGGCGGTTTTGTTCGATAATCTGGGCGCAGCGGACGATATGGGACCGCAGCCGGGGCAGATCGAGCATGGCGAGGATGTTCAGGGTTTGATACTGGGAGAGGACGTCCTCTTCATTTTGTATTTCATGATCGAAAATTCCGATTATCCCGAAGTTGTGGAGCCAGGAATCGTCCTGAATTTGCGAAAGGAGCACTCCTAACGGCAGGTTTTTATCGGCAAAGTTGATAATAACGATTTCCGGGAGGTCGAAATTGAGGAATTCGAGAATTGACACCTCATCCGGGGGAATACGGAGAATATAATCGTCATCGGGCAGCCGGTTAAATTCATCTTGTATAATTGTATTCAGTTCGATTTCACTGCTGATTATTCCGATTAAACTCATTTCCTTCTCCTGCTTTTACAACCCTTGACCAAGCATAGTGAATATTTTATATTCCTTCAAACAAGATTTGTTTAAAGGAGTGAGGTATGAAAACTTACATCCATTCGTTAAGCTCCTACGTACCTTCAAAACGTGTTTCCAACGAAGAGCTTGTCAAAAACTTAGATACAACTGATGAATGGATTGTATCACATACCGGTATTAAATTTCGGCATATTGCCGATGAAAGTGAAGCTTCTTCCGATTTAGGGATAGAAGCGGCGAAAAGGGTCTTAGAAAAATCGGGATTACAGCCGGATGATATAGACCTGATCATTACAGGGTCCGCTTCTCCCGATTATCCGGGCTTTCCCTCTACAGCATGCGTTATTCAGGACAAAATCGGCGCTCATAATGCCGGGGCGATGGACCTTTTAGCAGCATGCACCAGTTTTATTTACGGGATTGAAACAGCAAAGAATTTCATTGCAACCGGATCGGTAAAAACTGTTCTCGTAATCGGGACGGAAACGATGTCCACCATTGTCGATTGGACCGACAGGGACAGTGTTCTCTTCGGCGACGGCGCCGGAGCGGCGATTGTTCGGGAAAATACCGAAAATGAGCAGAGCGATATTATCGATTCGTACCTCCGGGCGGAGGGAGCGGGAGCGAAACATCTGCTTCGAAAAACCGGCGGTTCACGGAGTACGTTCCATATAGAGACCGCGAAAGAAGATATGTATCTGAAAATGAACGGCCGTCAGGTGTATACATTTGCTGTCCGGGCATTGTGCGATACGATTAAAATTCTGCTCGATCGGAATAATTTGAAAATCGATGACGTTCAGTATATCGTGCCGCATCAGGCGAATACACGGATTATCGAGGCGGCTGCAAAGCGGCTGGAGTATCCGATGGAAAAATTTTTTATAAACATACAGGAATACGGTAACACATCAGCCGCCAGCATACCATTGGCCTTGGACGACATGCAGAAACAGGACCTGCTGCGGCGGGGTGACGTACTTGTTACCGTCGGTTTCGGCGGCGGTTTGACGTACGGGGGGAACCTCCTGCGGTGGTAGCAGGGTCATTCGGGTCCGATCACCGTTCCCTCGAAGGGGCGCCCTTCCAAAATTGACGCTACCGTTTCGATGTTCCGGCCCGAAGCGACAATCACTTTCAGGTGAAGAAGGGCGGCCTTCTTCGCGGCTATCGGATCGAAGGGCAGGTTCCCGCCGGGCACCCATTCATCACCGACAATAGACCTGAAATCTTCCCAGCTGATGGAATCGATCGGCCGGGCCTCGGGATTGGTGTTCGGGTCGTCGGTGTAGACTTTCTGAATATTGGAAAGGTTGATGACCGTATCGGCTTCATACCGCTCCGCCAGCATCACCGCGTCATAATCGGTGGAAAAACCCGGTTTCCATCCCGCGGCTACGAGGACCCGTCCGGAAAAGGCGATTTCCGCCGTCGGATCGGTAACAACAGGATCGCCGCAGTACCGCTGAAAAACTCCGGCCAAAAGCTGGGCGTTCAGCCTGGTAGCGCTGATCCCGATCCAGTCCTGCATATCGTTGTCTATATCAGCGGCAATATTCCGGTACGCCTGCTGGTAGACCCGGGCGGGACCGCCGCCGCCGACAACGATGATAAGCCGCCGCCGCGGGTCTTTTCCGAGGTAGGACTTCACAACGGCGAAAAAGTCCCGCAGCAAGGCGGTATTGATGTCTGACGGGGCGACAATGGACCCGCCTAAGGAAATAACTTGTGTATTCATATCAGAAACACTATAGATGGGTTTTTCCTTCTTTGCAATAAAAACAAAAGACGTTATACTACACACCCCATGAAAAACGAGCTGCATCCCGAAACAAAGGCGTTTATCCTGCGGAAGGAGTGCGCCTCCATCAATAATAACGGTTTCGATACCGACCTGTCCCTCTATTACGAGCTGTTTAAAAACGGCAACAAGGAGGGGGCAAAACAACTGTATCGAAACAGTCTCGAGAAGAAATACCCCTGCGAGGACAAGCGGGTGGAGCTGATGCGGTGCTACCGTACCAAGGACCCGAGCTTTCCCTATGTGTACACCGAGGCTATCAATGAACTTGCCCGCCGGCTTGCACTCCGTATTTCCGCCCATATTGACGGTATTATCAATTGTTTTACCGGTATCGGCCCCGACCCGATGTCGGTGCTCAAGGCAATCCAGAAAACACTCCGGCAGTTTTTCCCTTCCGGTCAGGACGCGGCATACGACATGATCGAGCGTCTCGAAGCATACTCATCCGCCATGAGTTATCGGGAAATTGAATTTCTCGACGCGGCCGATCTTTTGAAAGGCTATATCGACAACTCGATTTTCAAGAGCGATGAAGAACTGCGGGAAGCAAAGGAAAAACAGGATAAAGAAATTGAGCGTTCAGTCGAGGAACGGGAACGGAAACGGACGGAACGGAAACAGCACAGCCGCAAACGGTACGTTATCGATCTTCGCAAGGTGCAGTTCAGCCGGGAGGACCTGGCTGAGATTCGGATTGACAGCCGGCTGAAACGGAAGGCCCACAAGGTGCTTGCCTACTGCAAATTGTACTGGCTTACAATAAATGATCCGGACTTTGAGCGTAAAATTTTTTTATATTCAAAGAAATACAACACCAAACACTACGATATTTTCCGGACCATCAAGGACGGCCGTTCGAGAAATGCCGGGGATGATGTTTTGCTTTTAGAGGTGTTCAATCATCTTTCCGTAGGTTATGAGTACAGCATTAGTGAAGATTTGTACATGCGGCAGGCCTGGCAGCGGATTAAGCCGTTTCCGGTTTCCGCGCCGGCTGCTGACACGCGGCGGAAAACAAAAGCCGCGGCCGCGAAACGGGTGCGAAAATCCGCCGCTTCGGCAAAAACTCCCGCGGCGGAACCGAAAGCCGCGCCTGCCCCCGCGAAAGCCACGCCGGCGGCTGCCGAGACCAAGCCCCCGAAGCAGGCACAACCCCCGGCAGCCAAAAAGCCCGCGGCGGAAGCCAAACCGGCGGCGAAAGCCACGCCGGCGGCGCCTGCAAAGAAGGCCCCGGCGGTACGGCCGCCGAAGCAGGTAAAAACCCCGGCGATAAAAAAACCGGCGGCGGAACCGAAGCCCGCGGCGGAATCGCTGCAGCAGAAGGTGGACAAATTACCGTCGGGGCCGTTTAAAAATTATCATAGATTATTTCGTACAAAATTAGTAACTTTTATAGAGGAGTATTTGATTCGCGACGCGATAACCTTAGGTAACATGAAACTGGAGGAAAAGGGATTGGAAGAAGCAAAGGACCATATTTACCGCTTTATTATAGATAATTACGGGAGGGCGGACTATGACTGGACACGGAGCCCCGAGCGGAAAAAGGTTGAAGAACAAGGATTTCTCGTGCCCGAGCTATATACAATTACAACCCGGTGTTATAATGCTGTAAAGGACGCGTCGGTTAGTGAAGAATATAAACGGATGGCAAGGAGGTAGCAGCAGATGAAACACGATATTTCGGATCTCCTGCGCGACTGGCCGTTTGATCCGGACCATAATATACGTATCATCAATATCGGCAGGGAGCGGAACGTAATGCAGGTCCGGCAGCCGATGGGGATAGAACAATATGAATTGGACGGCCGGCCGGACGGGATACGGCCTTTCGGCAAGGAGACCTTTTTAACCAAGATGCAGGACAGTCTCAAGGACCACCTGGTAACCTTCGGAAACGAAGACGGCTTTATTATTTCCGAAGAGGATTTCGTTATGCTGCAGAATGAGGGGATCCTGTTTTATTACCGGTATCTCCATTTGTTTCAGATAAATGATTTTAAACGCACCGCGAGAGACACGGAGCATAACCTCCGGATATGCGATTTTGTGGAAAAATACGCGGGTCAGGAAATCGAACCGGAAACAATACTGCAGTATAAACCCTATATTCTGCGCATGCACGCGGTGGCCAGGGCCATGTCAATTTTAAATGACAATGTCCGGGATGAGGCCGTGCAGGTGCTCGAGGATGCTATCGATGAGATTGAAGTCATGTCCGAAGTCGATACTCCGGCCTTTAAATTTGAAAAAATCCGCTCCATCCAGTATCTGCAGTCGACGCTGAAACAGATATTCGAAGGAGAAAATGGTCCGGTGCATGAACTGCAGCAGGAACTGGAGGCGGCTGTCGAAGCGGAGGAGTATGAACTTGCCGCCGAATTGCGGGACAGAATACGGGAACTTACCCGGCTTCAGAAGGGCCAATCTTGAATAAGGGCACCGCAAACCTTATACTGATGCTCCCATGGGCTTTTTTAAACGGATCCTCGACAGTTTACGTACAACAAAACACGGTCCCCTGGATATTGTAAGCGAATTTTGGGAAGCAGACTTCAGAAAACCGAAAAAACGACGCTTTCCACAAGCTGCTGAAGAGTACTACCGCTCTTTTTTTGAAAAGGACCGGCTCTGCCTGGAACTGTTCAAGAAATCAGTTTTTGCCTGGATTGAAGATCCTCTCTACCGTTACCGGGATGTGGTGCTGGAGGGTACGGTTTCTTTCGATGAAACTAACGGTCATTCTTCCGCCGGGTTTGTGTTCCGGCACACCGGCGCGGACACATATTACTATTTCCTTATTTCGAATACCGGCTTTTTTAGATTTGATGCCGTGTTTAACGGGAATCCGGTAAAATTGATCGGCTGGACGCGGATAGAAGAGGAAATCGGCAGCGTTTGTGATGTGCGGATCATTGCCAACGGTACTTCTTTTGTTTTCTGCGTTAACGATTCGACGGTTGCGGAAATCGAGGACGAGTTGATTGATGCCGGAGGTATCGCCTTTGCCGCGCAGAATTATGAAGAGAAGGAGACGGGCCGTTTTTACCTGAAGGGATTTGTCTTGGAATCCCGTCCGTACCATATTGAAGCCCAGTATGTCCGATGGAAGGAACTGCTGACGGTACGGCCCGCGCAGCGCGCGGCCTTAGCCGAAAGTTTTTACAACCTCGGTCATTACAATCCCGCGGCAATACAGCTGAAAAAGGCGGCGAAACAGGCAAAACTCGATACCGGCCATCTCATTTTGCTCGGTGAATGTCTTCTTCGTCTCGAACTGTACGATCAGGTGCTCGAGCCTGCCGGGGAAGCTTTGCGGAGAGATCCCGGAAATATGGAGGCAATTATCCTGCAGGCTGACGCACTGTACAGTCTGCACCGTCTTCTCGACGCCCGTGCGTTTCTACACAACACCATAGAGGCGGCGGCGGACAGCGCCGTCTTGTGGAATTTATGGGGAAATGTCGAGTACGGCCTGGGAAATATTTCCGAAGCGGCGGAGAAATATGAAAAGGCCGCGGAACTGGACCCTGAAACGGCAATTTTTCCGATACATGCCGGCAGATGCTGCAGCAGGCTGGGGGACTGTGGAAAGGCACTTGCATGGTATGAGGACGGGGCGCGTCTTTTATTCCGGCAGGAGGCTTTTGACGATATTGTCTATGTTCTGCGGGACATAAGGGGGATCGATCCCGAAAATCCCGCGGCGCAAAGCATACAGGGTAAAATTTATTTTCAAAATGGAAATTTTCCGGAAGCGGACACCCTCTTTGCTTCGCTCATCGGCCGGGGAGAGGCGGATGCCGGTGTTTTTTATCTGTCCGCCCTCCTGCGGGTCCGGGAAGGTGACCGCCGACGCGCGCTGGAATTGTTCAACCGAGCGCTGGAACTCGAGGATGACTATTATCTGTACTGGTTTAAGCGCGCCGAAACCGAATACGCCCTCGGCGGTGACCCGGAATACGCTCTGGAGCGCTCCCTGGCCTGCGGCCCTGACGATCCGTGGGTGTTCAATTTTGCCGGGATGCTGCGGATGGAACAGGGGGATGTTGCCGGTGCTCTCCCATTTTTTAGGAAGGCCTACGCGTACGACTCCGGAGCGGAGGACATCGGCATCAATCTGTCCGAAGCGCTGGCGGCCGCCGGCAGGCCGGAGGAGGCGGCCGCGATTTTGCTGCAGTTTCCCGAAGGTCCCTGTGCCGTTATGAACCAGCTGGGCAATATTTATGCCCGACAGGGAAAATTTGAAGCCGCGGCGGCGGCATATGAAAAATGCATCGAAGGGGAACCGAAAAATACGGCATATATCGAGAACGCCGCGTCGGTCTATATCGAATTGGACCAAATCTCCCGGGCTGAAGAGCTCCTGCGGAAAGGACTTTCCACCGCGCCGTCGGCCGGTCAATATAATTTGATGGGGAATGTCGCGGTGCTGCTGGGAGAATATTCCCGGGCGGAGCAGGCGTACGAAGCGGGGCTCGAACTGGGACCTGAAAACAGCGGCATTCGTTCTAATTTTGCCGAGCTGCTGTGTACGCTCGGCGATTTTAAACGGGCGAAGAAGATTGTCGAATCGGATGCCGCGTTCGCGGGATCTTCACGGGGGGCGGTGCTGCTGGGAAAAATCCGTGAAGGACTGGAAGCGCGGTACACCTGCTCATCCTGCGGCAGGGAATGGATAGTCCCGAAGGATGTTCCCGAGCAGGGGCGGATGCTGCTCCGGGGGGAACTGCCGGACGAGTGCCCCGCGGGGGAATGTCCCGACTGCGGGAGGCTCTATTGTGTAGCATGCGCGAAGCGGCATTTGGATGAAGGGAGATTTATCTGTGAACATTGCGGGAAGCGTTTAAAATTATTGGATAATCGAATAAAATACCTTGTGTCCCGCTATATGTAAGGGTTACCCTTTTACTTGACAAAGACTATCCTGTAGGTATGATAGGAACAACATTGCTGAGGCGTAAAAAATTATTGAAAACGAAAATATATAAATTAGGTTTTTTACTTCTTTCCTGTTTCTTCTGCGGCGCCGGTGCCGTTACCGCCCAGGAAATTCTTACCGCAACCGATTATTTCGATTCCATTTCAAAGCAGTACGGAGGAGTCGAGGATTATCAGGCGGAAATTACCATTACCCGGGAAGAGGAGGAGATGCAGGGTACTCTCTACTATAAAAATCCCAACCTTCTCCGCATAGACTTCGCGGAACCGGAGGAGCAGGTCCTTGCGGTAGACGGGGAACAGCTGACCATATATCTGCCGCAGCACAGCGTTATTATGCAGCAAAAATTAAACCGGCACAGCAGCGCGACAATCGCGACAATGGCCAGCAATCAGGGGCTTCACCTTTTGCGGAGAAACTACAGTATTGCCTTCCTCGAAGGCCCCGAGCCGATGCCGCTGGAGGAAGGGTCCCGGGAACGGGTCGTCAAACTCAAACTTGTTGCCCGGTCATCCAACGCGGGGTTTCGGCAGCTCGAAGTTTCGGTTGGGGAAAACGGCTTGATACGACGTATTATCGGTGTTACTCTTAGTTACGAAGATTTACAGTTTGATTTTGAAAATTTAGTTATAAACCGTGGGATTCCGGATGCTCGCTTCAATTATGAATCACCTGCATCTGCAAATGTTTTCGATAATTTTTTGTTTGAGCCAGAGGGTTAAATAGAGATGGAAGCTATAGGGGAAAAACTTCGCGCTGCCCGGGAAGAGCAGGGGCGGAGCATTGAGGAATTGGCCCGTGACACGAATATCGCGAAGCGGTATATCATTGCCTT
Organism: uncultured Spirochaetales bacterium; assembly: GCA_964440465.1. Taxonomy (GTDB): domain Bacteria; phylum Spirochaetota; class Spirochaetia; order SPDA01; family CAZSGZ01; genus CAZSGZ01. The sequence continues at coordinate 26,969 of CAYTSI010000028.1, forward strand.
AGAAGAGGAAAGTTTCGACGCCTTCCCGGGAGAACCGTATTTAATCGGATTTCTCCGGACATATTCCGAAACCCTCGGGCTTGTTCCCGATGAAATCGTGGCCCTCTATAAGAGTTTCAAAATTCAGGAACAGCCCCTGCCTATGGATGAGCTTATCCAAACCCCAAACCGGAAAAAATGGTGGCTTATAATTGTTGTCATTGCAGTTCTCGGGGGAATAGGCTCGGGTATCTATTTTTTCGTTCCCGGTCTGCGGGACGTAACTGTTCAGCGGGCGGAACGGCCGGAAAAGGCCAAAACGGACACGATTGCCGAAAGCGGCGGTACCGTATACGAAATGAAAGATGAAATTATCGAACGGCGCTTTTTAGAAGGTGATACGATTCAGGTCCTCGTCGGAAACAATGAATACCCGCTCAAACTTGTAAAAATAGGCAAGCAGCTGACTGTCTCCACCGAAGGCGGGGATATAGAGCTTTCCGTCGGGGAAGAAAGCACCATCGATTTAAACGGTGACACAAAGGACGATATTAAGATCTATGTCCGGGACATAGATACCGCCGCCGAAGACCCCGCGGCGGTTGTCCGATTTGATAAGTTCACCCAGGCAAGTATTGCCGCCGCCGGCGGAGAAAGCGCCGAAGACGGGTCCTCGATTTTCGTAGAGGAGGACGCGGCGGGGGATGTACCGGAAGCCGCTGAAACCGGCGGCGTAACGGAAACAGTTCCGGGCATCGGAAGCACAAACTTTGCCTCCCGGGAGCAGCGCGTCATTACCATCCTCGAACAGGATGAACCGAGATCGTTTACGGTGGACCTTGTTTTTCGGGGTTACTGCATGCTCCGGTATTTAAACGATCAGAATGTCCGGGAAGAACGGTATTTTCACAAAGGGGAAACCTTTCGGCTGGAGAACTCTCAGTCGCTCCGGCTATGGATTTCCAATGCCGGGGCCTGCAAGGGGAGAATCGCCGGGCAGGAAATCGAGTTTGGAAGGTCCGGGGAAGTTGCAACAAAACTTATACAGTGGCGGCGGGATGATCAAGCAGACACATGGAAACTCACCCTCGAACCGGTCTACTAAATCCTTTTTTATTGAAAATTTAGGCTGCGCGAAAAACCAGGTGGATGCTGAAATCCTGGGAAAGCTGCTTACCGACGAGGGGTTTCTCTGGGCCGAAACACCCGAAACGGCGGACTGCATTTGTGTCAATTCATGCGGGTTCATTAAATCCGCGAAAGAGGAATCGATCCGGGAAACCCTTGAGTACAGAAAACGGTACCCCGATAAAAAAATTATACTAACCGGCTGTTTTGCCCAGCGATATGCCGCCGCGGCAGACAAAAAGCTGCGGGACATCGACGGAATTGTCGGAAACCGTTCGCCTAAGGCCGCGGCCGCCGCTGTCCGGCGGGTCCTTTCGGGCGGCAGGGTCGTGGAAGTTCCGCCGCCGAAGCTTTTCTATCCCCGGCGCGGACGTTTTCTGTCCTATCCCGGGAGCGTGTACGTGAAAATATCGGAGGGCTGCAACAACGGCTGTACCTACTGCGCCATTCCCCTCATCCGCGGTCCCCTCTCCAGCAGGGGTCCGGAGGACATTACCGCTGAAATCGCCGGGTATATCGACGGCGGGGCGGCGGAAATCGTACTGCTTGCCCAGGACCTTGCCGCGTTCGGTACCGACGGCGGCCGCGGGGAGGGGCTGACGGCGCTGCTGCGGCGGATAATGGAAATACCCGGAGATTTTTGGCTCCGTTTACTCTATATTCATCCGGACCATGTGCCGGAGGACCTGTTTGCCCTTATCCGGGACAATGATCGTCTCCTGCCCTACCTGGATATTCCCTTTCAGCATGCTTCGAAACGGGTGCTGCGGCGGATGGGACGCTTAGGAGACGGACCGGCGTATCTGCGGCTTATCGAGCGGATCCGGAACGAAATCCCCGGGGCGGTTATCCGCTCCACCGTTCTTGTCGGTTTCCCCGGCGAGGAGGAGGAAGATTTTACCGAGCTGCTGAACTTTCAGCGGCAGGCCGCGCTGGACTGGCTCGGGGTATTTACCTATTCCCGGGAGGAGGGCACCCCCGCGTACCGGCTGCAGAGCGGCCTGGGATACCGGCTGATGAACGGGAAGGCTGAAAAGCGGAAATCGATTGTCCAGGAAGCGCAGCAGGAAATTACCACCGCGCGGCTCCGGGAGCACGTCGGTTCTCTGCAGCAGGTGCTTATTGAAGAGCCCGTCGCAGGTGAGAGGCTGTTTATCGGCCGGACCTACTTCCAGGCGCCGGAAGTCGACGGACTTACCGTTGTCTCTGGAGAAAACTGCACCCCCGGCAGGTTGTATCGGTGCAGGATTACCAGCGTAACTGCCGTCGATTTGGAGGCGGCCCTTGTCTCAGATATTGGCCCATAGTACAATGTGGTTATGAAAGAAGCGGTTCCGCCCTATCTCAGTGCCCTCAATGATAAGCAGATGGAAGCGGTGGTTCATGAGGGGAGGCCGCTCCTTATCCTCGCCGGCGCCGGTTCGGGAAAAACCCGGGTCATTACCACGAAAATCGCCTGCCTTATCGACCGGAAAGGGGTCGATCCCGCTTCAATTCTGGCGGTGACCTTTACAAATAAGGCCGCGGGAGAAATGCTCGAACGGGTGCGGGAAATGGTCCCCCACGCCCGGGGGGTAATGATACGGACGTTCCACAGCTTCGGTGCCTGGGTACTGCGCCGCAACAGCGCCTTAACCGGCCTTCCGCCGACATTTTCAATTTACGATGAGGATGATTCCCTCTCACTGCTGCATTCCCTCTACGAACAGCGGAAAAAGCGGGACTTAAAGCAGTATGTCCACTGGATAAGCAGGGCGAAGGATTATGCCCTTACTCCCGAAGACGATTTGTCGAAAATATCGTACCAGCAGGACCTGCCGGACCTCTACCGGGCGTATCAGGACAGGCTGAAAGAGATCGGGAACGTCGATTTCGGCGATCTTATTATGAAACCCGTCGAGCTGCTCCGGGACCAAAAAAGTGTACGGGAGCGGCTGCGGCAGCGGTTTCGGATTATTTTGGTAGACGAGTACCAGGACTCGAATGTTGCCCAGTTTCACCTGTTGGAATATCTTTACGGGGAGGGGACCTATCTCTGTGTGGTGGGCGACGATGACCAGTCTATCTACCGCTTCCGGGGAGCTGAAATTCAAAACATCCTGCAGTTTCCGGAAATCTTCCCCGGCACCGACATCATCAAACTTGAAGAAAATTACCGCTCCACCGGGAATATTCTTTCCATCGCTTCCGCGGTGGTGGCAAACAATACGGGGCGGCTGGGGAAAAAACTGTGGACCAGAAATTTGGAGGGGAGGCGGGCGGTATTTGTTCAGCTCGAAAACCAGCGGGCGGAGGTGGAATACTGCGCGGACCTGCTTGCGGACGGGAATTTACGGGGGACCGCGATTTTATACCGGACAAACGCCCAGTCCCGGGAATTCGAAATATATTTCAGCCGAAATCATATTCCCTATCACCTCGTGGGTACCGTATCGTTTTACTCCCGGGAGGAGGTAAAGGACACCATCGCCTGGCTCCATTTTCTGCATAACAGGCGGGATGAAATTGCATGGCGGCGGATTATCAACAAGCCGAGCAGAGGCATCGGTAAAGCGACAATTGAAAAAATCATCTTCCACCTTCTTTCCGCGGGAGGAGACTGCCTGGAAGCATGCCGCCTCGCCGCTCGTTCTCTGTCATCCAAACCGGCAAAGGCGGCGGCACGGTTCGTTGAAACAGCGGACACCCTCTGCCGGAAAATGGAGGAACTCGACCTGCAGGACTTTATCCTTACGCTGCTGAAAAGTTCGGAAATTTTGTCCTATTACCGGGACCAGGACCTGCAGAACGGTACCCAGCGGGTGCGGAACCTGGAGGAGCTGGTAGGCGCCGCCGCGGACTATCCGAAAGGGGGTGACGGCTTGACCGCGTTTTTAGAAGACATCGAGCTCGACCGGATGCGGATCGAAGAAAGCGATGTTGAAGGTGAAAACCGTGTTACCCTGATAACCATGCACAATACAAAGGGGCTCGAGTTTGACAGAGTGATTATCACGGGATTGGAGGAGGGGCTCTTCCCCTCCCGCCGGGACTTTGAAAAAGATGAACTGGAAGAAGAGCGGCGGATTTTTTATGTCAGTATTACCCGGGCAAAACGGGAGCTGTACCTTACCTCCTGCAGGCAGCGCAGGATCTGGGGACGGACGGAGATGATGTATCCCTCGCAGTTTGTCGGCGAAATACCCTCGGACCTGCTTGCCGTCGACGGCGGCGGTGCCGGGATGTACGGAAATTCACCAGCCTGCGGCGGCTATTCCCGGGGCACGCGGGTGTTTCACGATGAATACGGACCGGGGACGGTCCTCGGGAGCAGGACCGTAGACGTTGAGGAAACGGTTGAAGTCGTTTTCGATTCGGGGCGGACGGGCACGTTTGTCCCGGAATTTACCCCCCTGGAGAAGATCGCTGATGATGAATTTGCCTGAAATTCCCCTTATCAACCGGGCTAAGGGGTTTCACCTCTACGAAGACACGGGGCGGCGGTATTTGGATTTCTACCAGGACAACGGCCGGGCAGTTCTGGGACACAGGCCGAATAATCTCTCGTCACATTTAAAGAACGTGTTATCCAAAGGGCTCTTGGCGGAAACACCTTCCAAATACGCGTATCGCCTTGGAAAAGCAATGAAGTCCCTGCTTCCGGAATATCCCCACGCGCGGGTATACGAACATCGGCTGAAAACGGAACGGGTCCTGTCGGCGGCCGGTTTGCTGCCGCCGGATACGCCGGTCCCGGACATCTTGTTTCCTTCAGGCAGGGAAACGGCCCGGGCGGTCTTGTGGAGGCCCTTTCTGGAAGATACGGCAGTATTTCCCGAAATCGTGGTGCCGCTGCTTCCCTTTCCCGGCGGTTTTGCGCCCTCCGTTATCTGTTTCCGCGAAGGGCCGGGACCGCTTTTCCCCCCGTCGGACGCCTGTTCTCCCTTTTTGCTGGCGGGATTGACGAGAATTGTATATGATTTACTACGGGAGATACAAGAACGGGACCGTGAGGGGTGGAGCAGTTTCGAGAAACCCGGATGGGAACGTACCGGCCCCTACCTTCTGCCGCCCCGAGACGGTGCCGGTC
>CAYTSI010000029.1:0-31643 GCA_964440465.1 uncultured Spirochaetales bacterium
TGGTTTACCCACTATTATTTCATCGACGAACTCCCGGCGAAAAAAATATTCCTCGCGGGACAGCGCAGCGAAGAGATGTACCATATTCCCCTCCCCTCGGGACACCTGCACTTCGATCCCGGGCAGTACGACCTGCTCATTAAAACCGAACCGATGGATTTTCCCTATCCGGCAAAAGAAATCAATCCCATCATTATCAAAAACCGGGATGAAATTCTTCCGCGAGCCGTCGCTCTGGAACGGCTGGGGGTTTCCGGAGAAAACCAGGTTTGCTTCCTCGGCACCAACGGACTGCGGGGGGAATTCGAGGAGATGAAAAAAACATATTCCTACCTGGAGGAGGAGGGGTATGAAATGGTCTACTCGAGCAACTACGACGGCGGGCTTTTCCCGGCGGTAGACTATTTCAACGCCTTCGACCTGCTCATCTGCGGCGCCGGGTATAACTCCTTTTGGGAAGCGGTATACTTTAGGAAAGAAGCAATCTTCATCCCCATTCCCCGGCCCTTCGAAGATCCCAGGCTGCGGGTGGAACGGTATCAGGACCATGAGTTCGATATCAACGGCGCGGACCAGCTTGCCGAGATAATCGCCGGATTGTAGCTTATCTACTGTAAATGTTCGGTTATATATTTTCATTGTTATTTAGAAAAAATTGTCTTATACTAGAACAAGGATTAGGAGTTTCAAATGCCACAATCACTAACAAAAAAGCAGAAAGAAAATATAGATTTTTTTTTTAATGAACACCTTGAAGTATATTTAAGAAATAATCTTTTAAAGGGTAAATTTGATATTACACACGATCAGCTGGTTTTAATCTACCTGTTGAGATTTCTACTGCTTCCGTTTTTCATCCACAACTATTGACAGTATCTCTTGAGATATGAGTTTGAGGGTAAAACTTATATTTCCGATAATATAACCAAGGTGGTGAATAATGCCCGATGATATGAAAACTTATGAAATATTCAAGCACGGCTCTACATGGTTGAAGGCAGATTTTCATCTTCATACTAGAAGAGATGCTCATACTAATTTTCCCAAAGAGAGCGAACAAAAGGAACATGAATTCCAAGCTGAATATATTAATGCTCTTGTTAACGCGGATATTTCTATTGGGGTTATTACAAACCATAACAAATTTAATTTTCATGAATTTAAAGGGCTAAGAAAAGAAGCGGAAAAGCAGAACATTTATCTCTTGCCCGGAATTGAACTCTCCGTAAAAGATGGAAATGATGGCATACACGCCCTTATTGTTTTTAATGATAGTTGGATAGTTAATCAGGAAAACAAAGACTATATAAACAATTTTATAGGTATTGCCTTTGGTGGACAGCCTAATTTTGACGCACAAATCGCTAGATCAAATCATGACATTAATGAAACCATAAGAGAACTGGATAAATTTACTAGAGAATATTTTATTGTTTGGGCACATGTAGATGCAACGAATGGATTATTCAACGGTCTATCAAACGGTAGGCTTGCAGCAGTACTTTCTAATGATTTGTTTAAAATGCGAACATTAGGGTTTCAAAAAGTTAGAACAAGAGATAAACAAACAGAAGTCAAAAATATAATGGGGAAAAATTACCCAGCCGAAGTAGAAGGCTCCGACTGTAAATGCATAGAAGAAATCGGCAGCAAAGACAGTGAAACCTGGCTGAAAATCGGAGATTTCACCTTTGAAGCTGTTAAATATGCCCTGGTTGATTATCAAAACAGGGTACGCTCGACCAAACCGGAACGCTATAAACATTCCCATATCAAAAGAATTTCCTTTGAAGGGGGTACGCTCAACGGACAGACAGTACATCTATCACCGGAACTCAATACTTTTATCGGTATTCGGGGAAGTGGAAAATCCTCCATTCTCGAAGCTGTGCGCTATGTGCTTGATTATCCATTAGAGTATCTTACTTCCGATCGAGATAAAAGAGAACGGGATATTGAATATAAAAAAGACCTTGTAGCTCATACACTTGGCAGCGGTGGTAAGGCAGTAATAACGGCTATAGATCAATATGGCAGTGAATTTCAAATCAGGAGAATTCTCAATGAATTTCCTGAAGTGTATTTTAACAACAAATCGCAGCCCGGCGTATCCATTCGAGAAACTATTATCAAGAATCCCATCTACTTTGGTCAAAAAGACCTGGCTGCCAGCGGAAAAGGATTTGAAAAAGAACTGGTTGAAAAACTGGTTGGGGATAGTCTTTACGACATCCGTCGCCAGATAGAAGAAAAAAAGCAGATTGTTTCTGACTTTGTTTTAAGGCTTCAAAAGGTTGCCAATATTGACGAGCAAATTGCTGAATATACGCAAAAGAAACAGGATGCCGAGTTTAATCTCGGGAAATTTAAAGAATACGGCATTGAAGAAAAATTCAAGAAACAGACCGATTTTGACACCGATGAACGCAAAATCAAGCAAATATTGACGGATATTGATTCGTACAAAAGTGATCTCGATAGCTTTATCAGCCAACATGAAGATGCCATTAAAAATCATCAAGTTTATTCTTCACAGCAGAATCAAAGCTTTTTCGCTTCATTTTTAGAAGAATACAAGAAGATTGTGTCTATTCTGGAGAAACATAAGTCTGACAGCACAGCCATTGCAGAGATAAAAAAAGCTCTTGAAGAAAAGTATTTAGAATTTACCCAAACAAAAAAGACGTTTACTGATGAATTCGCTGATACCAGAAGGAAAATTGAAACGGACCTAAAAGAAAAAGGAGCAGCTGCACTTCATCTGGAAGAGTATCCCGCGCTGAAAGGTAAAATTGATACCGCAATGAAAATGCTGGATGCCTTGAATAAACAGAAGTCACAAGCTTCAAGTATAAAAAATGAGCTGCTCCAAGCACTTACCGAACTCAATAATCTGTGGCAGCAGGAGTTTCAGGCGATCAAAGCACAACTCGATAAAATCAACAATAAACAATCCGCGCTGACTATCGAAGCCGAATTTAAAGGAGATAAAACCGGATTCCTTTCGTTTATGAAAAATATGTTCAGGGGAAGCGGAATCAGGGAAAATACACTTTCCACAATTGTAAATGAATATTCAGACTTCGGGGCTCTTTACCGGGATTTTGAAAATGCCAAAAAGAATACCGGTTCTTCCCCCGAAACTTTCGAGAAGTACTTTTTAGAGAATTTGAAGGATTTGCTTATTTATCAGGTTCAGAATAGATTCACTATCAAATATCGGGGGAAGGAGCTTCAACACCACTCGCTAGGGCAGAGAGCATCCGCACTCATTCTTTTTGTGTTGAATCAACAGGAAAATGATTTGATTATAGTGGACCAACCGGAAGACGACCTTGACAATCAGACTATTTATGAAGATGTGATTAAACTGATACGAGAACTCAAGCCGCATACCCAATTTGTTTTTGCTACCCATAATGCAAACTTTCCGGTTTTAGGCGATGCGGAACAAATTCATTCCTGCCGATATGAGGACGATACAATTACTATTCATATCGGAAGCATTGACTCTCCGGTGTTGCAGAAAGAAATTGTAGATATTATGGAAGGCGGAGAAGATGCCTTCAACAAGCGTAAGGAGATATACGGGATATGGAAACCTCAGAACTTATAGAAATACTTGCTCGCGGTGAAGATACGAGGAATCAATTTAAAACTTCAGATGTCCGGGAAGAATCGCTTGCTCAAGAAATGATAGCCTTCAGCAATAGTGAAGGAGGTACTATTTTTATAGGAATTACACCTAATAATGAAGTTGAAGGCTTAACAAATTCAATTATCAATGAGAAAAAGCTAGACAATCGAATATCCAATGCAGCAAATGCCAATATTAAACCTCCAATAGCTGTTGAAACAGAAAACATCTTGCATCCCGATGGTGTTATTATTGCTGTTAAAGTATACAAGGGCATCAGCAAACCATATATGGATCGTTCAGGTAATATTTTTGTTAAAAATGGTGCCGATAAACGAAAAGTTACTTCTCCCGATGAGCTACTTCGAATGTTTCAAGCATCAAGCCGAATCCATGGAGATGAACATCTTGCTAATGGACTTTCTATATCGGATATTGACTTGCAGTTTTTCACAGATTTTTTTCGTAAAGAGTATGATGAAAAATTAGACGAACAAGAAAATTCCTTAAAAAACATTTTGGAAAACATGAATTTAGCTAAAAACGGTGCATTAAACATTGCGGGGGCGCTTCTATTTGCAAAACAGTCACATTTTAGACTTTCTGCTTTTATTGTAAAGGCAGTAGCCTATCCAGGCGAAGAAATTAATGAAGACAATTATATTGACAGCCGTGATATTGTCGGAAAAATTTCTGATATATTTCAGCAGACAATTTCTTTTGTTACCATTAATATACGACAAGAACAATCAAATAAAACCATAAATTCAACCGGAAAACCGGAAATACCAAAAATCGTTTTTGAAGAACTTATTGCGAATGCTCTTATCCATCGGGATTATTTTATAACTGCACCAATCAGAATATTCATTTTCGGCAATAGAATTGAAATTATTAGCCCTGGTAATCTTCCCAACAATCTGACTATCCAAAATATCAAATCAGGAAACTCAAATATTCGAAATCCGATTTTAGCATCATTTGCCACGAAACTTCTGCCCTATCGTGGGCTTGGAAATGGAATACGAAGAGCAGTTAAAGCATATCCGGACATTGACTTTTTTGATGACCGAGAAAGCAACCTGTTTAAAGTTGTAATCAAAAAATGAAGAACCGCCTTCGCACGTCCTGTCCTCCGGCGGTTGGGCGCGGGGATTTTAAAAGGATAATCAATGTGGGATAACAAAAATAAATGAAATATACTGAAGGTATTCGTGGAAAGCGATTAGTGACATCTATTCTCAAGAAAACTGTCAATTAGTCGCATATTTCTCTACAGTTACAATATTTCTCAGGTTTTATGTGGCAGTTTGTGTGGCAGTCACCGGGGAGGGGAGACAGAGACTCTTCCAGGCCTCATAATCCGCCTCCGCACGGTCTCTTCTTATTACCTTTCCCCCAAAAAGTCCGCATCCTCCCCTTCAGCAAGCGCTCACAGGACTAGTAAGCAATATATCCGACGGTCAAGGGTAGAAAGATACCCCGATTGTCCATTACTTCACTTCTATAAATGCTTTTTTTAACCAGTACTTAACGATGTACATGGTGAAAGAGTGCAATAATATTTTTTTTTAATATATTTTTTGTGACTTTTAAGCTCATTATGTGCACAAACCGCATCCGGCAGATGGCATCGTGGAATCTTTGGAGGCAGTAGAGAGAGTTATTTTTTCAGGAGGAGGATGTCCATGCTTTGATGGCTGGATTCACATAAAATACATTCCGGTAAATCCGGGGCGGTTCACATCTATAAAAAAGAATCTTGAACAAAATACGCCAATGGCGTATAATTGTAGTGTGGAAATCCAATGGGATCCAGTGAAAAACCAGGCGAACATCAAGAAACATGGCTTATCATTTGAAGAAGCAACTGAATTATTCGAACTACCGGAGCATTTGGTTCTTGAAATCTATGATTTCGAGCATAGCACCACGGAAGACCGAATAATATCGATTGGACCTATTCATCGTGGAGTAATAGTTGTTGTTTCGGTAGAACGAAATGATGGAGATATCCTTCGACTGATAAGTGCTAGGTTCGCGACACGGACAGAACAGAAACGATATGAAACAGTTATCGAAGAGGTAGACCATGAGTGAAGAATTGAACCGGAAAGACTTCAACAGAGCAATTACACGGGAACAAAGACGTCGGTTAATCTCCGGAGATTGGCAGGCTGGAGATCTTGCTGCATTGCGAAAATATCTCGGCTTAACGCAGAAACAGTTTGCTCATCGGATCGGCATTAGCATTGATACCTTGCAGAATTGGGAGCAGGATCGCCGGCATCCTGAGGGACCGGCCAGAGCCCTTCTTCGGATTCTTGCAAAACATCCTCGTCTTGTGATGCATGATTTAGAACAAGCTTCCTGAAGTCTGTTCCGATTTTAAAAATTCCGTTGCTGCCGTCGTGTCGGTTCCTTCCAAGCTCCCTCGTTCGCTGCCGCGGATATCCTGTCCGCTATTCCTCGCTCCTGCTCGGCGCTCACTCGTTTCAAGTCCTTATCTCCTTCCTGAACGAAAAAAGACTTCCTTACGGAAGTCTTTTTTTTTTTGATTGCCGGAGACCGGACTTGAACCGGTACGCCTATGTTATAAGCGGGGGATTTTAAGTCCCCGGTGTCTACCAATTCCACCACTCCGGCGTGGAAATGCTATTTTAGCCGTGAATGTACTTTTAATCAAGTATTATCTGGCAGCCTGTCAGCTAAACTTCGACTTTAAGGCGGCGAACATGTCCTTCGCTTCCTCTTCTTCTATCGGTCCCCGGTCCGAAAAGGTCTCCACTAAGCCGGCGGGGATCTCCTCTAAAAAGGGGGAGGGGCTGCATTCCACGAATTGGTTGGCATACCGGCGGGTGGCGCAGGAGGTAAGAATAAGCTTTTCCATGGCCCGGGTGATGGCCACGTAGAACAGCCGCCGCTCCTCCTCGATGTTCGCCGGGTCCTCTTCGATGGCGCGGTTGTGGGGGATAATCTTGTCTTCCACCCCCGCTACAAAAACGCGGGGGAATTCCAGCCCCTTCGCCGCGTGGATGGTCATGACATTGACCTTGCCGCCGTTGTCTTCATCGATATCATCTTTTGTAATAAGCGTAATCCTGTTTAAAAAGGCGTAGAGGCTTTTGTCGAGGACATCCGGGTCCTTTTCCCATCGATCGATCAGTTCGATAAAGACGGTGAGGTTTCGATACTTGAACTTCGCGATTTTTTCCCGGTCCTGAAACTCCTGCACCAGCCATCCCCAGTACCCGATGTTGTCGACAAACTTCTGTACCGTTTCGGCCAATGATTTCGATTCAAACAGTTTGTTTCGGTAAATTTCGATAAGGTAGTAAAAATCGCCCAGGTTTTTCTTAACCCGGTCGGGTACCGGGGAATCCGCCGCGTGGTAGAGGGCGGAAACGGCGGAGTAATAGCTGCAGTGTTTTTCCTCCGCGGCAGCCCGTATTTGCAGCAGGGCCTTTTTCCCGATCCCCCGGCGGGGAGTGTTGATAATCCGCAGGAGATTGACATCATCGTCGGGGTTCGCGCAGACCTTCAGATAGGCGATAATGTCCTTTACTTCCTTCCGTTCGAAAAAACTGCTCCCGCCGGAAACGGTGTAGGGGATGTTTTCCGCTAAAAACGCCTCCTCGATTCCCCGGGTCAGGCTGTTCGTCCGCACCAGCACGCCAAAGGAATGGAACGGGACCTTTTCCCGTACATGAATGCTTTTAATGGTGTCGGCGATAAACCTTCCCTCTTCAATTTCGTTGTTTGGATAATGAATTTCAATGGGATGTTCTTTATCTATCCCCGTCCAGAGTTTCTTCAGCTTCCTGTTCCGGTTATTTTGAATAAGCCCGTTTGCCGCGAGAAGAATGGTTTTCGTTGACCGGTAATTCTGCTCCAGTTTTATTTCTTTCAGTTCGGGAAAGTCCCGCTCGAACTGCATTAAGTTTTCATAGTTTGCCCCCCGCCAGGAATAAATCGACTGATCGTCGTCGCCGACGACACAGATGTTCCGGTGTTTTTTTCCTAACAGGTGCAGAAGGCGGTATTGGGCGGCGGAAGTGTCTTGAAATTCGTCGACCGTAATATAGCGGTACTTGTCCTGAAACTGCTCTAACAGCGTTTTGTCTGTCTGCAGAATCTGGCAGGGCAGCACGATAAGATCGTCGAAGTCGAGGGCGTTATATGCCTTCAGGTGGGACTGATATTCTACATAAAGGGTCCTGTGCCGGTCGTTTGATCGGTCCCATCCGGTCATGCCGGTCTTGATAGTGGAAAAGAGGGACGAGAGATAATAAACGTCAATGGCGTCTTTCGCGTAGGAAAGCTCCCTGGCAACTTCATTGATAAGCGCCATTTTGTCCGCCTGGTCGTAAATACTAAAATTGTCCCGATACCCGACGGTCCCGATAATTTGGCGCAGAAGAATTACCCCGAAGGCGTGAAAGGTGGATACGGTCATTTGCAGCAGTTTTTTTCCCGTCAACTGACGGATCCTCCCGGCCATTTCCTTTGCCGCTTTATTGGTAAAGGTAAGGGCGAGAATTTTCGACTGCGGTATCCCCCGGTCGAGAAGGTTTGCAATCCGGAAGGTAATGGTCCGGGTCTTTCCGGAGCCGGCGCCGGCTATAATTAAGAGAGGACCTTCAATTGTCTGTACAGCCTGAAGCTGTTTATCGTTGAGATCTGTTTTCATACTGATACTGTTCTGCCGCGGCTACACTGCCTTTTTAATAAAAAATGAAAAGGCTTCGATCCCCAAATACGATATAAGGGTAACCACCACTCCGGAAATGATGACCCCGGCAAGAACGGCCAGGAACGTCCGCTTCGCGTCCAGGCCTAAAACCCAGGCGCCTAAGGTCCCGGTGTAGGCCCCGGTTATGGGAAGGGGAACGGCAACGAAGAGCATGACCCCCCAGTAGCCGAATTTCTCCACCTTTGTGCGGACTTTGTCCCGGGCCCGCTGGATAAGCCGGTCAAAAGTGCGTTTGTACCAGCCCCACAGCGACAGCAGCTTGTGGACGGAAAAGAGAAACAGGTACAGAAGCGGTCCTACCAGAGCGTTCAGGGCAACGCAGTAGATATAGGCTATGGGAATACTCATTCCCTGGGTCAGGGCAAAGGGTATTGCTCCCCTGAGTTCCGATATGGGCAGCAGGGACAGAAACCCCGCGATGAGAAATGTTCTCGGTGTCACGAATTTTCTCCTTACTCCGTCGAGAAGCGGTGTACCGTTGTTTCTCTGTACACGTCTCCGGGGGCCAGAATTGCCGAGGGAAAGGACTCCCGGTTGACCGCGTCGGGGAAGCCTTCCGTTTCAAGACAGAGGGCGCCGTGCTGTTCGTAGGTTGTACCGTTACGTCCCGGTATGCCGTCTAAAAAGTTACCGGAATAAAACTGGATCCCCGGCTGGGTCGCGAATATTTCCATCTTTCTTCCCGAGGAGGGTTCGTACAGCGCCGCGGCCGGCGCCGGGTCCTCCGCCGCGGGGTCGATAATAAAACAGTGGTCGTAGCCCCCGGCGGCTTCAATATCTTCTCCGATGCGTTTCCCCGTTGTGAAATCGAAAGGTGTCCCGGCAACTTCCGCCTTCTCCCCGCCGGGAATGAGGGCCGGAGTAACCGGCAGATACCGGCGGGCATACAGGGTCAGGATGTGGTCGTATACCGGTCCGCTTCCCGCGCCGGCGAGGTTCCAGTAGGAGTGGTTGGTAAGGTTTATCGGCGTCGGTTTGTCCGTTACCGCCCGGTAATCGATGGTGAGAGTGTTGTCCGCGGCGATGGTGTATCGCGTAGTTACCTGCAGGCTGCCGGGGTAGCCCTCTTCCATGTCGGGGCTTTCGTAATTGAACTGCACCCCCGCCGTACCGTCTTCCTGGAAAGGCTGGACGTTCCACACCCGTTTATCGAAGCCGCGGCTGCCGCCGTGCAGGTGGTGTGCTCCGTCGTTTTGGGCCAGGCAGTATGTCCGCCGCCGCAGAGAGAAGCGGCCGAAGGCGATCCGGTTCGCGAACCTGCCGACGGTTACGCCGAAGTAGGGGTGGGGGGAGAGGTATTCCTCGAAGGTGTCGAAGCCGAGTGTAACGGTATCGACCCTGCCTGCTTTGTCCGGCGTTTGTACTCCGATGCAGGCCGCCCCGTAGGGGATAACCGAAACGGTCAGACCTTCGCCTGTATCCAAATCATACCGGTGTATTTCCGGTCCGTCGGGCATTGTCCCGAATTCCGAAATATTAATATTCATACAGCTGCTCCTTTCCTATTCGTATTCCCCTAAGAGAATTTTCAGTTGTTTTATGTCCGAAATCAATTTTCCCCGGTCCAGGTTCTGGAAGCGTTTCGGGACCATTTCCCTGCTGGTGCACTCTAAAATTGCCACCAGGTTCTGCAGTTCTATTTCATGAGGATACGCGGGGGGAATAAAGTCCTGAATGGTGGTTTCCAAATCGTCTTTCAGTATCGTTATATGATTGTTCATTGCCGCGTTGAATTTTGCCCTGATTAAAATCGACTCGATATCGGCCCCGGAAAAGTCGTGTTTGTATTTTCTAAACAGTTCGGAGGAAGAGATACTGCTCTGCATTCTGATTTTCAGTTTCTTGACCAGGGTCTGGAAGAGGTCTTCCTTCTCTTCGCTGCTGTCGGGATAAAAGAGTGCCAGGTGTTCTTCCGCCCGTCCCTGCCGTTTCAGGTCGATTGGGATAAGATCGGGACGACAGGTAATGAGAAACCAGATAATCTTTCCACGATAGCTGGTGTCCCCCATAAATGAAGTAATTTGGGCGAATATCCGGTTGCTCGTTCCGCTGTCTCCGTCCTGGTTCCGATCTCCCAAAAACGCGTCGGCCTCGTCGATCATCACCCCGACGGGGGACATGGCCTTTAAAATATTCAAGACCTTTTCCAGGTTAGACTCCGTTACCCCCTGCCATTTGGAGCGGAAGTTCCTGAACTTGAC
This sequence comes from uncultured Spirochaetales bacterium, assembly GCA_964440465.1. Taxonomy (GTDB): domain Bacteria; phylum Spirochaetota; class Spirochaetia; order SPDA01; family CAZSGZ01; genus CAZSGZ01. The sequence goes on from CAYTSI010000029.1 coordinate 10,592, forward strand.
AATGGGAATACCGATTTCCCCGGCAAAGGCGGTCACCATAAAAGATTTTCCCGTCCCTACCGGCCCGGCAAGAAGATAGCCCATGGGAAGAACGTCGAAGCGCCCCTGTTTGATGGCCCGGGCGGCGCTTTGGAACCGTTTCTTTACAAAATCGTGCCCCGATACCATCCGGAGGTCGTGCTCCGATTCAATAAACTCTAAAAGCCCGCCGGCCTCTTTTTCGATAATCTCCTTCTTCTTCTCCCGCAGGAACTCCATGGAGATCGGGCGGTCCTCCTCGAATGATTCGGCGGCAATTTGGTTGAGGTTCATTAAATTGAGGCCGCTGGTGTTCCGTGCAACTTTTTCCGGAGTAAGCCCGTAGTCTAACAGGAGTGATCCCTCCCGGTGGATAAAACCGAGGAAACTTGTCCGCACAATTTCGTCGGGAATGGGGATGTCCACCTTCACCGTACTCGGCGAGCGGACTAACCGGGCGCTTAAGTCGACGAGGTTTTCGGTAAGCAGCAGGATGGAAACGTCCCCCTGGGTAAAAATCGGGTCGTGGGCCCAGCGGTTTAACGTTACCAGGCAGTATTTGTCCTCGTCTCCGAGTTTGCTGATTTCGGTATTCGGTATGATGGTTTCGGCGTAGTCGATAATCAGAACAATACGGTGTTTCTTCTGGATGTTGAAGAGGAAATACTTTTCCAGGTAGTGAAATGCCAGCTGCGGATCGGTGCTGATAAAGTCCTCCATGGCTGTTTCGGGAAAACTTTCCTTCATACTGCCGAAATATTCCTTCTGCATTTCCGGTGTACAGAAATTGACACCCGAGGACCTGTCGTAAAACGCGATAATGTCCCGGTTACCGAAAAGGACCTCCGAGATGTAATCCTGGATCCGGACAAACACGAATTCCCCCTCATACATCTGATGAGGCAGGAAGTCCCTGATATTTCCGCTTAAGATGTACAGGTTCGATGTTTTGGAACAGTATTTATAGGACAAATCCTGCGCCCACTTCGGCAGGACTTTGATAAATTCCAGATTTTTCTTAATGAGCTGCTCTGCCATATCCCCTCACAAGGAGTATAAAAGGTACGCACATGAAGGTCAATTCAGAAACTGATTTTTCCTTCAATTCCCCCCTGCACTCCCATGTACCACATGTAGGGTGACGACCTGTCGAACCCTACGGCGAGTTTCGCTGCAATATGGCCTGTTTCGGGGACAATGAGTTTTGTCTCATGTGAAACGAGTATATAGACGCTTATCCCGCCGCTATCGCTGCTGAACCGGGGGCCGAAGGTGGTTTCGAGGGTTTCCGTACTCCGGAAGAAGAGGGAGACGCGGTTTTTTTCGGGAACAAACCGAAGGGGAAGGGTAAAGCCGGCGGGGACGTCCCACATAAATCCGGCAATAAAGGTATCGGAGGCGGCAAAAGGGTCCTCTTCGTCGGGTTCATAGGTAACATCAACCCGGTTCTCCAGTGTAAACTCCCAGCTTGCGGCCCCCTTAAGGAAGAGCAGGTTCTGCACCGCGAGCACCACTCCGTCGAGGGCATAGGAGGGTGTCAGTTCGAAGGTGAGATCGAGAATAGTTGAAAATTCCCCGGTTTCATAAAAATAAAAGAGGGGATACGCCCCCAGCCTCCCGAAAAGGTTGAGGGCGGTGTTCCGGAAATGGAATTTCCACAGCCGTTCGTCGGTAACGACATCCTGCTCCCGCCCGCGGTTTCTTCCGAAGGAGATACTGCCTTCAGAGGGAACAAACAAATTGTATACGGCGGACCCGCTGTTCCGTGAGAGGGTAAGCGATGCTTCCGGAGAATAGGCGGCCGTTTCGTAGGTTTCCGTGGAGGCCGGAAAGGAGCCGGCCGCTGTTGTGTCGAAAAGTTCAACGTACGGCGGGGACGCGTAAAAATAACGCTGCAGCCGGTAGGAGTTTCCGAACACCGAAAAGGAGGCGGGAAAACCAAGGCCGAAGGGGACTGTTCCGGTTACCGTCATTTCCCGGCTGTATGCCGGTGTCATGCTCCACGAGAAGGGGGTACCCGCCTGGAAAACGACGGGCAGCGAGATTGAGAACGAGCCGCTGTCCCGCTGCAGCCGTTTCGATTTACCGAACTGATCAAAGCCTAAGGTATGGACCATCGCGGCGCCTACCGGTTCCGTCGTAACCGAAAGCTCCATTCTTGTGTCCCAGGTCTGCTCCGGGAACGGGTAGGCGCCGTAGGGGAGAACGTAGGAGTAGCTCCTTCCCCAGTTGCTGAAATAATGTACATAGGGGCGTTCAAACTCTTCAGATTTTTTCTGTATAATAAAATCCCCCGAAAAGGAGAGGGGAACGGCCAGAAGGGTCGACGTGTCGGCCTTCCACACCTGGGAAAGGGACCCGGCGGAAGATGATGCTTCCTGGATAAGGGAGAGGGAAAATGCTCCGGGAAGGCGCAGGAGCAGGGAATTTGATTTCGTAAAATCATTCCCGGCGGCGGTATTGTTTTCCCGGTAGCTGTCCCAGAGGTTGATAAACTCAGGCTGTACCGGGAAAAGGACCCTGTGTCCTCCCGAAACAAACAGTTCCCGCGCGGAGTACAGAAGGTCGGCGGTTAGGAAAATCCGGAACACCGCGAAGGTGATGTCCGTTTCGGTGCGGGAACGGAACGCGCCGCTCTCCTCTCCAAGCGGAAAGCCCGAAGCAAAACGGCGGGTAGAAGCGGAAACCGATTGGCGCACCCGGAAGTCGGACAGCAGGGGAAACCCGCCGAGGGACAAAATCGTCTTCGGGTATATCCATTCCGCTTCGCCGGAACCGCCGGCGCCGAGGGACGGCAGCGATTCGGACATATGCAGTTCGTCGATATACAGTGTCCCGGTACTGCTTCCGGAACCGGAGATGACTATTTTTGACGGGTTATGCCCGGGGGCTTCGTAGCGTACTTCCGCGTTTTCCACCGCTTCGCCGTCGATGGAGAGGCTCCCGGTGCCGGGTTCTACCAGGACATGCCGCCAGGTCCCGCCGCCGGAAAGGGGAAACGCGCAGGAAAGCCCCCTGCCGCCGCTGTCCGTAACGTCCAGGGAGAGGACCGTCCCCGGGGCGGCATTTTCGGGGGCGCGGAGGTAAAACTCCAGGTACCGATACTGGTCTATGGGAATTTCTCCGGTATATTTTACGCATTCCCAAAAGCCGTCGTCGGGAAGATTTTCCCAGGTAATTTCCAGGATTTTCTGCCCGCTGCCGTCGGCGTGAAAATCATCGTCGACGCGGGGATATACCGCTTCCAGGTACGTATCCGCCGCCGCCCCGGTTTGGAATTCGAAAATTTCCCGGCCGCGTACACTTCCCGGGGGCGATGCTGTTCCGTAGAGGGATGACGCCTCCACCGAGATTCCGCCGATCATTAGTCTGCCGGAGACCGGCCCTTCCTCGGGTGAGTATAGAATACAGCGTATGGCATTCGCCCGGCCGAGTTTTGCCCTTTCGTCGGCGCTGAGGCGGATTTCCGCCAGTTCCCATTCCGCGCCGGGCACGGGGAGCTCCCGTTTAACAAGCAGTTCTTCTACGTCCCTGTCCAGAATACCGTTGCCGTTGATGTCCTCCGAATCGAGCCTGTCGTTCCCGCCGCCTTCAGGTCCTCCGCCGACAAGGAGAACATATCCGGACCCGGCGTCGTTGAACTCAAAGCCCGCTGAATCTTTGGAGTCTTCCTTGTCCGGAATACCGTCGCCGTCGAGGTCTTCCGAGATGCTTCCGGCGTGAAGAAAGAGCCGGGTTTGTTCTCCCAAGTCTTCGGCCCGGTAAAAAAAGCTGATTGATTCCGCGGTGGACAGATCGAGGCCCTCGGGACCGGAGGAAAGGCTTATCTGTCCTCCCGCCCAGGGCCGCTGTTCCGACAGGAGTACGTCCATCACCATTACTTCTGACTCCGAACCCTCACCGACGGTAACGGCCGTGTAGGGGCCGGTTTTCGAACCCGATTCGTAGGGGTAGATGTTTGAGGCCGGAGGGTCCCAGGTGTAGGGCATGAGTTTCGTTCCGGTAAAAAAGTTATTGACGCGGTAGTTTTTGTATATCAGCCGCCCCCGGTCTTCCGGAGAAACGGAGAGGGTCCCCGGGGAATCGAGAGGGCCGGAAGGCGGGGAGGCGGGAAAAATATTGGATTCTGAAATGTCAAAGTAGAAGCCGGACTCTTCCATGCCGCTTATCCGGAACAGGCCCCGGGTGTCCGGGGTGGAGAGGGAGACCCCGGCTTGTACCGAGGCGCTGAAATTGTCCGCGGCATAGTCAAGGCCCCCGCTGAGCAAAAGCGAACCCGGGCTTTCCTCCGGTTTCGTAGAGTAGGCACCGTCCAATACGTTCCACACGACCCCCAGTCCCCCTTCCGCCGTCAGCCCCGGGAGAAGGGTAAACCTGTTGCCAAAGCCGAAATTGAGGTTGCCCCCCCGGCCGTCGGCCGGGACCTTGTACCGGACAACTATCCGGTCGTCGGGAAAAATGAGAAAGGGAAAGGTAAGTTCCGCCGACTGAGGATCAAACTCGAATCTGCTTTCGGGCCTGCCGTTGACGGTGACCTGTATCGACCCCAAAACAGCGGACGCCTCCAGCAGGTAGCCGTCGGTCTCCCGGAAGGAGCGTACCTGCAGCAGACGGCTGAAATACCCCGGTTTCTTTTCCCTCCCCGGACCGTAGTTTTCGGGGTACGCGGCGGCAAAGGGATATCTGTTCCGCGGATCACGCCTGGGGACATCTTCGTAAAATACCGATATAATGCCCGCGCCGCTGGAGTACTCCAGGGGGACCGGGGATGTTTCTCCGTAGGGGTCGTCTTTCCGGACAAGGGCGCCGGATATATCCGCGGCGTCTTCATCGTCCCCTCCGGTACTGAAGGGGTAGACGTTACACATTTCAAAGGGAGAAAAAAGCCCCGGCCTCTGCAGCAAAAGGGCCGTTTCTCCCCCGATGTCCAGCTGGAAATCGGACATCGGCTGACCGAGAAACACCGAAGAAAAGGAAAAGTCCCGTGTTTCTCCGCCGGTGTCGATATATCCGTCCGTTTCGGCGGGCAGGAATCCGCTCCCGAGGCCGCCGTTTCCGGCGGTGTAGACAACCCCAATTCTGCCGCTTACCGGCTTGTCGAAAAGAATTGTTCCAGTCTCCCGGTCAACCGTCGCTTCGGAGGCTTTGGCAATACGGTACGTTCTTCCGTCTGAAGCCGTTACGGACCCGCCGGGGTCTTCAATGTAGAGGGTGAGTGTTTCTACATTTGTATCGGGAAGGATAAAAAATTGTCCCCTTCGGTAATCCGGAAGGGCCGTTTCCAGGACCGTTATTTCTTTGGTACCGATAAAGCTTTGTTCCCGGTACTCCGACGGATCGTAGCGCAGCAGCAGTTCATGTTCCGTTTTCTCCGACTCCATCAAGGCGTACGCGCCCAAACTGTTGCGGGGAGGGTCGGAAACGGACAGGTATCCGTAGGAATCCATGGCAATTTCGGTGTTGCCCGCCCGCACCGAGCGGAGAAATTCCTCCTCCCTCCCCTGATATCCCAGCAGAAAGGTGTTGAACTCGGAATCTTCTACAATGGTGGTTTCAAAAAAATACCGTCCGGCCAGCCAAAGGGAGATGGTCAGGTCGGGTATTTGTTGCAGCCGCGCCCCCGGGACCATGTCCGGGAAGGCCGCGGTGGAAAACTGCTTTTCTTCGGTATTGAACCCGATCCCGAAGGAGCCCGTTATCGAAAGGTCCCAAGAGCCGAAGAGAAAGAGCTCCACATCGGCGTCTCCGATTTCGGCTGAAAAGAGAGTTGCCGGGGCTTCCTCCTCATCTTCTTCCGGGGGGACGTACCGCTGCGCGGGGAGGGGAAGGAGGGGTAAAATAAGCAGTAGGGCAAACAATGCTATTTTCTTAACGGCCATTCTTTGATATTATTTGATAAAAACAGGTTCATGTAAATGACAGGACCTGTCGATACTGGAAAAAAAATGGAATTGAACAAACAAAAAGGTCAAGTATTTATTGCCCGTTTATTGAACAATCCCGCGATGCAGGGGCTGACACCGCTGCAGCGGGAGGAGCAGGTCCTTCAGTTTTTATCGAAAAACGGCCGGCAGCTCTATCCGACCCTCGCTTCGGGAAACTTTTTCCCCGGGGCAAGCTGGGAGCAGATTTGGGGGCTGCTGACGGCGGTATTATACGAAGAAATCGATAAGACACTTCTTCCGGCCCTCAAGTCGGTTATTCAAGACCGTATCGACCTTTCGTTTTTCTCTTTTTTCCGTCAGCAGAACGCGCCGCAGACAAAAATGAAAGAAGACATGTTTACCTTTTTGGCTAAAATGATGCAGCGGCCCGAGTCCAGGCGGGGCTTTACCGGCGCGTTTTCGGCACTTGTATTCAATTTTACCGAAAAATACATTACCCAGATATTCAGCCGGAAAGAATATATCCATTTCGAACTCATTAAGGTGCAGCGTCTCCGGATGGGGCGTGAAGAGATTAAAAACATGGTCCACACCTCCCTGCTGCTGCGTCCGGTGGTCTATATCCTTTCGGCAGGCGCTGCCTCAACGGGCGGCGAAATGCCTCCGGGAGGACTTATTCAGCCGCAGTACGCCGAGAAGGTGGTGGAGGTAATGCGGAACAATCTTCCCGTCGTTCCGCCGGAGGTCGCCCGAAGCGCCGTCAACAGCAGCGTTTCTTTTCAGGAAAACAAGACAGTCGGCGCGACGGCCAGAATTACCGCGCTGTTTTCCGGCCGATGCAGAAACTACAATCCCGCGGTCAAGGTCGACCGGGGCGCGGACTCCCCGGACAAGAGCTGGTTCAGTATTGCCCGGCGGAATTTTAAATTTTACGGTTTTGATGTTAAAATGGTGGATGAGTTTTTTAAAATAGCGGCGGAGAACGGCTGGTAGGGGCAGGTATGCGGAACGAAAAGCAAGGGGCATTTCTAGAAAATATTGTTGTTATTGTTATTCTTCTCGTCTTAGTACAGACCTTCCTCGAGGACTTAGGCGTACTTCTCGGCTGGTCCTGGCAGGTGAGGAAAATCCTTATTTTCGCGGGTCTCGGGTTTGATATCTTTTTTACCGTCGAGTTTCTTACCCGTCTGTTTTGCGCGATATCCGGGGGACGTGCAAAGCAGTATTTTCTCTACGAGCGGGGCTGGATCGATTTTCTCGCCTCCGTTCCCCTTCTCATGCTCAATTCGGGCCCGGCGAGCATTTCCCTTCTTGCAGGCGGGACGGCGTATCTGGGTATCGGCAGCGTTCTGAACGTCTTAAAGGTGGTGAAGGCGGTGCGCATCGCGCGGATTTTACGGCTTCTCCGTGTATTAAAGATTGTAAAGCAGCTTAAAAACGCGGACAGCACCATGGCACAGCGTCACGTGGCGAAATTATCGACCATCGGCGTTACTGTTTTTATTTTTTCCGTTTTTGTCTACGTTATTATCGCTCCGTATATCGGTCTGCCCACCACTGCCGAGGACTACCGGCGGCGTGAAGATTCGACCGCGATGCAGGTATACAATGACCTTCGAAACGGGGAGATGGACGACGCCATCGAGTCGGCGAAAAACAGCAGTGAACTGATACTTATCCGGAAGGGGGACAGCACCCTCTATTCCCGGTATGAAAACGCCTACTACGATACATTTTTCGGCCCGGGGGATTACCGGTATATGGGAAAAACGCCCTACGGCTTTTTCTTCGATATCAGACAGATGAATAAACACCAGTCGAAGGACAATCTGCTCTTCTTCGTCATTACCGTAATTATGGTCATCGCGTTCATTCTTCTGTACAGCCCCCACTTTGCAATTACCGTAAGCGATCCGATCCATGTTATGAAAAAGGGGCTCGAGGAAAGTTCCTACAATCTTGAAGTGAAAATTCCCGAGCGTTATCGGGACGACGAGATATTTGAACTTGCCGATAAGTACAATGAGGTGTATCTTCCCTTAAAGGACAGAAGCAATGCCGAAGAAGGGGGGGATTTGGTGGAACTGAAAATGGACGATTTTAACGATTTGTTTGAGGACGAAGCCAAAACCTAATTTTGATTGTCTCAATGATACAGCTCATTATTGAGCTTCCCGAAATGTACAGCAAAAAAGACAAGCGGCGGATTGTCAATTCTCTAAAGCAGAAAATCCAGAACAGGTACAAAGTGTCGGCGGCGGAAATCGATCTGCACGAATCGCTGAAATTCACCCAAATCGGAGCGGCCCTCGTTTCCAATTCCCGGCAGCACGGAGAGCGGGTAATGCAGAAAATTCTCACCTTCGTTGAAGACGACGTCCCCGGACGGGTGCAGGACGTTCAAATTTATTCAGAATTTTTTTAAAATAGACTATTTCGGGAACAGATAGAGGTCTTCCAGCTTATAGGTCCGCTGCATGTGAAAGGAATCGTTGAAAGACGCTTCCGCCCGCAAATCGAGTTCAAAGAAATGGTGCAGCTCTTCATAGTTATTTTCATCAATTTCCAGTTCAAACTCGAAGACCCTGGACATTCTCGGCGAATTAGCCGTCACCGGGTGGGGCCAGAAGAGGAACGTTCCCGCGGTTTTATCAATTATCCGGTAGGGGTTCTGCCAGCTTGGTTCTATCATCTCCACGGTTTCCCCGTTCATCTGTAAATAAACCTCGATGTCCTTCATCGGTTCGAAGGTATTGCCGTTTAAAAGGCGTCCCATAATGGTGGGGAAATTATACAGCGGCCCTTCCGGTACCGGCGATTTTTCGCTGCCGGAATGGCTGTAATGGGGCCGTTTCGTGGCGGATACGGTCTTGATTCCGTCGTTAATCATCGCCACAAGGTCGGCGGTTTTCTGCAGGTTCGTTTGGTATTCGGTACGGAGATGGGCAAGACCGCGGCTGGAGGTCATATACCGGGGCTGTATTCTGTTCAGCACGAAACAGGCAACATCCAATCTGCACTGGTAGCAGCAGCAGTACCCCTTGTTCTTCATCCCGTCTTCGTCCTCGTCGAAAATTTCATGCACCTTGTCGAGAACGATGTCCTCCATTAAATTATGAATCTTCATCTTCTTCTTCCTCGCCGGCTGTTTGAATGTTCAAAAGTATTTTCAGGTCTTCGACACATGCCTTGAAATCGTTTAAGGTGTCCCGCAGGGAATAGTAATTCAGTCCGGCATAATACAGCTTGGAAAAGACCGAAAACGTTATTTCCTCCTCCGAGGTGAAGAGGTTGATGTAGCACCCGTATTCGTAGCAAATTTTTATCATCTCTTCCAGGTTGCCCCGGACGTACGGACCTAATTTGATGGAAAAGGAAAAGGTAAAGACAAGTTCCAGGAATTTGCTGTCGTTGTCGATGAAATACCCGCACTGAAATTCTCTATTGTCGTCGATACCCGCGGAATAACTCTCTTCGTGTTTTTCACCTTCAAAAATGTCGTAGCCAAGTTCTTTGAATAATACACGTACCCTGCGGATCCGTTCTTTCATCAGTTTTGAATATTTCATGCTGCTTTTCCTTACCATAATCTATTGAAGAATCGGTGAACAATCAAGGCCTCACTCAACTGCCGATTTTCGAAAAATCGCCGTAATTCCCGTCAATGCTGAAGTGCGCCCGATAGATATGCTCCTTTGCCCGTTTGTCCAGCTTCTGCAGCTGCCGCAGTATCGGTTTCATCTCGGACCTGATATTAGTCTGTTTATAGGGACATTCCGTTTCATGGACCGGCAGTTCGAGGCGGCCGACAAGTTTTTCGATGTCTTTTTCGTACACCTCGCACATCGGTCTGATAAGGGTTATCTCCCCGCCGAAAAACTGCTGCACCGGCATCATAGTGGAGAAGCTTCCCCGAAGGCAGAGGTTGATGAGGGTGGTTTCCGCGATATCGTCTAAATGGTGCCCGAGGGCTATCTTTCTGATCCCGTGTTCCGCCGCTTTTTCAAACAGGATCCGCTTCCTGTTCCGGGAACAGAGATAACAGTCGAAACGCCCTTTGAAACCTGAAGAGAACATATGGGCGCTGATAAATTCGTATTCGATATCGAGAATCTCGAAAAAGGCCCCAAGGGCCCCGCGGGTCTCGTCCGGCATGGGATATTCTTTCCAGTCGATGACCGCCGCCCGGAGCCGGTAGCCGACGGGCAGCCATTTGCGCCGCGTACTCAAGGCAAACGCCAGGGCCAGGGAATCTTTTCCGCCGGAAACGCCGAGGAGCACGGTATCATCGGCTTCGATCATGGAAAAACGGTTAATTCCTCTGCCGGTTTGTTTGACAATCCGTTTACACCAGCTCGGCATCCCGCGGGCCGTTATTGCGAGCAGTTTCTCCATTTATCGAATCAGCCTTTCCATGTCTATCCCGTTGGAACGGGCCTCCGACAAGAGATCTTCCGGAAGGACCAGGCGTACTTTCCGCAGGCTGCCGGTAAAGTCCCGGATAACCGGCCGGGAAAAGACCGACCCCGACGTGCCGAAGGGGACCGTACCGTTTTCCGTAAAGATGGGCAGGTCAATTTCGAAGGAAATCGGTTCGGGGATATCGATAATGACGGCCTCCGCGGGGACCTTCCGGCCGAGGGTTTTCGACAGTTCGCGGGCGACGCGCTCTTCGTGTTCCGTCCGCTCGCCGATGTCCGTCAGGCCGTTGTGGGAGCCGCTTTCAGGGGAATACGGCACTTCCGCCGCGGTTTTGTACAGCTGCCGGTTAGTTACCCCTTCGATAAGCGCCCTGTAGGGGGAGCAGCTGTCGCTGAACAGCATTTCAAACTGGGTGTCGTCGATCCCGTAGAGATCTTCGGGTGAGAAACAGTTCTCCCGAAGGGAAAGATAGACCCCTTTTTTCACCATTGCCGTGGCAATGCGCACCGTTTTGTGCCAGTACACCGTTTTGTACATGAGATATTTTGAAAAAAGGATGTTTTCGATGGCGTTGACCCCCTGATCGGAAACGCCTAATCCCGCGTCCCGGTGGGGCCCGATCCTGGTAATGACAAAATCGATGTCCTGCATTCCGTACGGTACGCCGCAGAAAAAGGCGTCCCGGTTCAGATAGTCCAGTTTGTCCGGGTCGAGGACGCCGGAGAGGATGTTTCTGAAAAAGTTGATTTCACCGCTGCCTCCGGTATCCATGGATGTGTCGATCACGGCCGCGGCCGTGGAGGGCGGAACGCGGAGCTCCTTTTCCGTTAAGCCGGACAGGGGGGGCGACAGCAGCAGCCGGCCGGAGAGTACCTCATGGTCTTCTAACGGGAGTTCCTTCAGCGAGTGCGCGTAGGGAAAGTGGCCTATATCGTGAAAGAGGGAAGCCAGCAAAAAGGCCTTTACTCCGGCGAGGCTCAATTCCGGGCAGCCGGGAGAGCAGACCAGTTTCCGGACCATCTTTTTGGCAATGTGAAAAACACCGAAGCTGTGGGAAAGGCGGGTATGGGTCGCTCCGGGATAGACGTGGAAGGCCGGGCCGAGCTGCCGGATCCTCCCGAGGCGCTGGAATGGAAAGGACCCGGTTATCCGTTTCAGTTCTCCGGAAACGTAGATGTGTCCCCACAGAGTGTCACGGATCGGTTCGGTATAGTCCCTGTCGAGATGGTTCAGTATTGCTTCTTTCCACTCCACCGTAAAATCCGCCTAGTCCGCGGCGTTCTGCTTTGTATACGCCAGCAAACCGCCCGCGAGAATAACGGCCCTTCCCCGGTCGTCAATGTCCGTTATTCCCGTACAGGAAGTATTTTTCGTCGTATTGTGTATGGTAATCGGAGTTCCCGTTGTCAGCTCCTCCCGGAAAAGCGGAAGTTCCAGTGTGTCTCCCTCATCGACGGTATCGTAATCCCCGGCGTTTTGAAAGGTAATCGGGAGGATCCCGAAGTTTATGAGGTTCGCCTTGTGGATCCGGGCGAAACTCTTCGTCAGTACCGCCCGTATGCCCAGATGCATCGGGGCAAGGGCTGCATGTTCGCGGGAAGATCCCTGACCGTAGTTTTCCCCTCCCACGATGATACCGCTCCCGGCATTGACCGCCCGGCTGTAAAACTCAGGGTCCACCGATTCAAAGAGATGTTTTGCAATCTCCGGAATATTTGACCGGAGGGGGAGAATTATCGAACCCGCCGGCATGATATGGTCGGTGGTAATATTGTCTTCCGTTTTAAGAAGCACTTCAGCGGTAATGGTTTCCGGCGCCGGGTTTCCCTTCGGGCAGGGCCGGATGTTCGGGCCCCGCCGCACTTCAATTGTTTTGCCCTCTTCCGGGGATGCCGGCGGGATAATCATGGTTTCATCTACGGTCGTAAACCGGGAATAATCGGTGACCATTTCAGGGCCGCAGGTCCTCGGGTCGGTGATCTCGCCGTACAGGGCGGCGGCGGCGGCGCTTTCCGGTGAAACAAGATATATCTCCGCGTCCGCGGTGCCGCTTCGACCTTTGAAGTTCCGGTTGAAGGTCCGCAGGGTAACGCCCCCGGAGCGGGGCGCGAACCCCATGCCGATACAGGGACCGCAGGCGCTTTCGAGGACGCGGGCGCCGCTGTGGACGAGTTTTTCAAAAATCCCCGCCGACAGCGCCCCTTCGATGGTCTGTTTCGAGCCGGGGGAAACGCCTAAGGAAACGGTGTCGGCGATTGTTTTGCCGTCGAGAATGTCGGCGGCGATGCCGAGGTCGTTTAAGGAGGAATTCGTACAGGAGCCGATGGCCACCTGATCGACCTTTTTGCCCGCGAGTTCGCGGATTGGAACGACATTGTCCGGCATGTGGGGGGCCGCTGCCATCGGTTCGATTCGGGACAGGTCAATATCGATGACCCGGTCATACTCCGCGTCCGGGTCCGCCTTCAGTTCCCGCCAGACACTCTCACGTTTCTGCAGGGAGAGAAAGTCCCTCGTCCGGCGGTCCGAGGGAAAGACCGAAGTGGTGGCGCCGAGTTCGGCCCCCATATTGGTAATAGTTGCACGCTGGGGTATCGAGAGGGTTTCCACCCCTTCGCCGAAATATTCGTAAACTTTCCCGACGCCCCCTTTTACCGTTTCCATTTTCAGCAGCGCGAGAATAACGTCCTTGGCACTGCACATATGCCGCAGTTTTCCCGTCAGCCGGACCCCGATAACACGCGGAGAGGCAAGATAAAAGGGAGCGCCTGCCATCGCGGCCGCGACATCGAGGCCGCCGGCGCCGATCGCGATCATCCCCAGGCCTCCGCCTGTCGGGGTATGGGAGTCGGAGCCGAGGAGGGTTTTCCCGGGTATGCCGAAACGCTCGAGATGGACCTGATGGCAGATCCCGTTTCCAGGGCGTGAAAAAAAGAGACCGTATTTTTTTGCAGTGTCCTGGAGATAAATATGGTCGTCCATATTCCTGAAGTCGGACTGCTGTGTATTGTGGTCCACGTACGAAACGGAAAGTTCGGTTTTTACCCGGGGTATCTCCATCGATTCAAACTGCAGATACACCATGGTTCCCGTGGCGTCCTGGGTCAGCGTCTGGTCGACGCGAATCCCGAGCTGTTTTCCCGCGTCTAACGATCCGGTCCGCGCATGCTCGTGAAGAATTTTTTTTGTGAGGGAGAGGCCCATATTGCGCTCCTTGTGGAATTATGATTGTATATTAATGGCTTGTATACGTTCTGTCCATAGGACAGAAAAGGCCCGGGATGATATAATAAGACCAATGAAAAAAGCAGCTTTGGCAATCGCGTGTTGTTGTGCCGTTGTTCTCCTCTCCTGCACAAAAGAGAAAGGCGGCGGCGGCGAGACGGCACCGGTTGAAAACGAAACGAAGGTTTCAGAATCGACAAGAAAGGTAACGGAGAAACCGTCGGAAACTATGACGATGGAGCTTGTGGAAACCGAACGTACCGCGGCCGGAAAGGCTGAAGAACGGCAGAGCAAGCCTCCGCTGCCGGGAAAGGAATTTCTTCTCGCGAGGCAGACGGGAGGGTCCGTCGCGGGTGAGGACCTTGTTATCGGGAAGCTGCACACTGTTTTTGCCGGTACGGAAGAGGAAAACAGGGTGTTCGGCGGGATAGAGCGGTTTCTCCGGGCCCTCGCGAACGGGAGTGTGGCGGAAGATGCCGCCTCGCCGGATGCCCTGCCGGAATTAAAGCGGCTCGCGGGATATCATATTGAACGGGGAAACATACCGGATGATTTCCGGATTGGGGAAATATTCATCGAAGGCAGTTCGGGAAGGGCGGATGTTCGGCTGCTTGGACGGCCCGGCAGGGCGGCGGGTGAAATATACTGCATTGAAGAGAACGGTACGTGGCTGATAACCGACATGCAGGTAGATTTGGCCGAATTAGGGCATTCCTATGAAATTGAAGGACCGTATGAACCAAATGTGTACCGGTGGATCCATCAGTATTAAAGGCAGCATTTTTTAACAAGGAGCCGTTTCATGGGGATTAAGGTAGGAAGAATAGAAAAGGAATATATTCTCGGAAGTGTTCGGGACAAGCAGATTGAACTGAACGTACGGGTCCGGCAGCAGCAGTTTACCGCTTGTGTAAAAAAGTTCGACACGAAACAAATTATCCTGACCGTTAGCGGCGGGGCCCCGGAAAACCTGCAGGAAGGGGAGGAGCTGCAGTCCTTTTTTTCATATTTTGGACACACGATGACCTTCGAGACAAAAATTATTGAAGACGGTCCGGGGACCGTTACCTGCGGTTATCCGGAGAACCTTATAAAGAACTTAGAACGGAAGTATGAGCGGGTGGTGCCGCCTGAAAATGTTTCCGTTCATTTTATTTCAAAAGGACAGAAAATTGTATTGGACTTTCCGCGGTCCGAAGAATACAACCCGGCCCATAAGCCCGCCGCGGTGGATGAAATCGAAAATACCAGCCTGCAGGGGCTGATGAACGATTTCCGCGCGAAGGCACAAGAAATTGTTTCCTCCGAAACAATCAAGATGTTTCGGGGAAGAAAACCGGAGACCTTTGAAGAGCGGGCCATTTCCCGGTACGGAAAAATGCTGTATATCCCGCAGACCGAATCGTACAAATTCGAATTAGACCGGTGCGGGGACATCGACGTTATCGATCAGGAGAAAATACGGAACCAGCTTCACGATGAGGGGACATTGGAAAAAAATCTGCAGCTGAAAATTGAAAGTATCATCGCGGAAAAACGGACGGAAGACATTTTTTCCGAACTGTACTGCCCCATTCTCTACCAGGAATATGTTGCAGGATACATTTATCTTGCAAATAATTACGATAAACACCGGGCAATTACCGAAGCCCTGATTGAATATGTCGATCAGTTTTCGAAAATTCTGGCATACTCCCTGAAAATTCACGGCTATTTTAAAGGCAAAGCTCCGGAAGCCGTGGAATATTCGGCAAGCATCGTTGACATCAGTGCTTCCGGTCTGCTCTTCGCCCATCCGGCGGACGATCTTGCTGAAAATTTCGTTTTATATACCGATTTTGATCTGGTAATGCAGTTTGATCGGCGGAAGATGGTTGTTCCCTCCAGGGTAATGCGGAGGTTCGATGAGGAGGACACCCATTATTACGGCATTCTCTTTCTGGAAATGCAGCCCGAGGATTTCCGCTATCTCTTCGATTTAATTTACGGCCGCGAGTTTACGCGGGAGGATGAGGACGTTTGGGAGGGCGGCGCCGCTCCGCCGACAGTGGACCTTTTCGAGGGAGAATAAGTTATTTCGACTCAAAAAATTTGAGAAGGAACTTGTAATTTTTCTTTGAATCCTCGTCCTGAACACTTATAAAACGGACGCCCACGCTGTTATATATTTCTCCCGGCCTAAGCCAGCGGACCTCAACTGTTCCGTGTACCGGGGCAAATCCGACATGCTCCTCCGGAACGATAACGATTTTCTTTTTCTCTCCCGTTGTCCAGGAAACTTTTTTTACTAAGTCGATGCGGCACCCGGTTTTGCTGATGTCCCGCACATACCCGGGCAGATTGTCCTCTGGAAAGATAACTTTCGCGTACGCCCTGTCCCGGGAATCACGTTTTTGCTCATTCATCGGCTGCTCCTTTCTAAGGAAGTCCCCTTCAGCTGCAGTTCAATGCAGGTGCCGCGTGCCTCTCCCGATTCCCACTGTACCTGCTGCAGCTCTTCATCGATAAAATAAAGCTTGAAGGAGTCGAAGGTCTTTTTTACCACGTACAATCCGATTCCGAAACGCATGTACCCGTGTTCCTCCCGGTAGTTTTGAAATGTTTCGCTGTTCGTGTCCACGTCGTCCGTCGAGGAACTGAGATCGTAGGGCAGTTTTGAAATATCAAAACCGCCCCCCCAATCGCGGATTTTTATGAATAAACCGCCCTCTCCGGCAAGAGAAAATTCGGAAAGTATCTTTTTCCGCGTGCGTTTTTCTTTCTGGGCACGAAGCGAGTTATTGATCAGCTCCAGTATGGCGTACATAATCTGTTCGCTGGATATCGGTATATCGGCAAGCTCAATTTCGTTCAGTTCCTGCAGGATATCGTTAAATTCGGCATCGGTGCGGATGTGGAGCCGTATCGATCTGTATTTTTTACCGCGGTAGCGAATATACGCGTGCATTACGGCTGCAGTTCCTCTCTGTCATATTTTTTCGGCAGTTTCGCCGGCCGGCCGTCGGAATTGACAAACGCCCAGGTAACCTGGGCATCACATATCGCGGCCCCCCCCTCATGCAAAATCTCCTGATGAAAAACACCGGACGCGGCCCGTTTTTTTATCGGCCTTGAACGGATTATCAGCTTGTCTCCCCACTTTGCCGACGCACGGTAGCTGATATTGATAGTTGTAACAAATATCGCGTATCCTTCTTCTTTCATCGTGTCGTAGTCAAACCCGATGTCGTATAAAAATTCGGTCCTCGCGTATTCTAAATACTGCAGATACACCGAATTATTCACGTGCCGGTTGGAATCGCATTCGTAGGTACGTACTTTTAGTTCCGTTGTATGAATCATTGTTTGAATATTGACATAAAACAGCCGTATTGGTATAGTGCTTTTTACAAATTTGGCGGTGTAGCTCAGCTGGCAGAGCAAACGGCTCATATCCGTTAGGTCATTGGTTCGAGTCCAATCGCCGCTAATAAAATCAGCATTTTGTCTATTATTTCACAAATCTTGTAAAATATTTCTATACATTGAATATATATAAAATATAGTATAGTATCAAAAACGCCGGATACGGTGGTTTTTTATACATTGAGGAGAAGCTTTGGAAATCATCGAATTTTCCGGAAATCGGTTATACGATAACAAAGAAATAGTAAAGAATGTAACAATGTTCGATGTATACAACGCGAAACGGCTTATAGATGTATACTGCGCCTCGACAAACACTAACTGCGTGCTTGTCGATACCGACGGTGAGTGCATTTACGGGTGTAATTTGGGAAACGGCGGGACCTGTTCCTTCTGCAAATCCTTTCAGGAAGCTATCGGACATAAGGTAAACTGTACGAACGCCCATAAATACGGTATTTATCAATCGGAACGGTTTGAAGGAAAATATACTTTTTTCTGTCCAATCGGCTTAGTCCATTGGGCGTCCCCGCTGATGATCGGAGATACAATGGCCGCCGCTTTTTTAGGCGGGCCGGTGCTGCTGTACGACAGGGACGATTTCGTGGCCGAAATTATCGGCAAGTATAGTCTCGCTCCCGCCGCCGCGCGAGCGCTGAAGGACCTTACTGAAGGAGTCCCCCGGGTCGACCATAGCAGAATGGGCAGCCTTTCGGAAATGCTGTACCTGTTAAGCAGGAAAATTTCCGAAGAAGAAACGAAAAAATTTCTTCACCAGCAGGAAGAAGTAACAAAGCTGAACGAGGACATTCAGGACTACCTGCCGTATCTGAAGAGTATGGGCGGCAGGGAAGACATTCCCGATTATCCAATAGAGAAGGAGCGGGAACTGCTTCGGCTGATATCGTCCGGCGATAAGGCCGGGGCGAAAAAAGTATTAAATGATATTCTCGGACATGTGTTTTTCTCTTCCAATAAACTCGATATCATTAAAGCCAGGGTGCTTGAACTCATTGTAGTACTTTCAAGAGCGGCCCTCGAGGGGGGGGCTTCAACGGAGGAGATTTTCGGACTGAATTTTAAATATATCAACGAAGTCCACGCCTTCCGTACCGTCGATCAGCTCGCGGTATGGCTTTCAAAAATTATGGTCCGGTTCAGCGACTGTGTTTTCGATTTGAAAGACGTCAAACACGTGGATGTCATCTACAAAGCCCTGGAATACATTAAGAAAAACTATATGAACAAGATCTCTTTAAACGACGTGGCCTATGTTTCAAACATCAGCCCGTCCTACTTCAGCAAGGTGTTTAAAGAGGAAATGGGAATGAACTTCAATAATTACCTGAACAAGGTCCGGGTAACGAACGGCAAGCGCCTCTTAATGGACGATTCAATTCCCCTTGTTGATGTGGCGTTTATGACCGGTTTTGAAGACCAGAGTTATTTTTCCAAAGTTTTTAAACGAATTACCGGTGTCAGCCCCGGCAAGTACCGGGAGTCGATGGGACGAATTTTAGAGGAAAAAACCGGATAGAGTCCGGTTAAAAATATTGGAGGGTAAACATGAGTATTTTACAGGAAATTTCTGAACAACTGCAGAAAGGCAAGGCTAACGAAGTGAAAGACCTTGTTCAGAAAGCACGTGATGAAGGCATGGGAGGAAAACAGATCCTCAACGAAGGCCTCATGGTCGGAATGGGTATTATCGGTGAAAAGTTTAAAAAGAACGAAGTTTATGTACCGGAAGTACTCATAGCCGCCCGTGCTATGAATACGGGAATCGAGGTCATCAAAGACCTTCTCGCGGAAGACGCGGATGAGGTGAAGGGCAGAGTAGTCCTTGGTACGGTAAAAGGAGACCTTCACGACATTGGGAAAAATCTGGTAAAGATTATGATGGAAGGAAAGGGTCTTGAAGTTCACGATCTAGGGATTGACGTTTCCGCCGAAAAGTTTGTCGAAGCGGCAAAAGAGAACAACGCCAACATTATCGCGTGTTCCGCTCTGTTAACGACAACCATGACTGAAATGGAAAACGTCGTGAAAGCGGCTGAAGAAGCCGGATATCGCGACAAGGTGAAAATTATGATCGGCGGGGCCCCCGTAACCCAAAATTACTGCGAAAGCATTGGTGCCGATATCTACGCGCCTGACGCGGCTTCGGCTGCCGACGCTGCTATTGAAATTTCAGGCTAATTCGGCTTGTAAAACTGCATCAGACCTGCCGTCCCTCCGGGACGGCATTTTTTTTCTCCTGATATTGTTTCTCCCCGGCAAGCCTGATACAATCGGCACAGCGTATGATCGGATTTTTAATAAAAAAGGCGTTTTTTGATTTCTGGGACAACCTGCTGCGGGTGGTCATGATCAACATCGGCTTTGTCATTCTCATGGGGGCGGGTGTCTGGGGACCGTATCTTCTCCGCGCGCGTCTGCTTCCCGCGTTTATCGTGTTTTTTATCGTTGTAACGGCATTTCATATCTATATCGGTGCCGCGTCGATGTTTATAAAACAGATGGTTGACTATGAAACGCCGACAATGAAGGATTTTCTTTCCTATTTTAAAGAAATTTGGAAAAGCGGTCTGTTTCTTTCTTTTA
Source organism: uncultured Spirochaetales bacterium (assembly GCA_964440465.1). GTDB lineage: Bacteria > Spirochaetota > Spirochaetia > SPDA01 > CAZSGZ01 > CAZSGZ01. The sequence goes on from CAYTSI010000029.1 coordinate 30,151, forward strand.
TAACTACAGCTCAGGTCGTTTTGATCGTTATCGGGTTTCCCTTTTACCTCTCCGTCGGCGGCATGCTCGGAATCGGGGCACTATCAATCATTTTTTGGGCAAGTATCGCCTGGTGGCTGGCGTCTCAATACTTTTTTGCTATCCGTGCCCGCCTCGATACAAAAATCGGTAAGATATTTAAAAAATCTTTCATCGTGTTTATCGACAACACCGGATTTACCATTTTCCTGGGCTTGGCGACAATTGCAGTCTTTATTATTTCAATTCTGACCGCGTTTCTGCTTCCGGGGTTCGCCGGCATTATTATCTGGCACCAGGCGGCGTTGAAGCTGCGCCTCTATAAGTACGACCATCTCGAAGCAAATACCAACGCCGACAAGAAAAGCATTCCCTGGAACAAACTGCTGAAGGAAGACCGCGAGCGGGTGGGAAAACGGACGCTGCGGGGGATGATTTTTCCGTGGAAAGAGTGAGGTCTTGAGTATGAATAGTAATTTGAAAACGGTACAGCCTGAAAACATACGGGACAATTTTATTAAAAGTATCGGGCATGAATGGATGCTGGTAACGGCGGGCACTCCTGAATCCTGGAACACCATGACCGCCGCCTGGGGAGGGGCCGGCTTTCTGTGGCAGAGGCCGGTTGCTTTCAGTTTTGTCCGGTTAAGCCGGTACACCTTTGAGTTTATGGAATCCGCCGACTATCACACCCTCTCCTTTTTTCCAAAATTGAACAACGCGGCCCTGCGGTACTGCGGGACCCATTCCGGCAGGGATGTTGACAAGGCGAAAGAGACGGGACTGATACCGATGGAGCTGGATTATCATACCGTGAGTTTTGAGCAGGCCCGCCTTGTTCTCGTTTGCCGGAAGATATACCGGGACGACGTAAAAGAGGAACACTTTCTCGATGAAAACATCTACAAGCACTACCCGGAGGAGGCCGACGGCTCCCGGGACCTCCATCGCATGTATATCGGCGAGATTATAAAGGCGTATCAGGCGAAGTTATGAAAAAAGAGGACACCCCTCTTGTAATCGGCTTCAAGCGTCTCTCCTGGCTTATCGGCATTGCGGGGGCGGTAATCTGCTTTCTTGCGGCTGCTCCCTATTACTATGCCGAAGATGTGCTTCCCGGCGCATTGGCCGCCGGAACCGCGGCTTTCGGCTTTGCCCGTATTCTCGTCCTGGTCGTGCGGGGGTTCCGAGTGGGGAACGACAGGGAACTGAAAGTAATTACCGGCTTTAAACGCCTCTCCTGGCTGGCAACGTCTTTCTTTTTCGCGCTTGCCGGGCTTATCGTTGCTTTTTATAACGACTCCGCCTCCGGATTCGCCGCGGCCTTCGTTACCGGCATTGTTGTCTTCCCCGTTTTCCGTTTCCTCGTTGTATGGACCGTTAAAGGGTTCGCCTCCGGGAAATCGCTGGAGAAGAAAATCGGTTTTGGTGACGACTGAGAAGGAACTGAAATCGAATACAGATCAGTTTCTCCG